>JAEORN010000191.1 GCA_016840825.1 Candidatus Thorarchaeota archaeon | reverse complement strand
CTCAAGCTGAACCAACAAAGTTCCTTGCGGACCTTTATGGATTGAATTATACCCTATACATCGGCAGTGATGTTCCATATCTTGAGCAGAACATTCAAGTATGGCAAAGCGAAGGCCTCACTGTCGGTGTCATCTATAGCGAGGATGATGCATTTGATCTAATGAGAGAATCAATTGATTCAGGTTATCCATTACTGGTTAGTGTAGATCCAACTTGGCTTCCCAGTCCTGATTATGACATTCTCCGAGAGCAAGACCTCTCTGGTGGTGGTCACGGAGTACTCATTGTTGGATATAATGATACATCTGGTGTTGCTACAATAATCGATCCAGGAGTTGGCTCGTTTGGTGATGATTTTGGATATCCTGAAGATGGACGTGGAAACTATACTGAAATCACGTACACTGCACTCAACAACGCATGGTCAAACCGATACTATATTTCCAACATAATGACCCCCCTTGAAAATACACCCGCCATGAAAGATTATCTTCTTGGTCCTCTCATACGAGACAAGTTACTAGGTGTCGGCACATCTTATTCTCCGGTGAGTGCTAATGCCTACTATGGGAAATTCGGTGAAGCCGCTTTTCGAACAATGAGCTCTGATATGACTGTGGCAGGTCTCAAATCTTATCTTAGCGTATTCGATGGCATCGCAGACGAGGTCTTCTTCAAGGCTGCTATTATCATGTTTATTGGTCTTGGCCTTGAGGCTCAAGTTACATTGCAATATCTCTCATACAGAACTGCTCTTGCGAGCCTTCCTTCAATAATGACAGAAACAGATCTTACAGAATTCGTCGAAGCAGGCGAGCGAGCTCTTCCATTCTTCGCACAACTTGCTGATAATTCAACACTAATTTATCCAACGAATCTTACTAGAGCTACCGGATTCGTCGCCACTACTTTCAAGTCTATAGCTGAATCCTATAACTCTACTGGAGATATTGATGAAGCTTTTACGCCATTCGAGGATTCTCTAGACGATATATCTGCAGCTTTGCTTGGAATTGCGGATTCGTGGCGAGACGCTGGAAATGCACTTGCTGAGATTTGGCCAAACGATTTTCTTACACTATACGGTCCTGTCATTGCGTTTGCAGGAGGCGGTGTTGCAGTATTGATTGTACTGCTAATATGGTGGATAAGGAAAAAGCCCTCCCAATAAACGAGTGTCGAATATTAGATTTCGTTCAGAAGTCTAAGCATCTGTTCAATACTATTAGTCGGTAACTTGCAATTATGGTCAATGCAGACGTGAGCTGTAGCCTTGTCATTTAGAGGTGCATGATATTTAGTAAAAGGTGCGAGTCTGTTCAACTCTTGTGATTGTGAATCAGTCCCTCGAAGAAGCAATATCTTTCTTGGAAGAAACCTCTTTCTAATTGCTTCTAGCATCGATCGTGTGTCATCCTGTTCAGGTTTACCTGCGATCACGATTTCAAAGGATGGTCCTAAGGCGAAGTCAAGGGCGACTAACATCATGGAAAACGCAGAGTGTGTCGAAATTATGTCTGCAGAGAAACTTCGACCTATAGCATTTGCATAATCCTCGAACTCGCTCTCCCCTAGCATTCTTGCAAGCATAATGAAACTCAACATAGCAATAGAGTTACCAGAAGGCATTGCACCGTCGTAGGCATCTTTTCTTCTGACAAGCAGTTCCTCTGAATATGTACCAGTAAAATACAAGCCTCCATTCTCCTTATCCCAGAAATTCTTCAGCATGTCTTCAGCAAGTTGTTTGGCTAGTTCCAAATATCTGGGATTGAATGTGGCTTGATACAGGTCTAGAAGTCCCAAGACGAGGAATGCATAATCATCCAAGAATGCTCTGAAGGCGACCTCTCCGTCACTATATCTATGAAAGAGCTCCCCTTTTTCATTGAGCAGATAGTCAAGTAAGAATGACATAGCGCGCTCAGCAGTATCAATCATTCTTGAGTCATTCAATGTCATGCCTGCTCTAGCAAGAGCTGAAATCATGAATCCATTCCAGTCAGTTAGGATTTTTTCATCCCTATGAGGTCTGATTCTTTTTTCTCTTACATTGAAAAGGTCCTTCCTAGCACTCTCCACTAGAGTTCTTGCTCGTTCAATATCAAGTCCTAAAGATTTAGCAATGTCTTCTAAGGAAGATGAGTTATGGGGGATGTTCAACCCTGTTTCTCTGCCCGTAGCTTCTTCTAAGAAGTTACCTTCTGATTCGATGTTATAGAAATTTGTGAAGAGATTTCTTTCCTCTTCAGATAGTATAGTATCAATCTCTTCTTTAGCCCAAACGTAGAACTTGCCCTCAACTCCTTCACTATCAGCATCCTCGGCAGAGTAGAAAGCGCCCTCTGGGCTCATGAGGTCGCGAGTCACATATTCATAGACCTCGCCCACAACCTGTGCAAAGAGTGGATTCTTTGATATCTGGTAGGCTTCCGTATATGCTAATATTAGACCTGCTTGATCATATAGCATCTTTTCAAAATGAGGAACCAACCAGTGCGCGTCTGTTGAGTATCTGTGAAATCCAAATCCTAACTGGTCGAAAATACCCCCCCTTCGCATCTCTGTGAGCGATTTCTCTACCATGTGAAGTGCCCATGCATCTCCAGTTCGTTTCCAGTATCGCAATACCAGTAGAAGATTGTGTGGTGAAGGAAATTTTGGGGCGCTACCAAAACCTCCATTTTCATCATCAAATCTTTGTGAGAGTTCACTAAATGCAGCGATGATGTCGTTTTCAGACAAATCTGAACTCATCTTTTCTGCGGACGGCTCTTTGAGTGCATTCTCAACTCTTTGAATCACATCTTCTATGTTGTTTCGGTCTTCCATCCAGAGCTGACCAATTCGTGGAATTAGATCTAGCATTCCTAAAGTGTTGTACCTTGTCCTCTTCGGAATGTACGTTCCTGCGAAGAACGGTTTCTTGTCCGGAGTCATTATAATAGTTAAAGGCCAGCCTCCACGTCCAGTAATCAATTGAGCGACTTGCATGTATACGCCATCAATGTCAGGCCTCTCTTCTCTATCCACCTTG
>JAEORN010000190.1 GCA_016840825.1 Candidatus Thorarchaeota archaeon | reverse complement strand
GAGTCTACGATATCTGTATGCGAGTTCCTGACATTTTCATGCTCCTCATTATCAAATGAGGTCAATTCGCTGTCTCCGTGCACCTCCCGGCATCAGAGACACAGTGGGCGGACTCCCCTAGGTCTGCCCACACCATTTCTCCACGGTGATTCAAATGGCATCACATGAAAACACAAAACTTGCCCGATCAAAAGGGACCTCTACGATTTTGAGGAAGCACAGATCTCGTTCTGACCAGTTGATTCGACGCCGACTCAGGAAGGTCAAGTAGTCTTTTCATTCATTCTGATAATGCTTTCAGTTTGACTTATTCGAATTTCAATACTGTACCAATCCAGCTTCATGATTGAGAGAATTGCTTCTTATGAATAATATTAGAACACGTGCTCCAACTTTTTCTCAATGAATCTTCTCATATAGATTGAAGTACTTGCGTGAGTTTTTTCTAAGAACAGAATAAAGAATCAATGTGTGAGAAGTGCTTTTCATCTTCCAGAAATTAATCGTTTTCTTTCTTGAAGGGCTTCAAGAATCGAATCCATTGCAGAATCTCGCATATCTGCGACTTGTTTTGACATGTTCATTAAATTCTCATAAAGTTCTATATTTGAAACAATGGAACTCTCAACATATGCAGCCACTGCTTCTGATCGACTTCTGAATACATTTAGAATTACAAGTGCATTAAGAATATCGACAACTCTCTCACTCAGGCGAGTCATCACATTGATTCCTCGTTTACTAAGCATGAACTCATGTTCTAGACTCTTTCCCATGATCTGTTCTCGCAGGAACTCTCTTACTGCATTTTGCTTCTTCTCTTTCGCCAATAATGCTTCCCCGTATGTGAACATCGGCCTGGAAAATCCCGCTTAGATACCTCAATTTATGGAACACAAAAGACTCTTAAATAATTAATTATATGACAAGTAATAATATTCTATATAAAATGGAATAATTAAGTAACAGGAGGAAAAGAATTGAGAAAGCAGAGTCAACTTGTCATAATAGCTCTTGCCAGTCTATTTCTCATCCTGTCATTTCCAGTTGAGGTTGCGTCATCGACCTTAGACTGGTCTGATGACTTCAGTGATGGAAACTACAATGGATGGACTGTGACTGGAGGCGCCTACAACATAACCAACGGACAATTAACAGCAGAGAGTTGGGGTATCAATATGCCTGCCTTTATTGAGCACCAAAGTAATGTGACGCTTGGAAGTTGGTCTTTTGATCTTAAAATCGCAGACTCCACGAATGTAACGGAGCTCTTATTCGTCAACTTCATGAAAGTGGAATCCGGACCATGGGCTGGGGTTGATTTTGACCTCGAGTTCATTAGTGGGGCTGTAAAATTAGCCAGAGCTGATGGTTTGGCATCAACTTATTTTGGGCAATGGTCATTTCCCGGAGGATTTCTTGGAAATCATCACTTTGATATTATTCACAACATCACCGATTCAGCAGATCATTTCTATGTATATATCAATGGCACACTGAGAATTGACGGAACTGCAATTGTCCCTGTTTTGGACTATCATCTTATGAGCTTTGGTCTGAATGTTGGAAGTGCAGTTGACAACATCGAGGTCACAGAGATTTCTCAAGACGAAACAACAACAACGACAACAACGACCACGACAACAACAGGAACTACAGATCAACCACTAGATATGACCACCATTCTCATGATTGCTGGCGGAGCAGCAGTAGTAGTAATAGTACTTGCTGCAATCGTGAAAATGCGATCCTAGAATGCTTATCATCACGCCAGTGACGAATGAAAGCCTCGCTGGCGTGTTCTTTCTTTCTTCTTCTCTAACTTTTTCTCTACGAATACTATCTCACAGATTGTAGTACTATAAAAGCAGTGAGAGCGATGAATCCTGAGTTGATATACGCTGCAAAGGTTGCTGCTGATTTATGGTTCTTATTTCGCTGACCAATTAGAGTGATAATGGCTTAAGTAAATCAAACACTCTGTCTTTTAGAAATGCCAACCCTGGGGATTCAGATAACTTCAGGGCTTCTTCAATGTATTTTTTAGCCTCAGTATCGCGACCCTGTTTAAGCCTAAGTTCACTCTTTAGGAGCAATTCGATTCCGACAATCCCGGGTAGTTCCATCTCTCGTCCGAGTTTCTCCAATCGTGCATGCCATTTTCCTGCCATCTCATCATCTCGGTTTTTCGAAGTCTGCTCAAATGCCAAAACTTCAGTTTCTGCCAACTTGATCAAGCAGGAATTAGCTCTATTATGTCGGCAGTTTCTCTCGTTTATGATCAATGCTTTTTCAAAACTGTGAAAAGCAGATTCGAAATCTCCTCGGGCGCGTTCTAACAAGCCATTAATCATATACTCATATGCGATAGTACTTTCAATTCCTGATTGAAGAATGAATTCTCTTGCCAGGTCCATTTGGTGAGCTGCTTCATCCAATCTGTTTAGATTAATCAATGACCAAGCAACATCCATATGGCAATACGGAAGCAACAATGGTCTCCTCCCAGCTCCTTCAAGTGCTAGCTTTGCCATCTCCAGAGCCTCGCGACCGTTTCCAAGTTCATTCAATATGAACGCAGTATCATGCAAATCTATATCTAGTTCTTGAGCGACGAGTGTTCGATTTTCAATGGTACTATAATTAATCTCATTTGCTTCTGAATATTCCGCACGCATGTGGCAAATGGTTTGAATCAGACTCTGAAGCGACAACAGTCCTTGAATATCCCCTAGCGTTTCGCATATTCCTCTTGCTTTAGTTAAGATGCGTTTTGCCGTTGAGGTAGAACCTGGTCCGAATTGGAAGAGCCCAATTAATTCCGCCTTCTGCCATAGGAGGCGACTTTCGTACAATTTGTCATCGAATATCTCTGCGGTTTTGAGTCCCTGAGTGCATGTGTCAAGAGCTCTCGCAATATCTCCCTCCTGCTTTAATCTGAATGCATGATATATATGAAATTTGCCAGAATAGCAGTTTAGTGACGGATTCTTCTCAAGCATTTCTTTAATTCGGATCTGGGTCGTATCTTCCAGAGGATTACCAAACCGTGCCATAATAGCTATCCAATATAATTGCAATAGATACAAGAATGCTATCCAATCCTCTTCTACTTGTTCTATTGCCTTTTCCGTTGCTTTGATAGCCAGATCCCATCCAGTGTCGTTAGAGGCTTGACGGGAGAGAAGAAAGGGAAGTACGACCCTCCTCTCAGCGTTTGAATTAAGTATCTTT
>JAEORN010000189.1 GCA_016840825.1 Candidatus Thorarchaeota archaeon | reverse complement strand
GTTTCATCAATGTTCACCTTAACAACTGTGAGAATACTACCTCATAATGAACGTATTCATCCAAGAATTTCTAGTAGGTCGTCGATATGCTCTATGACAACAACATCAGTTGTAATCTTGTGAACCTCGTGGGGATCAACCCAAGTCAGAAGAATTGGGACCATCTCAGCTCGCTGAGCGGCAATACAATCCATACTAAAGATGTTTCCCACATAGACACATCTTCGAGGATTGATTCCTAAATCCTCGGCGACTTTCAATAGCATGTACGGAGATGGTTTAGTATATCCTGGAACTCCAGTCCACTCTACAGATCCGAACATTTCATAGATTTCATCTTTCTGTAGAATGTGTATTGGATTACTATATCTGTTAGAAGCAATCCCTAAGGCAAATCCTCTCTGTTGCAATTCAACAAGAACTTCGCGAACACCTTCAATAAGAACTGGATTGACATCTTCAAAGAATTCGTCCCACTTTTTCTGATATTTCTCTGCAAGTTCCATAACATTCTCAGTAATTCCTAGACCCCGAAAGAGTTCCCTATCATATTGCAGCCATTCAGTTACACTCGGTTCCCAATTTACCGGAACATTATTCTCCACCATGTAATTCCAGAGCCATTCATTTGCATCAACAAGTGCCTCTTTGATATGTTCGTCTGTGAATCCCTCAATTCTCTCATATCCAATATCTGACATGAACTCTCTTGTGAGTCCACAGATATCGGATGCAGGTTCGTAGAGCGTGCCACCTAGGTCAAAGATAATTGCATCAATTCCTTCCAATTTCATTGTACAGATTTGATTCGTATTCATGCACTTGTATCCTTCGTAGTGGCATCTCAACTCTTTTGAGGAGTAAAGATGTGGATGTATACGAACACTGATGGAAAATTCTGAAGAAGCCCTCGCAAGTGTGGAAGCACATCTACGTCAGAATCCACAAGATGCTTCTGCATGGAATGTTAAGGGAGTGATTCTCGCACAGCAAGAGGAATTTGGAGAGGCGCTTCGATGTTTTGATCAGGCAATCCAGATTGACTCAAAACTTGCAGCAGCTCATCTGAACCGAGGTAGAGTTCTTCTTACACTAGGTCGTGATAAGGCAGGAGACGCGCTCAAATCATTTGACAAAGCATTGCAGCTCAAACCCGATGATATTGAGACCTTGCGTGACAAGGCTCTGGCTCTTCGCGGACTGAAACGAGTTGATGATGAACTCTCTATCTATCAACAGATGAGTAAATTAGCCCCAAATGAGTGGGGGGTTTGGCTGAGATTGGGTGACCTTCAACTTGAGACTGGTGTCATTAAGGATGCTATCTCCAGCTATGACTCCGCTTTAAGCTTGAAAGAAGATCTTGTCCCCGCTTATATCCGGAGGGCAATGGCACTCGCGATAGATGATCAATTTGACGATGCACTCAAGTCCGCCGAAACTGCAACTAAGATGGACCCTGAAAATCCTGAGGCATGGCTCATACAAGGTGATGTGAATCTTCGTGCAGGGAAACATAAGGCAGCCATGAGATCTTTAAAGAAAGCATCAGAACTGGACCCTACTGATGCCAGTGTTGAAAATACGATGGGCATGGTAGCATACAAAGATGGTAGACTAGAGGAAGCGGCAAAACATCTGAGGAGAGCGATCATTCGCAGGAAAAAGTACCCCACAGCCATGCGTAATCTAGGGTTGATCTATATGGAGTTGGAAGAGTGGGAAGCAGCATGCCAAGTTCTCGAAAATCTCACATCAATAGTAAAGAATGATCCTGATGCTTTTGACGCACTCGCAACCTCATACGCCCGATTGGATGATTTCTGTAGTGCTGAGGAAGCGTGGGAAAAATCACGTAAATTGTACAAGAAAGTCGGTAATAAGAACGAAGCTGAACGAGTTACGGCCCTTCATAGAGCTGCACGAATCAACTGTCATCGAATGAGAAAGGCTGAGAAGGCAGCTAAGGAGCAAGAGAAGTTGAAACGATCATTCGCTACAAGACATGAAGGAAAAGGAAAGAGAAAGAAAAAGCGTTAAAGCTACGACTCACTGAATCTATAAGCCTCAGAGGCTCCATCTCTATCTCCAAGTGTCATCAGCACATCACCCATTTTCTTCCATGCAACTGAATAATTGGGAGCGATTGTTACAGCTTTCTTTAATGCATCGAGAGCCTCTAGATGGTAACCTGCTCTATCAAGTAATGAGCCATAGTAATGCCACCCTTCATAGTCTTCAGGTCTTAGTTGAATGAATTGTCCGATGACATCAACTAGGATGGATTGGTAATTGATTGCAACTAGACTAACTAAGAGGATGATTATTCCTATTCCGATAATCTGCAGTACCATAGTATACTTCCTTCCT
>JAEORN010000188.1 GCA_016840825.1 Candidatus Thorarchaeota archaeon | reverse complement strand
TACACATCTCTCTCAGGGTGTGCTAATTTTGAGCCTATGGCATACCCAGTTCCCACTCCAAGATGTCCTGAGTCTGAAGGCCAGAGAAATGTTCTGGGCTCGTAGATTTTATTCAGGTAGATAGCCCATACTGCAATATTTCCCCCATCAACGATGGAGATTGCATTTCGAGGATAGAATTCTCTCACATCCTTGACCAGCCGGAGTGGATGTATCGGGATGCAGTCCGTGCAGCCCTGCGCTTCAAAGTCAGCAAGCCAGTTCTCCTGAGCCTCTCTACAATCCGACATAGATGGTCGGGCTTTGGACTTCGGTTGTTTCTTTATCGTTTCAAGAAGATGTGAAAGTGTGCTCTTGGCATCTCCTACAATTGGAAGATCGACGACACGATTGTGTGCAATCATGTTCCCAGCGATATCAATCTGGATCAGTTTCTGATCTGCACAATTCGCCCATCCCGGTTCTCGTCCCCAGAAGTCGAGATCACCAAGTCTACCTCCTACAAGCAATACAAGGTCAGCTTGGCATTGAGCACCTACAGATCCAAAGCTTGCTGGAGTTAAGGAGAGAGGATGGTCTTCAGGAATCACACCACGAGCAAATACCGAAGTAGTCACAGGAGCTTGAAGGTGCTCTGCAAGTGCAACGATTTCTTTCCATGCCCCTGATTGAAGAACACCTCCCCCAGCATGAATGAGAGGGAATTTCGCATCCAATAGCATTTCTGCTGCTCGCTCGATTAAACTAGGATCCCCAATAGGTGGCTTTGTCATTCGATACCGCGAAGGTGAAACGATGCCATCCTCGAGGGTTTCCTCATCACATTTGAGATAGAGCACATCAGAGGGAATATCAAGATGAACTGGGGCAGGTCTTCCAGACAGAGATTCCCTGAAAGCCCAGTGGATGAGATGAGGTATCCGTTGCCAGTGTGAAATATTAGCCTGCCATTTTGTCACCGGTCGAAATAGGTCCACCTGATCTAATCCTTGCGTACTACCATGGTCTGGATAGATTCTCCAAGATTGGTTCTGTGCACATAGTACTACCATAGGAATACTATCTGCAAAGGCCGGATAGACTCCTGGAACTAGGTCTGCAGCACCAGGTCCAACGGTACCTAAACAGACTCCCGGTTCTCCAGTAGTTCGTGCCCACGCATCAGCTGCGTGGGCAGCCGCTTGTTCGTGTCTAAAAGTGATAAAGTCAATTCCTTCAAGATTGTAGATTGCATCGAGTAATGGATATAGCTGGTCACCAGGCACACCAAAAACATATCTCACGCCTTCTTGCTGAAGACATTGTGCAACTACCTCGCCGCCAGTAAGTTTGGTCATTATCTCATACCTCCAAGCTAGTCAAGCAATCAGAATCTATCATCTTCTTCTGATATATGGCTTCTGAATCTCTATCGGTAATCTTCCTTTCAAGAAATCCTCATATCCTCTCATGTTTTTCCTATAGATAGGCGTGGAAGTGAGTGAAAGTAGAGATTGACGTTTCAGACATACCCTATGGATCATTCTATAGCGACGAACGATGTAAGAGGGTAGAAGAAATCATCCATAAGAAGGAGAGATACTCCGAGTTCCGAGTGAAGCGATATAGACAAGTGGAAGTCCACACTCAAGATTCATACTGGATATTGGATGCTACTGAACAATATTCTATGAGGATACAACCATGGGAAATAGATGCACTGAATGATTCTGAACTAGCTTCATACATTATAGTGTCTTATGAAACCAGTCAATTGGACAATCCCGCAGAGAATTTCTATCTGATGGGAGCATGTGCTACTGCATTGTTCATCACTTTAGCAGGGGCCTTCCCAATAATCTTTCAAGACATTCAAACAACCATCCCATCTTACACAATTATCACAATCGCATCATTGTTCATAGGCTTGTTCTTGTTTGGAGTTGGATATCATAAGAGTAAGGTGCAAACTCAACAGATGAGGCAGACTTTTGGCGAGATAATGAGCCGGCATCCACTATTTCTCCAGGCGATTAGAAAATTCTCAGGTCTGCCTGATATTGGTAACTCAGAGCGAGAAGAATACTTGGAACGAATAAAGGAGATCGAGGAGAAGATGGCGGACCAACCGCCCTCTTAGCCTACTTCAGGTCATTCATACTAAAAACAGCTGGTTGAATATCGAATTCTTCGACCAATGCATCCATGTCATCATTAGAGGGGCTCTTCTTGAATCGATTAGCAGCATCTAACATCATGGGCACTAGTTTAATATCTCCAGCAGTGATCACGAAGCTGTTCTCAAGTCCTAAGGCCCAATGTACTGTCCTATCGATTGCATGTTGGTTATCTAGAGGCTCATAGAAATACGTATTGTGAGTCTTCTCATGCTTCCCCCAAGGTCGCCGAGAGATGGATTTGATGGTCTGTACTGCGACATTCTTCTTTGAGCATAATGCAACTAGGTCATCAAAAGCTAAAGCATATCGGGATTTCTGCATTAGGACATAGTTGTATGGCAAGAGAACTGAGTCGAAATCGAAGTATTCAAGACTTTGTCTGTGCATCATAGGCACTTTATCACCATGTCCTGTCACGCCTAAGAAACGAACCAATCCTTCTTCACGTGCTTGAACGAGCGCTTCAAGTGCACCTCCTTTGCCCATCACCCTCTTCCAGCCTCCTTGGTTTGTCAAACCATGTATCTGCCAGAGATCTATCTGGTCAATCTTCAAATGCTTCAAAGATCGTTCGAGGTCCTTCCAAGCCTCCTCATATGAACGTCTTCTTGTCTTGGTTGCTATGAAGAAATCATCTCGATGACTCTCCATCCAGGGACCAATGCGTTTCTCAGAGTCACCATACATACAAGCTGTATCGATGTGATTTACTCCATATTCGAGTAGGATTTCAAGAATCTTATCTGCTTCTGCTTGAGTTGTATTGCTCAATGCATAGCCACCAAAGATAATTCTGGAACTCTTATGTCCTGTATGTCCAAAGGGAAGCCTAGGAATCATCTAACACACCTTGGCATGATAATTTCAATCCCACAATATGGGTCTTTCACTCAATGTAATCGAGCTTGTTCCTCTGTAGAATCGTATCTAATTCCTAAGATTCTGAATCAAAAGGTCTGTTATATCAAAAGTAAGCTGAGGATACTTTTCGATAAAGGTGAATGTGAAGACTGTGTTTGATGTAACTACCTTCTGCTCACTCCTATGAACAAGATTCTCCAGTAATTCTTCTCCGTTTTCGGATACAGGCGTCACATGCAGCACTACAAGCCCAACATCTTTTGCTCCCTGTTTCAGAAGCATTTCCCTTGATTTCAAGAGCGTGCTGCCGCTCTTTGTAAGATCATCAATCACAATTACATTCTTACCTTCAACATCCAGCTCCCCAGATAGCTCAATGGTAAAGGAATCCGATCTTTGTTTATGAAGACCTGGAACGCCAAACCTACTTTGAGATCCTTCGTCCGGACCAACTAGTATGAAATCATCAAATCCAAAGCATTCAGCACCGAACTTGACAAGCTTGTCGATTATCGGAATCTCGAAATATTGCTCTTTGGCGACCATTTCAGCAGCCCATTTTGTATCTTTTGTAACAACTGGAGCAATAAGCCAAAGTTTGTCACATGATTTAGTGATTGCTTTTGTAGCATGATATGATGATGCAGTTTCACCTGTTTTGAATGGTTTGTCCTGAAGCGCGTACGGCTGCATAGTTAGTACTACTTCGACACTCATTGGAGGTTTAATATCAGCATACTCGTACATCTTATGACCTATTTTCTTCACATCTACTGGCTCTTGCAGAACATTCAGTATCAGCATAAGCTCTTGAATCCGATCTGCTGTCGTGAATAGCTCATCAACATCCGGGGAAGAACCTGTACAGCTTTGAATTACGACAACGCGTCTATTCGCTAGTTCTGCAATTCCTGACAGTCGAACATAGAGATCAGTATTCGGAAAGAACCTCTTTCCATCATGATTTGTATCTGAAACATATACACGATACCCTCGCTTCGCAAGGCTATCTCTAAGATGCAATGCCCCACTTGCAAGCACGAAGTCGAAATCTTTCATCTATTGCCAATTCCCTTTAGATTTGATCGTCAAGCGAATAGGAACTCGAAGATATTATC
>JAEORN010000187.1 GCA_016840825.1 Candidatus Thorarchaeota archaeon | reverse complement strand
ATCAGTGTTTATGTTTCAAGTACTCTCTCTTGATGACCCATCTGAGGAGATAGACCTGCTTGAGGTGCTTAGATTCATGGTGGGGATTTCCGAGAGAGTCATTTTTGTTAACGATACAATCAGAGAGATTACTACTGACCTTAAAGAGCGAGGAGCGTTGCCAGATAATATACAGGAGATGCTGTCTCAGCATTCTGAGGCAAGAAAAATAAAGGAATACAAATTCACCAATCTTGTATCAGCGCTCTATAATATTGAAACACATACTACATAGCAATTCCTAAATGGTCACTGGTTTAAGTCAAGTCCTATCCTCTTGGCTTGAGTTGGAGAGAAAAAGCTTGCTTGGCACTAGTAAACAGGAGCAGAAATCAACCATAAAGTTGGTTAGGGGCTGCCCGGTCTACAAAGTATTTGGTGATGAGCGGCTCTGTGTTAATGATGACAGGGTCCTTGAGATCGAAGCTATTGAGATCGACCCCTCTATCTTCTCCTTCCATTATGACAAAGCTAGCATGGAGGAAGAGCGAGCAACTGAAGGCAATGTTTGTTATGCATGCATCTATATCAACTACCCAGACAACAAGGTCTACTGTATTTCTCAAGGTTGGATTTTGAGGATTCATGGGAAGGATGTGCCTGCAGACGACCTCGAAGACGCAATGCAGTTTCTATCGACAAAGGAGATTACAAGTAGTGCGGAGCTGTGTTCTGAATGCCTCTACAAGTTCATCCTGACTCTTGGTGACACATTTGCGGATACACTTACAGAGAAAGAAAAGACAGAAGAAGTAAAGAGATACGTGGACAAGTTCTCTCTGATGATTGCAGTTAAGCATAGCCAAACAGATCAGTTGATGAAACCTATTGGGACCGAGGATGACATAGAAAATGGGGTTGATCATTTTCAATTCCTTCGAAGCTACTTGGTTCAGCTTCTTGATCAACAAAACTATTGGGCAACACTCAGTAGAGAGCTAGAGAAAGAAGGAGCAGAAGATTGGATAAGAAAGCTAGTCGCCCAGAGGGAAAAATTAGCCAGGTTGGAGTTCCAGTTCTATAGTCAGACACTTCAACTACGGGACATTAATGAATTCAACATGCTTATCAAAATGCTACAGTATGTCTTGAAATCTTCAGATGAAATCATTGTATTGAATGAACTTATTCATTCAGAAATTAGATCAGATAGGTTCAGCCAACTTGCTGAGAGAGATGAGAGAATGGAAGTCCTTGCGGGTTATGCTGAAAAAAGTCGTACAGTTGAACATAACTTTGGAAACATCCTGCAGATACTCACCAGGCTCTAGTGCAATCAAGCTGTAAACCTTGGGTCTGAGAGGATTCTTTCTATGACACGCCTAGCAGTGGGTGTCTTTTCATGGTGGTTCCATTCTTCACAGAATTCCTTGTATAGGTCGAGTTCCTCCAATATGTCGTCTGCAATTTGTAGCAGACTTGAAATTTCGATGGTCGGTCCACTACCGAGTCCAGGACAAATTTCCTTCATGGCACTTAGTCCCCAAGTCTTCTCAGAGCCAGTATCGTTGAACACAAATGGAAAAGATCTGCACACTGCAGGTCTAATCACATGTATCATGCAAAGGTTGTCTTTCAAGAAGACGCAATTTCCATTATCTAACTTTTTGAGGGCTATGTATGCAAGACCTTGTTCAGTCTTTATTGCTGGTATATCTCGGAGACCTTCTGGTGGTTCTATGCTTTGCATCAGATAGAAATCTAGGGCTCTTATCATTTCATCTGGTACAAGACCTAGAGCAATCGCAATCCTAGAAATATCTCGCCCAGTAACAGTGACCAAGAGAGAATCTTCTCGACAACAAGCACCACATTTTGTACACTCAAATTGAACCTGTGGATTTTTTGAATTCATGCAAGAGCCTCCGGTCAGTGAGCATCAACCAACCGGTCTAGAGCAATGTTAGAAGGAAATCAGCAAGTTTGCCAAGACCTTCCTTTATCTCAGACAATTCCGTAGCATATGAAAAACGTAGATGACTATCATATAACTTTCCAAATACAATCCCAGGCGTGGAGGTGATACCAACTTTCTTGAGAATCAACTCCGCGAGAGTGTTACTACTGAGACCGTATGTCGAAAAATCTGGAAAGACATAAAATGCACCCTTAGGATTGACACATTGGACACCTGGCATGTTGCAGAAGATACTT
>JAEORN010000186.1 GCA_016840825.1 Candidatus Thorarchaeota archaeon | reverse complement strand
TGGAGGGGCAAACGACGACATTGGCCAGGGAATAGCTGTAGAGAATAGCTATGCCTATGTAACAGGCTACACAAAATCCTCCGACTTTCCTACCGTCAATCCCTATGACTTTTCATTCGGTGGTTCCATCCAACCAGATTGTATCGTGAGCGTCTTCGTGGATGATAGCGATATGGATGGTCTTTCAGATCCTGATGAGTTATCGTATGGAACAAATCCATTTCTGAGCGATTCAGATAACGACAATTACAGTGATGCATACGAGATTGAGCAGGGAAGTGACCCACTTGATGCCTATTCATTCCCCGGAGCGACAATTCCTATTGATTATGCTCTAGCGTATGGATCTTATCTAGGTGGTGCAGAGTCCGACCAGATCCACTCAGTAATAGTCCAAGATGGCTTCATCTATCTAGGTGGGATTACAACCTCACCTAACTTCCCGATGGTGGATGCTTGGCACTCCACTCTTTTCACAAGCCGCGACGTGTTCATCGTCAAGATGTCCGAGGATGGTCAGTCAATCGTCTACAGTACCTTTGTAGGAGGTTCGTCTAGTGATACTCTACAAGGTATGGCAGTATACGAAGGATCCGTATTCATCGTAGGGTATACAAGCTCAACAAATTTCCCTCTTTACGCCGCATATGATTATACACTCAGTGGCTCGCAAGATGGCTTTCTCTTGAAGCTGATGTCAAATGGATTTCAACCAGAGTACAGTACATTCTTTGGAGGATCCAGTTCAGACAACATCTATGATATCTATGTTGAATGGGGGTATGCCTACATCACTGGTGCGACCACTAGCACCGATTTCCCGCGTGTTAATGCCTACAACAATGCTACTCCCTCAACTCCCATGGCATTCCTCACGAAATTCGATGTCGATGGTCAGTCGCTTATCTATAGTACCTACCTTGGAGGGGCAAGCGTGGACTATGGTCTTGCAGTTGCAGTGGAGAATGGATACGCCTATGTGGGTGGTATTACCTACTCGATCAATTTTCCGCTATTGAATGAAATTGATAATTCTGCAAGTGGGGTTGAGGGCTTCCTGACAAAGTTCTCTTTGGATGGAAGAAGCATCCTCTTCAGTAGCTACCTTGGTGGAACCGCTACTGATGCAATATCAGCATTAGCTGTCGAGAGAGGTTTCGTGTGGGTCACTGGGTTCACAGAATCATTTGATTTCCCAGTGAAGAACGCAATGTATCCTGAGAAGCTAAGTTTATTCAATTCCTCAGGCTTTGTTGCAAAGGTGAACGTTGACCACTCCACACTTGTGTACAGCACATACCTGACAGCATCCGAATCTGTGGTGCCCTATGCAATCTCGGTTGAGAATAGCATTGTATATGTAGCTGGGCAGACCGATTCGCCTGACTTCCCATTTACTATTGGGCATACCTCGGCATGCGATCTGGCATCTACTGACGCATTTGTTACAGTGTTTGCAGCTGATGGCCAAACCCTCCTGTATAGCACGTGCATTGGTGGATCTGGTGAGGACTATGGTAGGAGCGTTGATGTCTATGATGGTAGAGTATATGTGGCAGGATACACGAACTCGACGGACTATCCTACGTATCTAGCATACAATGCGACTCCAGATCCTATCGATGACGGATTCCTAGCAATATTCGATATTGATTCAGATGGCGACTCACTCCCTGATCTCACTGAACTCATACTAAATACGAATGCCTTTTCGATCGATAGTGACAACGATAACTTCCTTGATGCCTACGAAATTGCATATGGTTCTGATCCAAACGATGCGTTCTCATATCCTGCGATACCGCAGGTCTGGTACGATATGATATATGCGGACCTTGATGGAAATACAACCCTCATTCAGAACCTTATTACTTGGGCAGCAGGGAATGAAACTCTATTGTTGAATGTAATTGATCAAGTGAATGCACTCGAACCCACAGACCTCACCCAGATACTTGCTTGGTTGGATGGTAATCACACCGCAATAGAGACTCTATTCACCTATGTCGAAGGGAATGCCACCTTGCTGCTGAGCGTGATAACATCTGTCAATGCTAACTCTGCGCAGTTAGACGTATTGGCGGCTCTGATATCTGGCAATATTGCTGCGTTGAATTCCATCAATGCAACGCACATTGAGGACTTCGATGCGCTTCGCGCGATCATCGATGAGCTCGGTATCTCTGTAGGAGACACAGATTACGATGGTCTCGACGATCTGGATGAGCTGTACTATGGTACGGATCCACTTCGCATCGATACAGACAACGATAATCTCATCGATGCATTCGAGATAAAACTTGGAACGGATCCGTTAAATGACGATAGTGACACAGATACCTACCTAGATGGCATTGAGGTCATCGCTGGTTCCGACCCACTAGACCCGCTTAGCTATCCTGGTTCGACTGAGGGCATAGATCCTTTCATCATCATCCTTGTAATAGGTGGTGTTGGAGCTATCGCCATCGTCATAATCGTGGTTTTCATCAAGAAAATGCGGAAGAGCTAATACTTTGGGATCTTGGTCGATGTAAATGTTTGCTACATCGACCTATTCTACTTCTTTTGGCAGCTAATCAGAATCAGTGTACGCAATGACGTAGAGCATGTTATGTTTTGAGTTGATGATGAACATGAGATCATCCCATGCGACAGCTTCGAACCATGGTGAGATTCTATCTCGTATCTCCAACATCTCACTTGGAACACCAAATCCAGAACTGACGTCTTCTCCCCGTGTATCATCCAGAACGTAGCAGAAGATATGCAAAGAGTCAGCATCTCCCTGAAGTGCTTTTCTGTGCTTCTCCTCTATTCTAGCGGCTTCCTCTTCAGTATATGGCTCTCCTTCAGCAGAAGTATACGCTCCTCCAGTCTTCAGAATTCTGAATAGCCCCTTGATGACCTCATCTGATTTTCTGAAGGGAAATTTTCCAAAGTCCCAATCCTTGCCTGTCTGTTGCTTCCATCTTGGATTTGCATATTCGCCAAATTGTGTAAAGAAGACTCGATACTTCTCTTGTTGATGAAATTCGTATGAATCTAATTTGCTTTGAGAATCAACTCTGTACTGAGCAATATTTACCAAAACAAAGTGAATATCATTCTTCAAATCAATAACTAGTTCATCAAGTTCTAGTTCTTCAAATTCGAACGACATGACGCCTACTACAATAAATAATGAGTTAATAAGAGCTATGCACTCTCCTCGCAAACGCAAGTGGAAAAATTCAAGACTCCTGTCCAAGAAGTTATTCAGCATTATATCTAATAGGTTCAACATGGAATTGGTATAATTTATATCAAGGGTGAGAAAGTCAATATGGTGGTATAATGCGGGTGTTTGTGACTGGAGGGACTGGTTTTCTAGGCTCTCATCTCATGAGTGTGTTGAGTGAAAGGAATCATAACATTACTTTATTGACTCGACCAACATCAAGCTTGCAGCTTCTCGAAGGACTAAGTTACACTAAGGTTGATGGTGATATTACAAATCCTCAATCTTTGCTCTCAGGAGTTCCTGATGATATTGAGGTGTTCTTCCACAACGCGGCACGAATGACGAACTGGGGTCATCGAAATAGATTCTGGCCGCAGAATGTTGAAGGTACCTTGAATGCCCTTGAAACTGCACGGAGAAAGGACATTCAGACGTTCATCTACACCTCAAGTGGTGTCGTATACGGGTTCCCACAGGATTCTGTAACAGAGGATGCTCCATTGAATCCTGGTAACATCTACGCTGAGTCAAAGGTTGCTGCAGAACTGCATGTTCTCGATTACAATAGGAATCATGGATTAGATACCGTGATATTCCGTCCACCTTTGGTACTAGGGAAAGGTGATGGGTACTGTGGTCCAATGTTACGGGAGATGGCGGAATCCAATCGGTTCTTTATGTTCGGAGAGTGCACGAATCCCATTAGCATGGTTCACGCTAATGATGTAGCAAGATGTCTTGTGGATGCTGCGGAGAAGATTGACCGAACCAAGGGTGAGATATACAACGTAGTTGCATTTGATAGCCCTTGGTGCGAATTCTGTGGCAAGTATCTTGAAGCAACCAACTTGGGTCATGGTATGAAGAAACTCCCCTATAGTGTATGCTATGGAATGGCTGCGATTGGTGAGCGACTCTATAAAGCATTCAACAGAAAGAGTGCTCCTTTGGACAATTTCACTACATGGACAGTGAAGCTCTTTGGAAAGGGATTCAGGATTGATGGGTCCAAGATACACGATCACATAGGTTTTGAACCTAGGTGGGATCGCTCTGCCATTATCAAGGACATGTTGTCATGCAATAGCCAATATAGACCGAGATAGAGCAATCGTAATATCTGTGGAACCAAAAAAGATGCGTTGAAGCACACCTTCAATATTGAACATCTTTCCTTCGTTTGTGCTGTGATAGTCGTGACAAAAATCGAGATTGAAAGTAGTACTGCTCCATTTCCTAAACCATCTGTTTTAGTTGGAGCAATAATTGAAGGTCGTCCGAATTTCATGAATCTCGCTTGGCTAACCAGGATATCCTATAAGCCACACCTTTGGATAATGTCCATTGGAATCAACAAGTATACTACAAAGGGGATTCGGGAAAGGAAGAGGTTCAGCATCAACCTACCGAATGTGGATCTTGTTGCTAAGTTAGATTATTGCGGACTGACTTCAGGCGCTGATGTTGACAAGTCATCCCTGTTCTCAATTTTCTATGGGGCGATGAAGGATGTACCTATGATTGAGGAATGTCCTGTTTGTTTTGAGTTAGAAGTGATTGAGATTATTGAGAGAGAAGGGCGAGCACTTGTTATAGGCGAAGTCAAACATACCTACACAGAAGAACACTATTTGACAGATGGCAAGTTAGACCAAGAGCAGCTAAAGCAGTTAATATTCACGCAACCACCAGGTGCCTATTGGTCATTCGGGAAGAAGATTGGCGATGCTTGGTCCATAGGAAAAAGATTGCTTAAAGAATAGCAGAGAGGTCGAGTAAATTCTCTGAGTCATCAAGAGAATTCCTAGTATTGCTCTGAAAACACTATCTAATAAGATAATCAACATCTCTTCACAGAGGGTTTCCAATTGATGCCTGAAGATATACGAAATGTTCTAGCTCCGTGTGGTCTTAACTGTGAGAAATGTGTGGCCTTTAAGGATGGTTTCATTGCGAAAGCAAGTGTCAAACTGATGAAATTACTTGGCAATTTCCAAAGCTATGCTGAGAGATATTCGAAGTCCTTTCCTGAATATGAGGATTTTCCAGCATTCGAACAGATGCTTCGCTACTTGGCAGATCCAAAATGTGATGGCTGTCGAAATGGACACTGTCTTTTCACGACTTGCGGAGTTGCAACCTGTGAGAATGTAGAATCAAAAAGTGTCGATTATTGTTTTCAATGCTCTGAGTTTCCATGTGAACGACCCCAATTCCATGCAGATTTGGATCGAAGATGGCGAGAAAGAAATGCGAGAATGGCAGAAGTTGGTATCGAGAGTTACTACGAAGAGTCGAAAGACCTACCAAGATATATATGAAACATAATAGATTTACGTTCACAAGCTCATTATTACTTAATTTGCAAGTGATTGAATCAATATTAGAACGGTTCGGAGTCTGTGTGTTGGATGCAGTTGGCAAAAGGATTCTGATTACATTTCTTCCATAAAGGCATTCTGCAAGAGATACTTGCACTGTCCAAAATCAGATTGCTTTCTTTTCGAAAGAAACAATACGAGGATTTGATTCCTGATGCATTGATGATGAAAGTTGAGTGGTTTAATTAAACATCAGAAATCCCTTCTAGTTATTTCAGGTTTCCTCGTTATTCTCTTATACTGTGCGTTTACTTTTGTATCATGGTTCTTCTATCCAGAGCCTTATGGACCTATCACACATTATCTAAGTAGATTAGGTAACTATGAACGTAATCCATCTGGAGCAATATTCTACAATATGGGTTGTATTCTAACTGGCATCGGCCTCTTCCCCTTTTTTATCAGTCTAATTGTATGGCATACAGAATTCAAATTGCAGAAGTTCCTTCTATCATTGGGTCAGTTATTTGGCATAGCATCTGGTTGTGCATTGATACTAATTGGGATATTCTCTGAGGATCAGGGTAGACCACATCTGGATGCATCGTCTCTTTTTTTTATCCTCAATTTTATAGTCTTGATACTAATAAGCATCGGACTAATCCTCCACAGCGACTTTCCCAAATTAATAGTGATATATGCATTCTCACTTGATATCGCAACTTTACTTTTTGAACTAAATATAGGCGGTCCAATAACCGAATGGTTTACTGTGTTTGGCTCTCTATTATTCGTTGGATTTGTGGTAATTGCCACTATGACCTATAACCCGCTACCAATGAGTACTGATATCAACTGATGTAGGCATTTCGTGAAGCCCTTTCCATCACAAAACTTCGTAGAATCGGAGAAAGAGTATCTCTGGCATGTTCGATTTTAGGATCGGTTTTCAGTTTGATACCAAGTTCTGCGAAAGCGCGCTTGACTATTCTAAATTCCTGTTTGGTTACTTTCAATCCTTTCTTCATAGCTTGTAGGATTTCAAAGCCATATCCCGTTTGCCACAAAGACGAAAGGTCAACCATGTCCTCAGATTCTTTGAGCACTAGCTCCTTTATCTCCTTCTTTCTCCTCTCAAGAATCAAGGGAGCAAGTAACACTCCTTCTTTTCCCTTCAGGGCATCTATATCAAAGAATAAGGTGCTACCACCTCGTATCAGTTGTTGCTTCAAGAGATCCACCATACGAGTATACATCTCCCGCTTTCCAGATTCATAATCATCTGATTCAGGGATTAGATCTATGATATCGCCAAATTCACCTTCATAGCATGCAAGCTCATCCATCCCTAAAATCTGTAGAAATCCCTTCTGTAGACTGATATCTGCATATCTTGGAATGATATCATAGAATTCGCTAAGGAACTCCTTCATTTGTTTCCATCCATATTGCTCTATCACGGTCTTAGAAGATGTATGATTTTGGTAGATTGATGTTGGAAATGTTGCTACCCATGGAGGATATAATTCCTGTATCATCAGTTCAAGAAGGACGCTCTCCTCATACGATTTACTTGAGTGAGGCAGGAGTCCAATGAAAGGTTGAGGCCACTTTTCCCAGCCTTCAATGTAAACATGTTGAAGTGATCTGCAATAAATCAGCGGTGTTAGGTTGATTTCCTCTATATGATTGGAATGAACAAATAGCATTTCCAATTTTCTTAGTTTTCCTATTGGATGCAAATCTATGTTCGTCAATCTATTATATGATAAATCCAGAATTCTGAGCTTTGCGCAGTACTCTAATGGACTCAAATCGATAGATGACAATCTATTGTCACTAATACATAGATGTTCAAGTTCATGACATCTACGTAACGGAGATAGATCCAAATTGGAGAATCGATTACCTGATAGGTCTAGACGTTTGTAAGTTTCAAGTTCAGATAGATTCTCTAGATTGAAATCGTCGATAAAATAATCAGGTCCACGAGTGAATTCAGAAAGAAATCGGGAGATTCTCTGTCCGTCAGGGCTAGGAATGGTATTGTGTCTAATCACAACTTCCCCTCTCATAATGATTACTCCTAGTGCTATTCAGTAGTATTTCATGATAGAGGTTTATTATGCCCACTAATTTGGTACTAATAATCGTTCATTTCTTCTTCATCCAGAGTATCACAACTACAAGAAGGACGATTATTCCAGTTCCAGTGAATACGATAATAGCTGCAACACCCAAATTCTGAAGAATGTCATCAGAAGAATTGGTTGTGGTTATTGATCCGGAAGTATTGGATGAAGCTTCTACTATTTGGTATTTATCGATTTCAAAGAAGAAGTCCCCCATTCCGCCTAGACTTACTGAGCTTGTCGAATGCAATAGTAATGTAATCTGCTCTCCACTCGACCATGGGGTCCACCAGAACTCTCCCGTTCTATTTCGGTAGTCTTCCAGAACAGCACCTTTTGAATCGATGACAAGCATCTGATCCCAATCTGGTGCATCATAGCTCTTCATCCTAAAGCGAATCAAAACTGCACCTGTATGATTCAAAGTCCTTGAAATTATTGTACTCGCTGAATTGTTGACAGTAATCGCTTCATTCAACGAAATCTCTGAATCTGCTTCAATATTAGCAACACAATAATTTGTGAAATAGAAGACTGAATTGGTCGTATTGCATCGAACTATTGTCCACAGTGAGGAAGAATATGATGTATTAAGATCGTATCGGTAGGAGTATGTCTGATTCTCCATTATTTCCATTGATTGCCACGAGTACCCATCGTGATATGCAACTGCTTGAATGTTGGTTTCGAAATTTCCGCTAAAGTCTGCACTTATATCCACTTCATTATCATACTCGTAGTTCTCATAATTTATCGAATAGTTTAGCCTCGGTTCAGTGGCTTTTATTGTAATATCTTCTATATCAGTCGTAAGATGACTGAGATATTCAACGCCTGTTTCAGTGACTAGTACTACATCTTCGATTCTTACGGCCCAACCATCAGAGCAGTAGATACCTGGCTCGATCGCAAGTACTGCTCCTGTATAGAGTTCCTCATTATTTCCCCCCCATAAGAATGGGCTTTCGTGTACGAATCTACCAACTCCATGACCCCAATATGGATGAAAATAGTAGTTTGTATCATCTATATACTCATTCAGATAGTATCTGACTATGGCATCCAAGTCCATAATTGAAGCTCCGGCTCTAATCTGACTGATTACAGCATCATGCGCAAGTAAAACATCATTGTAAGCATTCTTAATCTCCTCACTTACGTCTTCAAAGAAGAATGTTCGGGTGATATCAGTGCAGTAACCATTTACTCGACACCCTATGTCTATCATTACAACATCTTCTACATTAGGATCGATGTAGTGAGTGTAATCATCAGTCATGTTTCCATGGGGTTCAACAAGTTCAGGACCTGACATGACCAAGGTAGGAAATGCAAGTTCCGGATCTGCCCCTATGGCTCGCATAATACTGTCCAAATGATTTGCTAGTTCTTTTTGAGTAACTGGCATATCGTAAGTTCGCAATAACGAGGCTCTTGCTTCCATGAGAGCTTCGGAAGTGATGGTTGAAGCCTTGATTGTGTCATCATAACTCAAAGAGCTTTCAATCCTATCAACGTTGTTTTCTGGAACAGCTATGTTAATTTGAGGTGCTTGAATAGTTCCGGATAACACTAAAATGAAGCACGCGATAAACAATGAAGTTCTCATATGTGTCAATCTATGAATCTTTCAAAATATGAAATCTACGCACCAAGCAATGATGGCAACTCAATAATGGACAAAATAATAAGGATTTATATCGGACGTACATGTGCAGGTAGACAAATTCATTGGCGCTGTTACGGAGTTTCGAATCAGGTCATTCCCTTTTCGCACATCCATCCTAGCATATCATGTTTTTGACGCACCTGCTAATTCGTAAAAATGAGAGAATTTACAATGTCCTACGATAGAGAACCTATTGAGGCTAATATTGCGGAGTTGAAACCCCGCATGAAAAACATCACCATCACATTCAAAGTGGTAGAGATTGGAGAAACTCGTGAAGTAGCTTCGCGAAATGACGGAGAAACACATCGCGTTGCCGATGCAACAGTTGGTGATTCGACTGGGATTGTACAAGTCCCTCTCTGGGATGAAAGCATTGAAACGATGCAAGTCGGTTCAACCTATTTGCTGAAGAATGGCTACACTGGATTGTTTAGAAGAAATCTTCGACTGAATATTGGAAAGTACGGTGAGATTTCCGAGGCTGAGTCAGCCATTGAGGAAGTCAACATGGAGAATGATATGTCTGCTGAGGAGCATGAAGACTTCAGGCGGGGAGGTGGTGGATATCGACGCGGCGGTGGCGATAGAAGATACGGTGGCGGTGGACGTGATCGTGGCTATGGTGGCGGCGGACGTGATCGTGGCTATGGTGATGGCGACGGTGGTCGCGATAGAAGGGATCGTGGCTACGGCAGTAGGCGTCGTTAGAAATTTCCCATTATCATCATGACTAGAGGACTCCTCTACGAGTCCTCTCAGCATTTTTCCCTCTAACATCGCCATTTGAGAATCTATTTATCATAGTAGAATGAAGGTCTTTTACTAAATTCACGGAGACCAAACCAAATGTCAAATGAAGAACAAGTATTGGAAGAATTAAGAGAAATTAGGAATCTCCTAACTCCTCCGACGCCAGCTCCGCCTCCAACTGGTATAGTTCAGGAGTTCACAGAGTTTCTAAAGAAATACAAAGTCATTGGTCTGGCAGTAGCATTCATTCTAGCTATATATCTCGGCCAATTGATTCAATCCTTCGTCTATGACATCATAATGCCCGTTATTGGTCTATTTGTACCAAGCGCCGATTCTTGGGCTGATATTTATATTCCATTGAGCGAAGGGGCATCATCAGGAATAATGATTGGATTGTTCGCAGGTAACCTCCTAACCTTCATTATTATGGCATTCATTATGTTTCTATTAGTCAAACTAACTGCCAAGATGGGCATCGACTAATCTAACATTGAAGGAGATTCACTCCTTCCCACCTTTTTTTACAATACATCATTAGACCATTCCAAAGATTACTATTACAAACAACATATCTGCAATCATGTGGGCAAGAACACCGCCCCAGATGCTTTCCGATTTTTGAATCACCCATCCCCAAGCAAATCCCTGAAAGAATAGAAAGACAAGGAATACTAGATTTGTGACAAATCCCATATAAGGCAATAGTGAGGTATGGAATATAGCGAAGATAGAGGAAGTCTGAATTAGCGCTATTTTATTTCCCATAAGTGGCTCATACTTCTTGAAAATGATACCTCTGAATATCAGCTCCTCCATAATGCCATTTGAGAACCCGAATAGCAAAAGCCAAGGCATCCATCCTATGATTATTTGGTATCCTACATTTACAGAGAGACCTCCCATTACAAGATACTGAACGAGAGCGAAAGGAACAACTAATATTCCAAGGAGTAGACTTTTGGGAATTTTACCCCCAATCATGAAAATATCATTTAATGTGCATCCGGTCGCTCTTGATACGAGAAGTACAGCAACTAAGATTGGAACGACTTCAGCGAATTTAGCTAGAGCCAAACCCTCAACAGTGGATGTAGTATAGCCTAGAGCGAGATACCAATTACCGAAAAGGCTGGACAGCAGGAATCCAAGTGAAATTCCAAAGAATGTCATGAGTATACACCGATACTCCGATGCAATCCTGCCTACGGTAGAAATTGCGATTGTGAGCAATGATATCGAAAAAAGGAATCGAACAAGTAATCGTGTCTGATAGTCAAATAATGCATTATATCCTGCTATGTTGTACACAGAGAAACCCAACAAAGAGAGGGAGATAAACAGCCCTAGGATCTTGACAGGATTCGTTGACCTTTCCAATTCTCTCTCTGAGCATTTTACTAAATATCTCCTATCATTCTTCTCAATTGTCACTCTTCTAATCACATCCCAAAGTGGAAGAGCATAAGGTATTGATTTCCTTTTTTGTCTGACTACGGCCATAACATGCTGATCTCATGAAATAAAAGTGGGGGATATGGATATCCTTAACTAATCATTATGTCCCTTTTTACAGGAGCGTTGATTCTCTTGGTAAAAGAACTAGATGTTGAGAAATATCGTCGTTATTGCAGTCCAGATGTTATTCAATGCAAGACAACTGCTGAACTAACACCCAATGATGATATCATAGGACAGGATCGTGCACTCCGAGCACTTAGCTTCGGATTAGAAATTCAAGAAAAAGGGTTCAATGTTTATGCAGCAGGAGCTCCTGGGACCGGCAAGACTACGACAGTGACGGCATTCCTTAAAGATCGTGCTAAAGATCGAGAAGCTCCTTCTGATTGGTGCTATGTATACAACTTCGAAAATCCCTCAGAGCCAAATGCAGTAGAGCTTCCTTCGGGTATGGCTGAGAAGTTTAAGAAGGAATTGGGTGTCCTCATTGATACTGCACGTCAAGTTATTCCAGAAGTATTTGACAGTGAAGACTATATCACACGAAGGCAAGCTACCACTCAAGCAATAGATTCCGAAAGGAAGACCCTTTTCGAGGAAGTGAGTAAGAAAGCAGAGGAGAAAGGATTCGTCCTTCGTGGTTCACAAGCGGGTTTGCTTGTTATTCCTGTTGTAAATGGACAACCTCTTACCGAAGAACAAATTGCTGCTTTAGATCCGGATTCAATAGACCGAATCACTCAGGCACGTTCTGAGATTGATGCTGATTTGAGGAATGCAATGCGACAACTACGAAAGCTTGAGAATGACGTCGGTGGAAAACTCGATGAGCTCAACAAAGACATGGCGCTTTATGCCATCGGTGATATGATATCGGATATGCGTGACCTCTACAAAGGAATTGATGAGGCAACAAAGCATATTGATGATGTAGAGAACAGTATTCTCAATAATTTGGCCACTTTTATCCAAGCCAAAAATCCAGAGTCTCCAGAAGCTGCAGCTATGATTGAGCAATTTTTCACACAATACGAAGTAAATGTAATGGTGAGTACCCATCAGCCAGAGGGTGCACCCGTTGTGATAGAGCTAAATCCAACCTACACAAATCTGTTTGGACGCATTGAGAAAGAGGCACGATATGGAGTTCTAACAACAGATTTCACTCTCATCAAGCCCGGTAGTCTCCATAAAGCCAATGGCGGATATCTGATGATTCCAATAACTGAGCTGGCAAAGTCTCCAGGATCTTATGAAAGTCTAAAGCGTGCTTTAAAGAACGAAGCAATTGAAATTGAGGATCTTATGGTACAGGCTGGAATGTTATCAGCAAAGAGTCTGAAGCCTGAACCTATACCCTTGAATGTCAAGGTTGTGTTGGTTGGTGATACTGAAGTCTATCATCTACTTTATTCTCAGGATCCTGACTTCAAAGAGTTATTCAAAGTAAAAGCTCATTTCGACACAACCATGGATAGGAATGAGGAGAACATAAGGGACTATGCAGGGGCTATGGCAAATGTCTGTGGTCGTGAAAGTCTGAAACATCTAGATGCAAAAGCTGCTGCAAAGGTGATAGAATATAGCTCACGATTAGCAGAGGACCAGGAGAAACTCTCAACCCAATTTGCTGATGTTTCCGATATTATTAGAGAAGCCACATTCTATGCTTCACAGGACAATTCTAAGCAAGTCACTGCCAAGCATATACAGAAAGCAATTGAGGAAAAGATATACAGGTCTAATCTGATTCAAGAAAGATTACAGGAGTATATCGAACGAGGTGTGATACGAATAGAAACTGAGGGTAGCGTTATTGGTCAAGTTAACGGTCTATCAGTGATGCAATTCGGAGATTTTTCCTTTGGAGGACCCTCACGCGTTACTGCAAGCATCGGAGTCGGACGACAAGGTCTGGTAGATATCGAGCGTGAATCTAATCTCGGAGGTAATATTCACACCAAAGGTGTTATGATAATTGGAGGATACCTCTCGAAAATCTTCGCTCAAGATAAACCATTGAGTCTGACTGCTAGACTTGTTTTCGAACAGAGCTACTCAGGTGTGGATGGTGACAGTGCTTCTAGCACAGAGCTATATGCATTGCTCTCTGTACTTTCCGGTGTGCCAATCAAACAGAACTTTGCAGTTACAGGCTCCGTTGATCAAAATGGACTAGTCCAAGCGATTGGAGGAGTCAATGAAAAGATTGAAGGATTCTACGAAATATGCAAACTCAAGGGACTAAATGGTACTCATGGTGTACTTATTCCTGAGAGCAATATACAAAATCTAATGTTAAAAGAAGAGATAGTCGGAGCTGCAAAGAAAGGCATGTTCCATATATTTCCAGTAAAGACCATTGAGGAAGGGATTGAAATTCTTACTGGTGTGAAAGCAGGGAAAAGGAGCGATGATAGTAGATTTGAGGAAGGATCTATCTTTCAACTTGTTGATGACAGACTTTCTGAGATGGCATCGAGAATCAAAGAGTATTCGTCCTTTAGTACTTCATAATACACTACACATCGATATCACTCTGGGGAGTTGTTCTTCGAACTCCCTCCATCCTTTTTCTTCTGTGAATCTCAATAACTAAAACCAAACTAATAATTGCTACAGACGCTATGACAGATGTTACAAGAGATGTCGAAGCAAGAACTTCAATAATGACGATGTCTTGTGCGATAAGAGTCCCATCCTGATAGATCGCAATCCTGTAACTTGAAACGCCCAGGGTGAAACTAGAAATCTCCCATGAAATTAACTCAGAATGAGTTATTTCATCTGTCGACACTATGAAATTATTATAGTAAATTTCAATCTTGACAGGTCTATCTGTCCATACTATCCAATCTATGCGTAAATTCTCTTCTCCAAAGTGAATTTGCATATCATTAACGATTCTTAATGCAGGCAAGTCGGAGGTATTACCTGCAATCCTAAGTGGATAATTATCGATTGAAGATGGACCGCTCTCGAAATCCATTGCTGTATTATTGCCAAGATCACTCCAGTAATTTCCGATGTCTTGAAGATGCCATTCATTTGTGAGTCCATCATCAAAGGCGTTTCCTTCTAGATTACGTGCAAGGAAATTACCCCAGATGATAGTTTCTGATGATCCCTCAAGAACAATTCCCATTTCGTGGCTATCGACAACACAATTCAATGCTAGTGAAATGTTATTGCAGTTTTCTATGTAAATTCCGGTCCTAGTGGAATTCTGAACGAAGTTGCTACTCACAATACTATCAGACATTCTATTACAGTGAATTCCCGCATAAAATGATTCGATGATTGAGTTTGAATCTACAGTCAGATTATTCGAATTCGCAATATGAATTCCTTCCCAGGAGCTGATTATCACATTCTGCAATACCGTTGTGTTTGATGCTGCTTCCATGTACAATCCATATCCTCCTGCTGAGATAGAATTGAAGCTGATAACACAATTAATTACACTCCAGCAGGAAAGAGCAGCATCATCTGTATTTGATATTGAGCAGTTTGTGATGGTGCTATTTTCTATAGCTGAAAAATACAGTGGACTCCAATTTGATTGAAATGTACATCCTCTGATTTGTAAGGACACACAGGTATATGCGTGGACCGAGCAATCAATGAATTCACTCGTGTTAACCGTAAGAATCGCTGAGTTATAGAAATACACATTGGAGGATGTTGTACTAAGTTGGTCAATTGTCACGTTGGAGGAATCCTCTATCGATATGTAACCCCATAACAGAGATGTGATATCTTGTAGGACGATGTCGCTACATTCGCGAACATATAGCCCAGAATCTGAAAGAAAGGCGAAGCTTTTTGCTTTGATATCATAGCATCTGATTATTGTTAGGCCTGCAAGTGCTGTTTCTCCGTTTCCATCCATTGAAATGCTGTTACACTCCAGCAAGATAATCTGACCATACTCTGTCAAATCAATTGTCATAGTATTTGCATCGTAAAAATAACCGAGTTTCCGATTATCAACTGTCACGTTTTCAATACTGAGATTATAGTTGATATCAAAAGAACCTAGTATATCCAATTGAAGATTTAGCTTGCATCTAACAATACTACAACTGACGGAATTATAGAGTAGAACACTCCCCATGCTATTGGATGTAATTTGACAATCCTGAATTCTACATTCGACAGAGTTTTCTATCATGACTCCATACCCAAGGGAGCTTATATTTCCAGAAACCAAGTTACATGATCCCGAAAGCAAAATCTCAATCGAGTTTGAAATAACAGTGAAATTTGTTAAATCAACTTCATTACAATCATTTATCATGATAGCATTATCCCGTACTCCATTGTCGACAAGATTATTGATTTCTAGTCCGTGACTTCTGAATACATAGAGCATTGTACCTGATGGTCCTGTTAGATTCATCCCTTCGAATACACATCGATACGAGAAAGCCACTTCAAGAGAGATGAGCGATGCAGTGTCATTACATATGAAAATGGAGTCTTCGCAAGAAACCACGAATAAATGTGAATATGATGAAACATCATATGTTCCTTCTGTAACTCCCTCCAAAAAACCAACAGTCTTTCCCATACTGGAAACATTCACAAAAGTATGTGACCAGTAGTTCAATGAGTCTCCCCATATATGAATAATCCCAACACCCAAATCTGAATTCTGTATCAACAGATCTTCAGTTCTATAGATAAATAAGGAGTCCGTTGGGTATCCTGTAATTTCAACTCTATCAAAAGTGCAACTTTGAGAATCTTCTATTGACATTGCGACAGTTGGCGAGTTGACACTAATCTGGGATAGAATGCAGTTTTCAGTATTACTCAAATAAACTCCATAGTGTTGAGATTTGATTGAACTATTCAAGAGGAATATCTGCGTAGAGGATATGATTGAAATCCCCACATCAATCGAAGTGACATTCAAATTGGATATGATTGTACTATTGGCATTTAATATTTGAAGGGAAGGAATCCACTCGCTGTTTCCAAGGATGGTTATATTATCTATTATGAGACCTCTAGAATTTTCAACTATCATGGGTCGAGTGTTAGTAGGATCTGTTATAATACGAGAATCGGTGAAATTGCATTCTTGAGCGCGGTCTATTGCAATCGGATTCCGCGATGAATTGAAGTAATTCCTTGTAAAAACGCAACTCTCAACCTCGGTTAAATCAACACCATTGGTAGTTGTATAAAAGGAGCAGTTCTCAACACGTCCATTCTGAACAAGAATGAATTCCATTCCGAGGCCCACACCAAAGAAACTACAATTTCTAATAACGAAATGAGCAGTTATACTTGCAATCCTGATGCACCACGCAGCGCTTTCTATACGTAGGTTTTCTATTATGAAGGGGTCTTCAGCAGTTCCGCTTCCTGGAAATCCCTGTTCAGCAAAATTCCCGATGGTGGAGATATGGATTGGTGAGTGATAGTATTCTTGTGCCAATTCACTACAATCCTTGGTCTCTGGTAAATTGAGACTTCTGTTATCCTTTTCGAATAAAACGAGGTGTGAAGAGGAAAACAAAACAGCAACTATAATGATTAGAGCTATGCCTCGTTTCATGCCTTATCAATCCCATAGTATAGATGGATTTATGACATTTCTAGATTGCGATTCATCTCTTTGGAACAAAGAACACATTAGGAGTTCCTTTATGTATATAACTTCCATAGCATTTACCTTGAGGTTTCAAAATGCCCGACCTGAATAATGTTAGGGATTTGCTAAAGCAGTTAATGGATGTCGTTCATGAAGGTCTGATAGTCATACAAGATGAAGAGATTATTCAGGTCAATCAGGTATTCGCAGATCTTCTCGAGTATGAAGAGGTCGACCTTTTGGATATGGATTTTGAAGACTTGTTGGATCCTGTTGCTAAACGACAGCATCAGAAGCAAATTGAATCACTTCTCTTCGGAGAGCAACAAGAGAAATTCACCACTCGTCTAAAATCAAAATCCGGGCGTATTTTCCACGTCGAGATAAATCCTCGAATCATAGAAATTGGTGGCAAACCTGCTATTATTGCAGCTGCTCAAGATATCTCAGGACAAATTGCTTTGCAGGAAGCAGTTATTCAATTAGAACAAAGGTTTGCTTCATTGTATGATTTCTCACCCATTGCTTATTTCACTCTGAATGCAGAGGGTATAGTCACTCAAGTCAATGAAGCATCCGAAGGACTTCTTGGTTGTAGTGCTGATGATATCCTTGGTCATCCAATAACTTCTTTCTTCAAGACTTTGTCTGATTCTGGTGCTTTTGATCCCGGTGGTGACATTGTAGGTGAGGTGATGCGTGGAAAAAGTGTTAGTGGCATCGAGCTAGAGATGGTCCATTGCTCGGGACGTTCTCTATGGGTTAGCATCTCGGCAAGGTCTCTTAATCCTGAAAGTGAAGCGCCTAGCGAAATAGGTTTGACTGCTGTCGATATAACACGTAGAAGAAGAGCAGAGCAAACACTTCGTGAGGAGAGTGAGCGAGCAAATCTCTATTTTGATCTAATGACTAGTGACCTAAATATTATCTTGCAGACGGTTCTATTTGCCCTTGAGGATCTGAAAGTTTCTGTTGAGTTGCCACCACGAGAAGTATCTCTTGTGAGGGACGCTTCTTGGAACCTAAGGCGAGCAGCAAGATTGATTGTGAATATGGGCGTTCTCCTTAGTCTCGACAGAGCCCCTCCATCGACAATGAAGACAAAGCTAGCGCCACATCTAAAAAGAGCTCTTATTGAGGTTCAAAGGGATTTTGAAGGAAAGAAACTCAAGCATCAAACAAAGATTCATGATGAATCACTAGAGGTTGTCGGGCATGCTTTCTTGCACAATGTGTTCTTTAATATCCTTCATAACTCTATGACATATGATCCAAAGGAAGAAGTAGATATTGAAGTAAAGACCGAGGCACAAGATTTTGGCAGAGAAGTGAAGATCCAATTCCTTGATTCAGGACCTGGAATAGCTGACGATATGAAGCAGAAAATCTTCAGAAGAATTCCTGAGGATGACTCAAGACATATGGGCAAAGGTCTTGGCCTCACAGTAGCAGATAGATATATCCGCCACCTAGGTGGAAGAATTTGGATTGAGGACCGCGTTAAGGGTGATCCATCAAAGGGTAGTAAGTTTGTTGTGACTATTCCTAAATGGCAAGAAGAATTGGAATTACCCTCTATTGACTTCTACAAGTCTGACCATTGTGTGTTTTGTGGACCTGTCCTTGACACTCTCACTTCAGTACTAGATGAGTTGGGGATTGGACGTTCTTCTCTAAATGTGATAAACATCGATGACCCTGCATCTGGTGTATCTGAAGACGACTTACCGGCGCTTCCAACAATTCACATTGGCGATGAAGAGCTAACAGGATTTCTCTCTGAGGAGGACCTTCGAATGGGTGTTATGCGATTATTAATGACATCTACTCAAAAATAGGAGGTACACACTATCTTATAATACTCAAAGTGAATCATAACGCTATTGCTTGGGTGCTGGTTGCTGTGAGACATGAGAATGAGAATATGTATAGGTGGGCAGATATACTTATACTATCTCTCTCAGCGTACGTTTCTATCTACTTAGGATTCGTTACCTTTACCGGATTGATTTGGACACTCACTCTTGCAGAGGTCATCGCAACATCAATTCCATTACTGATTGCTGCAATATTAGCTTCAAGCAGCATAATCCTTACACACTCTCTCATTCATTTCTTTCAAACTAGACAGATTCGAAATCTCGTCATTCTACTCATGGCATTGGATATCATCATCTTAGGAATGACATATCTAGTATCTCATCCAATATTCTCCGGGTGGCTTCCATTTGCTGATAGAAATAGAAACCGGACTCTGATGATTGCAATGGGATTAGCCATTTTTCCAAGTATGTTAGCAGGATCCTTCTTGGGAGAGGCGACTGTCAATAGGCAATCTGGTCTCCTATCAATTCTTTGGGGTATGATTGTGATTCCCCTAATGGGTCTATGGTTTCTATTTAGTCCAAGTCCTGTATTTTTTGTCACTTCGCCGAGTGGTGGTTTGGCTGGACTATCTCCTTTAGCTCTTTTGATGGTTCTCATTATCGCGATAACCATGCTATCCTCTCTTATCAAGTACGCATATGATTGGTACAGGCGTCGAGATCGAGTGGTAATGGTTTCATGCCTAGCTTTGGGTTTTTGGTTATATGGTGAGATCATCATCGTGTTACTAGAGAATCCATTACAGCTCGCAGAAGTAATTTGGTTGGGAGCTTTCACAACTGGTTTCGTTGTTATTGCTCTTGGAATGTCAGTTTCTGCTGTCTTTGAGCCAAGGAAGATCCTTGAGGAAACAGTGGCAAATCGTACGAAAGAGCTAGAGGATTCTAAGGCTGAAAGCGAATTCTATCTAGGGATGTGGACACACAAAATGGGGAACATCCTTCAAGCTATGATCGTGTATCTCGATCTACTTGGGGAGCATAAAACAGAGGATGCTGAACTGCAAGATGTTCAAATATCGGCAAAAGTTCTTAGCCGTGAAGCGACCCTATTGAATCTTCAAGTCACCAAATTATCACAGATACTTGATTCAAGGCTTGATGAAATCCAACCATTTCCTTTAGCATCAATTCTCTCAAATGCGATGGATCATGCAGCATTCCTTCTGAATCCACAGGATTTCAAGGTTCATCTAGAAATTAGTGAGAATCCTCGATTATATGCCAATGATATGCTTGCTATTGCCATCCTCAGCATAATCTCATTCGTCATCAAAACTAGGAATACCGATGATTTGTCATTTCTATTACAGTGTGAATTGAATCAGAATGATGCAATACTCTTCATAAAATGTCCCGGAACTGAATTGACGGAGGAAGTACAGGAATATCTTAGTCTGGAATCAGTGATGCTCACTACGAGAATAGATTTTGATATTTTTGTGGCACGTTCTATAATTAATATCTTCAAGGGACGACTTTCCTATCGTCATAATCTACATGAAGGAATGAACATCTTTGAAATTACCATTCCTAGAGTGCCAGACATGTGATTATTATCATATGTCAATATTATGTCTTTTTTTGAAACAAAAATCATACTCCATGATTGTAATCGGACATGTAAATGGCTAGAATATCCGTACTTCCCTTACGGCAAGCATATAATCATCCTATCAAAGATATCCTTGGAATAGAGAATAGTACCAAAAACTATCCCTATTGCAGAGCCCAATCCCACTAAACAACACCTAGGTGACCTCAATGGAAAGCGATATTCATACTCCGTCATCGGAGTTCGCGCAGGAAGTAGCTTCAGTTCCTGGTGGTGAAGCTATAAACAAATGCATACAGTGTGGTATCTGCACCGCTAGTTGTATGGTCGCGCGTGCTTCGGACAGATATAGACCCCGGAAGATTATACAGAAGATTCTCATCGGAAAGCGGGAGGAGGTTCTTAGAAGTGAAGAACCCTGGTTTTGCATGACATGCCGGATGTGCGAAGAGAACTGTCAGGAAGGCGTTAGTCCAGCAGAGATCTTCCATGCTGTCAGATTCATCGCAGCTCGTGAAGGACATATCCCGAATGTCTTCAAAACTACTCTTGATACAGTATTAGAAGATGGTTGGCTTCTCAAGGATGCTTATTCGGATTTCATTGAAGATGAACGTGATGACCTTGGATTAGAAGTCGATCTTGAGATGAATGATAAGTTTTCGCAGCGTGTAAAGCAACGATACTTCAGTAAGAAGAAGGAGGCTACGGTCTAGATGGACCTCTTACTGTATCGCGGATGCACCACACCTGTTCGGCTTTCTTCCTATGAAGCATCGACCATAGCAGTTCTCAAGAAACTTGGTGTGAATCTCATTGAATTCAATGACACGAACTGCTGTGGCGCTCAATATGTCGAATCCCTATCACGTGAAGCCTTTGCTGCGATGAGCGGACGTGTCTTAGCATTAGCGGAAAGAGAAGGACATGACATATTAGCTATCTGTGGTGCTTGCTCTGGCTCTCTTAAGATTAACAAGTACCACCTTGATAATGATTACAAGCTCAGAGATGAGATTAACACTCTTCTTTCAGAGGAGGGTTTGAAGTATACCGGAAAAGCGAAGGTAAAGCATCTTCTGCAAGTGCTTCATGAGGATATAGGCATTGAAAAGATTGAGCGAGCGGTAATCAAACCATATGAGGGCATCAAGATGGCTGCTCACTATGGTTGTCATGTTACTCGTCCATATGAGATTGTGCAAGTTGATGATCCTGAGAACCCTACGATTCTCGACCGTTTAGTTGAAGCTGTAGGGGCCACTGCTATTGACTATGCAGGGAAGACTCGTTGCTGTGGAGGACCCATGCTTGCAATGGATGAGAAGATAGCAAGTTCGATTGGTCGTGAGAAGATCAAGAATGCCAAAATATCTGGTGCAGATGGAATCGTTACAGCATGCGTGTTTTGTGACATTCAATTGACTCAGGTGCAATTTGGTGAGGAAGCAGTCAAAGATAAACTGCCAATCATCACCATCCCCCAGTTCCTAGGTCCTGCACTCGGAATAGATGATGATACCCTAGGATTGGAGCTGAATAAAATTAGTCCTACGCATATTATAGATTCATTACAGGAGGTTAGGCCTTGACCCAAAGTATAGATTATGTCAGTAGAACCGAGCGCTATGTTTCTGACAATGCGCTTGTAATTGGTGGTGGAGTTGCAGGCATGCAGGCTGCCCTCGATATAGCAAATCAAGGTTTCAAAGTCTATCTTGTTGAGAAAACGCCATCCATCGGTGGGCGAATGGCTGCGATCGACAAGACTTTCCCTACTCTCGATTGCTCTGCATGTATCCTAACCCCCAAGCTAAGCGAAGTCGCTCGTCATCCGAATATTGAGCTCCTAACCTATTCAGAGGTGGAGGAAGCCGCTGGAAATGAGGGAAACTTCACTGTCAAGATCCGACGAAAAGCACGTTTTGTTCACGAAGACAAGTGTTCAGGATGTGGTGAGTGTGCACAGATTTGTCCCGTAGAGGTACCTGCTGAGTTTGATGAGAAGCTCGGTTTTAGGAAGGCTATCTATCTTCCCTTCCCACAGGCAACACCTGCAGTCTATACCATAGACATGAATACATGTATCAATTGCAATCGATGCGCACGAGAATGTTCTCGTGGAGCCATTGACTATGAGATGAAGGACAAAGTCGTGCAGCTCAATGTCGGTTCCGTGATAGTAGCAACAGGCTACAAGCTCTTTGATGTTAGTGCATACCCCCGTCTGGGCTACGGACGCTATCAGAATGTCGTAAATGCGATGGAATATGAACGCCTCATCAATGCAGCAGGTCCTACCCATGGTCACCTCATTCGTATGAGTGATGGAAGGATGCCAAAGGATTTGGGCTTTATACAGTGTGTTGGTGCTCGTGATGTAAACAAAGGTGTTCCCTACTGCAGTCGTGTCTGTTGCATGTATGGAGTGAAAAACGCAGTGATGGCACGAGAACATGACCCTGAAGCAAAGGTCACAATTTACTACGCCGACATTCGTGCCTTTGGTAAAGGCTTCGAAGAGTTCTATGAGATGGCAAAAAGCCGGTTTGGTGTGCATTTCGTGAAAGGACGTGTTGGTGAAGTCACAGAGAATCCAGAAACTCATGATCTCATTGTTGAGGTCGAAGATATCGAAACTGCAAAGCTGACAGAGGTCGTTCACGATATGCTTGTCATCAGTCCTGGACTACAACCTCCAGATGGTCTAAGCACAATTGCAAAAGTACTGAAGCTAAAGCAATCCGATGATGGCTACTTGGATATACAAGATACTTTTTCAGCTCCAGTGTCAACCCCAGTTCCCGGTGTGTTCACGTGTGGATGTGCTGATGGACCAAAGGATATTCCTGACTCGGTCACAGCTGGAAGTGCAGCTGCTATGCGAGCAACTATCATTCTTTCAAAGGCAGGTAAGCAATAATGAGTCATAAAGAAACGCCTCGGATTGGCGTCTTCATTTGCCATTGCGGTCATAATATCGCTGGAGTCATTGATGTAAAGAGAGTTGCAGAAGAAGCGAAATCTATGCCACGCGTCATCTTCTCCACTCATGAGATGTTCATGTGCGCAGATAGTGGTCAGGAGCTCATTCGAAAGAAGATAAAGGAACACAAGCTGAATCGTGTCGTTGTTGCCAGCTGCTCCCCACGAATGCATGAGCCAACTTTTAGGCGAGTTGTCGAAGAGGCTGGATTAAACAGGTATCTCTTCGATCAGGTCAACCTACGAGAGCATGTATCTTGGTGCCACATGCGTCAGCCAGAGGCAGCAACTGAGAAAGCAATCGACCTAGTAAGGATGTCTGTAGCACGGGCAACGAAGCTGGATGCTCTTCCCATCAAGAAGGTGCAAGTTACACCGAGAACCCTCGTTGTTGGTTCAGGGATTGCAGGGCTGACTGCAGCTCTTGATATCGCAGATAGAGGTTTTGATGTCGTTCTGGTTGAGAAGGAGAAAGTTCTAGGAGGCGCTGTCGCAAAATGGACGCATCTCTTTCCATCAGATCAGATGGGTGAACAGGTCATTGAGCCGATGGTCGAGAGGATCATGCGTCATGACAAAGTCGAGGTCCTTAGAGATAGCAAGGTCGTTTCTTTTGAAGGCTACATTGGGAATTTCGATGTTACTATTCGACACAACCCGACTGAGACTGACCGTATGTACCAGGTAGGTGCAGTCGTTGTAGCAACAGGTTTCGAACCCTTCAAACCAAAAGGATACTATGGATATGGAAAGTCCCCAGATATCGTAACGCTTGCTGAACTCCAGGAGATGCCTCGTCGATACGAGCTCTTCCGCCCAAGCAATGGGAAGCCTGTGAGGAAGATAGCATTCATTGGATGTGTTGGGTCTCGCGAACCTGGAGTGAAAGGACATGAACACTGCTCTCGTCATTGCTGTTCAGCTGTAGCAAAGGCTGCTTCTGATCTTAGACAGAGAAGCCAAGAGGTACTAGTACTCTATCAGGATATCCGAACATATGGTCGTGGACATGAAGAACTCCATAGATTAGCAAGGAGTAGGAATGTCATCTACAGCAAGTTCCCGCCGGAACAGAGACCCTTAGTCACAGTCAAGGATGGTCAGGTGCTTATTCGATGGTTTGATGTCCTCTCTGAAGATGAGCTTGAATTCAAACCCGACCTGCTCGTATTGGCATCTGCAATGGTACCCCCATCTGACATTGAGGAGACCGCGAAGCTATTCAGCCTTACGAGAAGTGGTGATGGATTCTTTAATCCTGAACACATCAAGCTTGCACCTCTAACCACGCATACTGCAGGTATCATGATTGCAGGTGCCACCCAAGCCGCAAAGAATGCCCATGAAGCTGCGATAGACGCCAGCGGTGCCGCTGCAAAGGCTGTTGGTCTAATGGCGCGTGGTGAGGTCGAGATAGAATCGACTGTTGCGCAGGTACTCCCAGAACTCTGCTCGACATGTTACACATGTGTGTCTGCTTGTCCCTACGGAGCGATTTCCATCGATAAGACAGCTGAGCCTACTGCTGCATTCGTGACTGAAGCAAAATGTCATGGATGTGGTACATGTGCAGGTGGCTGCCCGAGTAGTGCCATTGTCATGCTTCACTCAACTGATGAGCAAATCCTTGCAATGGTTGAAGCATATCTCTGTACTCCAGAACAAGCCCAAGGAGGAAGTGCATGATGACACAAGCAGTAACTCAACATGAAGTCGAGAAAGAATGGGAACCTCGTATTGTTGCATACTGCTGCAACTGGTGTTCCTATGCTGGTGCAGACCTTGCTGGTACATCACGCATCCAGTACCCCCCGAATGCAAGAATCCTGAGAGTCAATTGCACAGGTCGTATAGATGTCGAGTTCATCCTAGCGGCACTTGATATGGGAGCTGATGGTGTTCTGGTCAGTGGTTGCCATCCTGGTGACTGTCATTATACTAGTGGGAACCTGAAGCTACGTGCACGGTGGGCACTCTTGGAACAGGTCATCGAACAGGCAGGAGTAAATCCGAAACGCGTGCGTCTACAATGGGCGAGTGCATCAGAAGCACAGATTTTCGCTGACGGAGTTCGTATGCTAATTGAACAGGTCAAGGAGATTGGACCAATTGAGAGGGAATGGAAATGAGAAGATTTGCACCTTTCTTTGAACAAAAACGAAGCGATATTCGAAAGCAAAGGCAAGAGATACAACTTGTCCTATCAAAGGGAAGAGATACGGTTTCAGGAATCGCTGTTAAGACCGATATGGAAAAGGATCTGATTGTCTGGAACCTTATAGGTCTCCTAAAGTGGGGCAAAGTTGAGGTTGTAGATGAGGTCGACCATGAGCTTGTCTACGCTCTGAAAGAAGTATAGTCAATGATAGACTGTACTTCTTCGATTCTTTTTCATTCATCTGATATGCTATATCATCATCTCTTCTACTTCAATTCACCATTCAATTGGCTCAAGGTTAAGTGACCTAAGACGTTCAGCACGCCTTTCCTTTGCCATATCAGATCTCTGTTGCTCCTCTTCTGAATGAATTTTCAATCTAGGTACTTCCTTTGGCTTTCCATTCTCATCCGTTGCAACGTAGGTGAGAAAGGCTCTACATGTCTTCGTCGTTTCAGCAGTGACTGGATTCTCAGATGTCACTCTGACCTCAATCTCCATAGAGGTTCTACCAACAAAATTTACCCATGCTTCTAGATTTACAATATCTCTCTGGAATATCGGATTCAAGAAACTAAGAGAGTCAATGGATGCTGTAACCACATTTGATCTACAATGCCTCTTTGCAACGATTCCTGCAATCGTGTCAATCCAATCTAGGAGTTTGCCACCATATAGTGTTCCATTATTATTGACGTCATTAGGGAATACTGTTTGAGTCATGACTGTTCGTGATTCTTCTACTGTCTTTTCCAATCTGCTTTCCTCCAATACTAAATCCACTTCAGATGTCTGAAGTATATGAGAAGTAGGATGCCCAAAACTAACATGATTATGAGAAGAATCGGATATCCATACGGAAAATTCAACTCGGGCATATCTATGAAGTTCATACCATAGATGGATGCCAGAAAGGTAGCTGGAATGAATATCGTTGAAATTACTGTGAGAACCTTCATGACCTCATTCATTCTGTTGTTGATGCTTGTAAGGTAGATATCCAGCATTGTTGTAAGTGAGTCCCGATATGTTTCGATATGGTCTGTAGCACGGATGACATGGTCATATAGGTCTCTAAGATAGACCTGTGTATCTTCTTGGATCAATGTTGCTTCATCGCGATTTAATCTGAAGACAACTTCCCTCATTGGCCAAATATACTTCCTCATCAACAGGAGATTCCTTTTCAATGAGTAAATCGAGCCCAACATATCCTCTCTCGGTCTTTCGACAATTTCATTCTCTAGTTCTTCTATTTTATCACCAATTACCTCAAGGGCTAGAAAATAGTTGTCAACAATAAGGTCCACAAGCGCATAAGTGAGATAGTCAGAGTAATTCCGCCGGATTCTAGTTTCTTGATGTACTAATCGTTTAAGAATTGGCTCAAATAAATCGTCTGCTGATTCCTGAAATGATAGGACAAAGCCCTTACCAAGGATAATACTAACCTGCTCGGAGAAGATAGCATCATTCTCCTTATCATACGTGAAAGCCTTCAGTACTACGTACACTCCATTTGTTAGTATCTCTACTTTGGGTCTTTGATCCGTACTTGATATATCTTCAATAATCAGTGGATGGATATCAAAATTCGTTGCTAATTCCTCAATTTTATCGACTTCATGCACACCATTCACATGAATCCACCTGGTTTTACCAGAGTCTTTGAGAGGTTTACACTGGTCTACTATTTCGTTTGGTAAAATGTCCAAGTTGGTTGGGTCATAATCAACGATTCTCAATGTCATTGTATCTACTCGTTTTGGACCCGTGTGAACAACTGTTCCTGGGGGAAGTCCCACTTTAGATGATCCATGGTCATCCATGATAATACACTCCATTACTGCTGAGTATCATATACCGTTGTAAGGTCGTTCATGAAATCTCCGACTCGTTTTATAATGGTCATAGGCTTTCTGACAATTATTGCGAAACGATATGTGAGCCCAGCATTTGGTGCCGCCCAAACTTGGTATTCTGGCCTGATAAGAAAAACTGATGCCCAATCATCGCATACTTTTTCGAAACGTTTTCTGAGTTCTCCATGATCATAACTCATATGATAGGTCAGATCGAATGTGTATCTATAAGCCTCTTCTTCCAATGTTATTTTCTTGAGCTGAGTCACTGCTTTTCGAAACATCTTTCTATAGTTTCTATCTTCTTCAGCTTCTTCAATATCCTCTTGAGTGGTCTGTATATAATCTTGAATATTAATTCTAAAATTAGTGACCTCACTTGATACAATCTTGCTATTGGGTACTAACTGCTTTGTTTCATCAGGAAGGAGTATCCTGGTGTAGTTCAGAGTGATCTCCCTAACAATACCCTCAGCACTGCCTATTCGGACATAATCTCCAACTTTGAATGGTCTGGCCACCAATACATAGAATCCACTCACTATGTTACTTAATGCCTGTGAAAAAGCCAAACCTATGGCGGTTCCAAAGATTGCAGTTATTGAGAGAACAGTGGTTACATCTGTACCGAGCATGTTTATCGAAATTGAAATTGCCATTACAAAGAAAAACAATCGAATGACTAAGGTTATGCCTGTGGCACCGCCTGGCCCCATTCCAACAGCTTTCAGGGTCTTTCTCATTATTCTGACTATTAGGATGTACGCTATGAGTAAAATGAATAGAGATACTGCTAGAAAGATATAGTTCCAGCTCTGCTCCAAGAAGAACCCAATATATCCAAATGGATCTACTCCAAAATCTGGTGGAGTTATGGTAGCAGTGCTAGTTGTATTCGTTTGCATCTATGGCTCTCTCCGCTTTGCTTCAGATAGCGGTTCTACTTATGAATTGTGGACGAGCTAAAGAACTCGCTCTAGAAGGACCATTCGTGTATCTTCACCAAATGGATCTTCATTTGTATTTGCCCATTTCAGTGTTGAAACCAAGCTCATAAACCGTATAGGATATGCTGCAAAGAAGCCACCATAGTCTTCTGAAGCAATCTCAAGATGATGAGAGAGATGGTCTAGAAATGATGTATCGTCCTTTGCGTATATTGTTGCGGTCCAGTATCTGGTATCTCCCTCATACCTTTCTCCACCTATAGAGAATGCAGCGATTTCTCCATTGAGTTCTTGAATCCAAAACGAGGAGCTATCACTTAACACTTTCAATATCTTAGGTGAGATATCATATGCTTTCCAATCGTGAACTAGGATATCATATGGGATGAGATCTGACTCATAAATTTCCGTTGGGATTTCCTCAGGAGCCACTTGCTTGATAGGCATGTTGCGATAACGCCAGGTGATAGTATTCATGTCCTCTTGCCAAAGACCACCCATCTCAAACTTAATTGACATACCCACAGCGCTTGCAAGATGTAGCGATTGTACATTATCAGACGCAGTAGTATAACGGAGTCTTTTCACACCTAGATCGACTGCTGTCTTCACGATATACCTCGTCATTACTGAGGCAAGTCCTTTCCCTCTGTACTCATGATGGACACGTAATCCTTCCATCCAACCTGTCTGTCCATCATCAATGACACGAAGATTCGCAACTGAAACGACCTTATTCTTTATCCTAATCGCAGCGGTATGTGAGTTCGGATCAGCAATCCATTTTGGAAACGAATATACTAGATAGTCATGACCATCCCACGTATGCTTTGCTATTTCCATGATGTCTTCTTTGTCCGACTCCCGGAGTGGCCCAATCTCGAATTCAGAACCTTTCTCAGTCATATCTTTTCACTTGTGAATACCGATGAAGTACTTTTGGTTCATAACCTTAAGCCTATAAGTAAAATTACAAGATTGACATTATTCTAGTCCTTGGGGTTTCAAATTTGAATCAAAAGCATTCGAGAATGATGGTTATCGTCCTCGTCATCTCACTCTCTTCAACAGCAATTCTACCGTTCCTAAATTATTCACTAAACTTGTGGGATAGTGAGGGAGTTACATATATAGGAGAACCAATTTCTGATTCAGTCTTTGCAGAATTCATTGGAGATGATGGATCTTCTGCAATATATCCACATGCCTATGATACTCGTACCATACGTCCTCTTGTATATGAAACTGATTATTCCGAGTTTGTCCCACAAGTGATGATTGACTACGATGAGGCTTTAGAAACTGCTGAGGACTGGTTATATCGAGTTGGTCCTGATCTTATCTCTTGGTCAATGTTCAGTCATACAAACTCAACTTCTCCTCCCTCATGGACCTTTTATTTCACGCATGTTGATTTCTATGCATTTGTGACGGTTGATGCTGTTACAGGTTCGGTCATCGAGTATGAGAGCAAGTACCTACATGATTTCGACCCTACTGTACTCGATTTAGAAGAAGCTGAAACGTTAGTGATGAATTTCCTTGAAACTGAGAACATTACATTGCCCAACACAGCCCGATACATTAAAGGTGAACCCTATGATTGTCAAAGGTTTTATTCCCTGGTCTTCCAAGAATACTCAGGATCTGTACGGGTGGAAGACTCCCAAATTCTTGCCAGAGCTTCTGCATTTACTCGAGGAATTTCTTATTACAAGTATTCGTGGGTTGGGATTGGTCAACTCGATCTGACAGGCGTCTTGAAACCTATTGTGGCAGAACAAATTGCATTATTGCAGGTCCCTGAAATTTCGAATGTCGAATCTCCAATATGGGGGCCAGCTGAGATTGCTTTAGTTAAAATAACACCTCAGAATGAGAATTCGGATAGATCTTGGCGCTTGGCTTGGATCCTATCACTTACAGATGAAACCAATGATGAATATGACGCGGAAGTATATGCTGATGCTTTCTCTGGAAATACCTTCGGATATCGAAGTTCACAGACGTCTTATACTGACACCATTGAGATGAGTTCAATTCAGTCAACGGAAACTTTGTTTGCCATAGGAGGAATTTCCATTGCTCTTCTAGGTATTGTCATTGTTATCTCGTTGTATAGATTCAAAGCTAAACATTAGCTGGAATCAAAGACCAATGTTTTCACAACAACAGGGACAACGACACCTTCAATGATAGGCTCACCAATATCTACGAAATCTCCTGCATTCAGGGCAATCTCATCTATGGAAAGGATATCATTGCTGACACCAGTTTCGCGACGCATCACATTCCCAACACTATTCCCAATGTCTGAATCAAAGCACATCAGCAAAGGCTTGCCTGAAGCGATGGTTCTAGGCAAGGCAGCTACAACTCCCTTGGCGAACTCAGTTAGATTCTCATACGAAGGTCTCACAGCATCATTGAATGCAATGATCATCTCATCAACACCTTCTTCCATGTCAAAGAGCTTGAATGCTTCTTTAATCGCCGCTGTAACATCCTCTGCCTTTGTCTTGGTTCGTGGGATATGCGGAACTACAGCAGGAAGATTCCTCAGTGGATATTTCAATCCTGCTGACAGGAATGTGGTTGAACCACTCACTTGCAGATTGAATTGACCGGCACCAATAACAGTAGCCCGAATCTTATGAGCAGGTTCAGCAACGGGCAGATTATTTGCTTTAGCCAAATCCTTGATTTCATTAGCGATGAAGAGACCTAGGTCGTAGAAGTTCCCGTTCTCAGTTCCATATATGTACTCTGCAACTCCACCTGAGAATGTGATATCATCAATTTCGCCTACGTAGTTCATAGGCTCTGCCATCATGAGCATCTCAGCCAAACTTGATTTAGGTGGTCCTTTCAGTACTTCTACCAATGCTTCTGAGAGGGCTCGAGCTAGTTGGAGCTTGATTGCATCGTCTATTTTATCCCCGACCTCGATTGAGAGACCTATCTGTCTTGCGACATTCCTTCCCGTATCCTCAAGCCGTATGATAATACCTTCTGCATCTGTTGCGACCAAGCGTCCTCCCACGTTCAAAGCCGTTGTAGCAATCACTTTTCCATCCTTGCATACTGCGATATTGGAAGAACCGCCACCGATGTCAACATTCATGATTGTGCGTCCGGTTTCCTCTGACTTTGCGACTGCGCCTGAACCGTAGGCTGCAAGAACAGACTCAAAATTGGGTCCTGCTGTTGCGGCTACGAATTTCCCGGTCTCTCCAGCTAGCACATTGACGATTTCCTCGGCGTTCTTCTTTTTAGCAGACTCTCCTGTAATTATAACCGCGCCTGTATCAATGCTTCCCACTTCGATACCAGCTGCAGCATAGTCTGCAAGAAGAAGCTCACGTAATGCCTCATAGTCAATATTCTTGGCGTCTTTGAAAGGAGTCAGGTGTACGGGTCCTGAATGTATAATTGACCTCTCTGTTATCTCAAACTTCTCGGTTCTGCTGGTCAAATCCTTCTCTAATACGATTCTTGAGAAGACGACATGTGATGTAGATGAACCGATGTCAACTCCAACACTAGTTAGTTCCATCTTTGAGGTCTTAATTTGCATTTTCTATCCGTGGCCTCTCAGGTATGACCGTTTAAATTTGTATTTTGAAGATTATGATATGCGCTACATATTCTCTAGAAAGCCTTAGGACATTCTACAAGAGTTATTGGGATGATGATGGTCTTATCTTCCTTAAGAAGGGTTCCAAATTTTAGATGCAGATATAGGTCATGATGCAAATTCTTCCCTTGATAGGTATGTACCTTCAGAAGGAAAGTATCAAATTCCACGTTTATGCCTTTCATCAGATCCAAGTTATCAATTTCAGCTGTCATCCTTTCCACTTTTCTTGACCATGTTCCTTCAATTATACCAACGACTGCAGTTTCTGTTCTATGTAACTCAATGTTCAATGAAGTGAGTCGGGTGTCCTCGAGGAGTTTGAAATTGAATGATATCTGCTCTCCAATACAAAAGAGATCCTTCTCAAATTGGACATCAGCTGAATTCTTTGAAATGTGAATTGGATTTGGATTTCGCATTGAGATATTGCTTCTGACCCAGATCTCTCTTGTATCTGATTGAATCTCAGAAATATTCGTGATCATCCTAATCTCTAACGTGTACACACACCTTCCAAGATGTCCATTAAATGATGGAGGAGCATCATATGGTATCTCGATTGAAAATGGTACACGTGTAGTTCCTTGGTTCATGATCTTATCTCTGCCAAGAACAATATCTTTTTGGAAATGTTTTGTCGTTTCAGACCATTCTTTTCCACTCTTTTGGGTGAATCTGATTTCCTCGTTAGCGTGAAGAATCAGATGCAGTACATCACAGGTAAATGACTCATGAGATTCGATGTGCACGAATCCAGTAATATTCCCTCCATTGTAGAAATGTATCGGGTCCGGTTGAATAGATAATTTCACCAAATGTCCTCATCCTTCGAATGTTGTTCCTGAAACGATTCTCTCCTTCTGTGTGTCTTTATTTCAATTTGAAGGTCTTTATCCAATCTCCATGGTATGTCGAGTACTATCTTTAGCAGGATTGTTAGAGTTATCAGTGGTCCTCTATAGGTCGCAAGCATGGATACGTCAGT
>JAEORN010000185.1 GCA_016840825.1 Candidatus Thorarchaeota archaeon | reverse complement strand
TAGGTCTTTTGGATTAACTTTGAAAGCTGAAATTCCATTTTGAATACATAGAACCAGATCAAAAGAGCTATCTACGAATCCCAGATTGATGGCATTCATCCCAAACAACCCAAGGGATCTACTTGAAGGTAAGTAAGATCTTGCCATTCGAAGACTTTCAAATGATGTGTCAATACCTATTACGGTTATGTGATAGCCAACTAGATGACTTAGTACACGACCATATCCACATCCAAGTTCTAATACAACTGCGTTGGGTGTAAGTTGCTCCAACACATATTGTATTTCAGCCAGCAGATATTGCTTTGTTCGAGGTGGAGCTATATCATAGCATTTCCTGAGATTCTCAGCAGCAAGTTTAGTTGAATAGTATCCATTCATTGAAGCCTTAACCACTTCCTCATGTTTAGGGATGAGTTTTTTGAAGATATTTGATTGATTACTCAAGAGACAACTCTCAAATCAATGTATATGCTCTCCTCTTTTGTGATAAGCATGACCAGTGAACCATATCCACAATGCATCAAAGACCTCCCACAGGCAAAAATCCCTTTCAAGGGAGTGAAAGCCTGGATGGTTCAAGGAAAGAGCTCGCAAGTCGGTTTCTTCGAGATAGAGCCTATCGGTGTTGTGTCGCCACATAGTCATGGCGCTCAGTACGGTTTCGTGATCGAAGGTGAGATGTTACTCACGATAGGAGATGAAACAAAGTTATACAAGAGAGGAGACTCCTACTACATTCCAGAAGGGGTCATTCACTCAGCTGAGTTTAAGACCTTTTGCCGAGTTATGGACTTCTTTGGCGAACCAAGGCGATATGAGATAGAAGAGTAATCCATATCCGTACCTATCGAATTTGCATCTCGAAAGAATGAAGTGTATGTATGACGACTTTGTATCCATGTCCAACGTACTGATACTCACACAGAATGAAGTTCGATCTTGCCTTTCTATGCAGGATGCTATCGAAGCAGTTGAGGAGGCCTACAGAGCTTACTCATCACAGAGAGTCGAGATAGCTCCAATTGTTCATTTGGATGTAAAGCAATTCAATGGTGAAATTGACATCAAATCAGGTTTCGTTAAAGGGATTGACCTGATAGGCACTAAAATAGCCTCTGGATACTATGATAATCACAAGCTTGGACTCCCACCGGGGATAGCTGTTATCATTCTCATGGATCTAAAAACGAGTATGCCAATCGCACTTATGGATGGGACCTATATCACAGCATACCGAACTGGAGCTGCTGGAGCTGTTGCTGCAGAAAAGCTTGCTCGAAAGGATTCCAAATACATAGGTGTCATTGGGGCAGGAACTCAAGCTAGGATGCAGATTCTAGCATTGCGAGAGAAGTTTAACATAGAACGAATTCGAGTATGGGATAAATTTGATGAAGCCGCTGAGAAATATGCACAGGAGATGTCAGGACGTCTTGGCATTGAAGTTGATGCTATGAGAAACCCCAAAGAGGTAGTTATTGGAGCGGATATTCTGGTAACTGTGACTCCATCAAGAGAGGTTATCGTGAAGTCAGAATGGATTGAGGAGGGGATCCACATCAATGCGATTGGAGCTGACGGTCCGGGAAAACAAGAACTGGATCCAATGATCATCAAAAGGGCGGATAAGGTGGTCGTAGATAGTGTGAAGCAGTGTGTGAGGATTGGAGAGATTCAACATGCAATCAGAGAGGGAATGATTCGAGAGGATGATATCTATTCCGAGATAGGGAATATCTTACTAGGGAACAAAACAGGACGGGAGAGAGCCGATGAAGTCACATTGTTTGATGCGACAGGAATTGCAGTACAAGATATCATTGCAGCACACAAGGTGTATATTCGAGCCCAAGAGAAGAGAATCGGAAAAGAAGTGAATCTTCTGGACTTGGAGAGTGTGTAGCAAGAGATGGAAGAAATCAATCTTGTAACAATAAGAGCAGCATATGAAAGGATTCAAGGTTATGTGAACAAGACTCCACTTGTTCTATCAAAGCCTCTTAGTGAAATGTGTGAAGGGAAGGTGTATCTAAAACTTGAGAATAAGCAATTGACGGGCACATTCAAGTTCAGAGGAGCACTTAGTAAGATGACCACACTCACAGACGAAGAGAAGAAGCAGGGAATTGTTACAGCCTCTTCAGGCAATCATGCACAGGGAGTTGCTCTAGCGGCAAAGACATTAGGGCTTAGCGCAACCATATTTGTTCCTAAAGGAGTTTCATCGCTGAAACTGTCTCGGCTTCAACAATATGAAGTCCAAATCAAGATGTCAAACGGTTATGATCAAGTAGAAGGTGATGCACGTTCGTATGCAAAGAAACATGGTGTGACGTATATCAGCCCATACAATGATTATGATGTGATGGCAGGTCAGGGGACAATAGCACTCGAGATAGAGAAGGACCTGAGTGATTACGATTCAGTGATAGTACCTGTGGGTGGAGGAGGGCTCATATCAGGAATTTCTGTCGGAGTCAAACAACTGCATCATGATCGAAAAATATACGGAGTTGTGACACCTGGTGCTGCCACAATGTACCACTCATTACAAGCTGGACGATTAGTGAGGGTGGATGAGTATGATACATTAGCAGAAGCTTTCCTCGGAGGGATTGAGGAGGAAGCTAAAACCTTTGAAGTGACAAGAGAGTATGTTGACGAACTCTTCGTTGTCCAAGAGCGAACAACAGCTGAAGCAATACGTCTTCTCTGGAATAAGGAGAATCAGGTTGTTGAAGGAGCAGGAGCAACTAGTGTAGCACTCATTCTGGAACAACCTCGGATGTTTGAGGGGCAATGTGTTGTTGCAATCATAAGTGGAGGGAATATCGCGGAGGATTTGTTCTCCAGTATTATTGACGCAAAATAGACAATGAGATGAACCTATAATTCAAATAGTAAACCTTCTCTTTCTCTTTCTCTATACCAAATTGCTGCTTGGAATCGTGATGATGGGATCTTGATGACCTCTCGTTCTTCAAGCAACTCGATAGCACAGGCATATGCAATATGTGCATACCAACAGAAGAATTCACCAAGACTATGTGGGGCATATTTACCAGCGGCAAGTTCACTGTGCAATGCTTTGATGTCTTTCTCATTTTCTTCATAACATTTACAGAGTTGCTCTGCAATTTTATCAGAGAATACCTCCCACTTTGCAGAATCAGAAGGTCCGACAAACGGAATTCCTAATTCTTCAGCTATTTCTTCAGCAGCATCTATCTTTCCAGACACAATTAGAGCTGAATATCTGTCATCCATCTCCTTTCTTTCAGAATTCGCTTGACCATTAATGATGTTTTGTCCGAATGTGATGAAGTACCAGTTGGGCCATGGCATATTGGTATCGTCTTGTCCATACGCACCAAGCTGAACTGGGTCGCCTTCGACCATAAAGAAGTAATAGTAAGCGTCCGGTCGAGTTGGACTGGGTCTAGCAGGAGCTGGAGGCATTACTCGATTATTCCTCGATAGCTTCTCAAATAACTTTATGTCAAGAATGCGACCACCAACAAAAAAGAGTGCGACTTTATCGAAGTCATATTCAATACTAATTTCAAGGTCCTCATAGGATGCTTTGATGTCCTCTATGTTCTCTTCAATGATATCAGCTAGTTTCCTACTGAATGCACGCGCATGATTATACACCATATTCGTTTCGGATTCGTCTGTCACCAGAAAACTTGGTTTCATTGTGTCATCTACTTCAAAGACGAGACTTGTTTCAATCATCGGTTGAATCTCGGCCATCAAACTGTCATGACTCATCTCAAGTAGCGACTCAAGTGAGGAAATATTGGATAGATAGTGAAGTTCTCTGAGTATTCGTTTTCGTAGGCGGGTCAATGAACTCCATGGATCACCACTTCCAGCAAGTGAAAGATGCACTTTATTTCCGTCATACTTACCTGACATGGTTCAGCACTCAAGTACGTAATCAAGAGCTTTCAATATAATTTAATGCAAAGTAGCAACATGCTAATTTTGGAATCGATCGTCAGCATGATAGTCATGTTCCTTTCTAATGGTAGATCTATCAAGCCAACCTGATGAGGCTTCTGAGCGATTGTCGAACTCAGGTACGAACGGTTTGATATCGATTAATGGACTTTCATCAAGCATGTCTGCACCTCTGAAGTTGATGATATTCCCTTTGATGCCTTGGAACTCGACTATAGATAGTCCAATAGGATTCGGACGAGATGGAGCTCTGGTAGCGAACAGACCATGTTCTTTCGTATCGAGATAGGGCATGACTTTCATTTTGGGAGGACTCGCATTATGAAACCAGTAGAGGAGAATGATATGAGAAAAACCTTCCAATGATATCAGTCCTTCAACATACTTCTCCTGAATCTCAGCATGACCCATAACGTGAGACCTATAGGATTGTATCGGTACACCTTCACTTGATTTGAAAGGAGTCCTTATGATTCCTATTGGATGAACTTCCAGAACCATCGATAACACCAACTCAAAGAGATTGCAGTTGATTTCTAACGTATCTACCTATAACAGAATCGATGGTTTTGGTTTACAAGATCTCTGCTCTTTCCATTAGATTAGTATCTTCAGAAAGAACCGCCATCTTCGGTGAATTTATATTGAATCATGATGCAATATGATATTGAATATAGATTCATTATAGCAGGTGAAAGAATTGACGAAGATATGTGTATCATCATCAGGCATAGATTTGAACGCCCCGGTCAATCCAAGATTTGGCAGGTGCAACTACTTCCTGATGGTGGATTCGGAAACGATGAAGTTCGAAGCTATCCCAAATGATGCGATGACAGCTTCAGGTGGCGCAGGTATCAAAGCAGCTCAGACTGTTGTATCACATGGAGCTGAAGTGGTGATCACTGGAAGTGTCGGACCCAACGCACTTCCAGCCTTGCAGGATGGAGGTGTCGAGATATTGACTGGTACCTTCTCATCTATTCGTGATGCTGTCGAAGCCTACAAGAAGGGTACTCTCAGTTCCATCGATACACCGGGTCCAGCTCATAGAGGAATAGGAATTGGACGTGGAGCTATGGTAGATGGGACTGGACAAGGAAGTGGCTTTGGAGGCGGATATGGTAGAGGCGGTGGACGAGGAGGAGGCCGCGGGCGTGGGCGTAGCGGTGGCCGAGGCGGCGGCGGACGAGGAAGATGGGAGTGATATTTGATAATGACACCAAGAGTGCTAATCCCCACAGAAGATCAAGATGGTAAAGTGGTAGCAGCACACTTTGGCCGTGCACCTTTCTTCAATGTTGTAGACATTGATGATAATGGAGCTGTTACACAGTCCATTACACACCCGAACACAGGTTCACATAGAGGTGGAATGGGTCACGCGCATGACAATGTGTTGATGTATTCTCCAAATGTGGTGATCGTGAGTGGAATGGGACCACGGGGTATTAGGGGATTTCAAGATGCAAGTATTGCTGTGTTGAAGGCAAATAGTAGCCATGTTGAAGCCGTATTGCAGTCATACCTTAGAGGTACTCTATCAGAACTAACAGAAGGCTGTGTTGACGCACATCATAAGTAGACAGATCTGTTGAGGAGATACTAGATGTGAGAGTCGCAGTGGCAAGTGGGAAAGGTGGTACTGGTAAGACTACTATTGCAGTTAACCTTGCCCTATCCTTGGATAATGCGCAATTATTCGATTGTGATGTTGAAGAACCAAATGCACACACCTTGCTTCATCTAGCACACATCAAATCAGAGCCTGTTACAGTCCCAACACCTGTAGTGAATCAAACGAAATGCACTCTGTGTGGGAAGTGTGGAGAATTCTGTCAGTTCAATGCAATCTTTGTAGGAAAGACGAAGGTCATGATCTATGATGAGATATGCCATTCGTGTGGTGGATGTGTGCTTGTATGTCCTGAGAAAGCGATTCGGGAAGAAGAACGAGAGATTGGGATACTTAGTTCGGACCTTTCAGGAGAAGTAAAGCTCCTGTATGGGACTTTGAATGTCGGAGAACCGATGGCAGTTCCTCTAATCAAGGCTGTAAAAGCAAAAGCTAAAGGAGATGGAATAGAGATACTGGATGCGCCTCCAGGAACCTCGTGCACTGTTATTGAAACTATGCAGGAGTGTGACTATGTGATTCTTGTCACAGAGCCTACTCCTTTTGGACTTCATGACCTCTCCATGACGGTTGAAGTAGTTGATAAGCTAGGAGTGCCATATGGTATCATCATCAATAGAGCTGGGATAGGAACCTACGAAACTGAGCGATATCTAGAGGGGAAGGATATCCCAATCCTGATGGAGATTCCCTTTGACAGGAGAATCGCTGAGCTGTATTCCAATGGCATCCCCTTTGTGACTGAGCTTCCAGAGTACCGAGAGATGTTCAAGCAGGTATGGCGAAAAATAGAGGCGGTTGTAGCAGATGGTAAGTGAGATTGCTATTGTGAGTGGTAAGGGGGGCACAGGAAAGACAACGATTGCTGCGGCATTCGTCACAATTGCTGGTAGCATCATAATGGCTGATTGCGATGTGGATGCTCCGGATCTTCATATCCTTCTGAGTCCAGAGATACAAGAAGCACAAGAATTCATCAGCTCCAAAGTTGCATCAATCGACAAGGAACTTTGTACAGAGTGTGGCTTGTGTGAACAGTCTTGCCGATTTGGTGCGATTACTGTGCCAGAGATAGATCCAATCGGATGCGAGGGATGCGGTGTTTGTGATTTCGTTTGTTCTGAAGGAGCGATTTCAATGCAGGACAAGGTATCTGGGCACATGTTCCGATCTGATACGAAATATGGAGCTATGTCACACGCAAAGCTCCTACCGGGAGAAGGGAATTCTGGAAAGCTGGTCACAAGTGTCAGAGAGCAAGGCAAAGAACTAGCGAAGATGGCAAACCAAGAGATAATCCTTATTGATGGTTCTCCAGGAATAGGGTGTCCAGTTATAGCAACTGTGGCGGGGCTTAGGATGGGTATAGTGGTCACAGAGCCAACACTATCAGGAATCCATGACATGAAACGAGTTCTTGAGCTGATGAAACGCTTCAATGTCAGGTCTGCTGTGATAATAAACAAATTTGACATCAATGAAGAGAATACTAAAGATATTGAACGATATTGTCTAGAGAACGGAATAGAGATACTTGGACGCGTGCCTTTCGACAGAGTAATGACGGATTCGATGGTAGAAGGAAAGACAGTTTCGGAATATGCTCCAGAACATAGGATCACGGAAATCCTGAAAGATATGTGGAAAAGAACTAGGGAGATTGTGAAGGAGAACCTTTAGAATCATTCTGCCTAAGGTCGATCCCATCTTTGCCAGCGAATCTTAGATGATTTGCATTTGGGGCAGGATCGGCCATCATCCTTTTTCATATCCAATCGGTAACCACATTCAGTGCATTGAAGACCACCAGACCCATCGGACAAGATGTATCTACCTCCCTCTATGCGGAGAACATGCCCTTCAACTATTCCTTGAGCGATCTTCTTCCTAGCAGCTGCCAGAACCCTGTTGAATGTGGATTGACTGATTTGCATGATTTCACACGCCTCTCTCTGATTCATACCCTCAAAGTCAGCTAGTCGCATAGCCTCATATTCATCCAAGGTAATAAGAATCTCATCGAGTTCTTTGATTGGGATGCCAGCTGGTTTATAGACTGAGATTGGTGGCTCTTGATGGACATACCGATGTCGTTTTCGTCGAGGCATGCAAAGACTGTTATCCACCATACTGAAAAAGAATTGCATTCGACAAGGTACGAAATAAATGAATTAGGTTCCATTTGTGTTGGCTTCCATGTCTGCTTGAAAATATCGCAAGTGCTCAATCCATTCTCGTACAAGACTCGTAAAGAGTAAATCTTGGTCGAGCAGCAATTCATGGCCTATCGTATTTAATAGCCAGTCGATGATATGCCATCATGAAATCAAGAGGGATTTGATGGACTGATTTGCCTTGAACGAGATTCAGATAGGAAAAGAGTCGACAACACATCGATTGATTAATGGTGATGTGCTTGAGGTCCTGCCAACACTTGAATCGGAGTCAGTGAATCTAATCTTCGTGGATCCTCCATACAATATCGGGAAAGACTTTGGTACTGGCTCAGTTGATATGGATACTGAGAGATACTTGAAATGGTTGGATGAGTGGCTTGAACATCTTGTACGTATCCTTCATCCAGCAGGCAGTTTGTATATGATGAATGCAACACAGAATATGCCTTACATTGACATTCTGATAGGTAAAAAACTCCATGTGATCAGTAGGGTAATATGGCATTATGATAGCTCCGGTGTGCAAGCAAAACGAAGCTATGGATCTATGTATGAGCCAATACTGCACTGTGTCAAAGATGATCAAAACTACACCTTTAATTTAGAGGATATTCTCGTTCCCGCAAGGACTGGCTCCATCCGGAAACTGATAGATTACAGAAAAACACCACCAGAACCCTATAGTGAAGTAAGAAATCCAGGTAATGTATGGTATTTCCCACGAGTTAGATATCGAATGCCTGAATATATGAAACATCCTTCTCAAAAGCCAGAACTTCTCCTAGAACGTATTCTTTTAGCATCCTCAAATGTCGGAGATATGGTTCTTGATCCATTTGCTGGGACATTCACAACTAGTGTAGTTGCAGCGAAGATTAGAAGGAACAGCATCTCAATTGAGATATCAGAGGAGTTCTTTGAAATGGGTGTGAGTCGAGTTGAAGAAATAATCGAGGGTGCAGAAATAGCAAACAAACATAATCATGCAAGTCAAATGGAATAGTACTACTTTTGGTATTCATTGGTTAGATAATACTAAAGGCTGTGCTTTATCTCAAAGGATTTTAACCCCTACTTTAGCCAGTATTTTAACAGAATAGAAGGCCGTTGATTGTGTTAACAGAGTCAGCAGATACAAATCGTTCACTTCGAATGCGCCTAAGAGAACATGGACAACTACTTACGGTACTCAATCTTTCTACAGTTTCCTTTCTTGTTCTACTTGGACTAAGTATGGTCGCACCTATTCTTCCTAGCTATGCAGAGAGCTTTCAAGTTAACTATGCCATGGTAGGCCTAGTGATATCATCTTTCGCTGTTGCAAGAGTGTTTATCGATATCCCTGCAGGATTCTTGGGAAGAAAGTATGATAAGAAAGTCATCATGATATTTGGACTCATTCTGATCGTTCTTTCGTCAATTCTGGCGGGAACTGCACCAACATATAGCATACTTATTCTAGCAAGAGTCATTGAAGGAGTTGGTTCAGCGCTCTATGTTACATCTGCAACAGTCTTCTTAGCTCAGATTGCCGGAACCGAGAGAAGAGGACAATTGATGAGCGTGTATTCTGGGATGCTTCTCCTTGGAAGCATATTTGGGCCAAGCTTTGGAGGAATTATTGCATCAATATACGATATCAGAGCACCATTCTTCGCGTACGCAATAGCTGCAGGCTTTGGAATAGTACCCACCTTAATACTGCCTAAGTTGAACAATTCTGAACATAACTCTAATAATCATGGCCATAAGGCTTCTCTTCAAGATATTTGGATTGTACTGAGATATCCATCATTCCTTCTTGGTACACTTGCTACCTTTACTTTATTCTTCATTCGAACCGGAGTCAGAAGCACATTGGTACCTCTTTATGCTGCGAATAACCTCGGGCTTGAAATAGATGTGATTGGTATATTGCTGACCTTTGCAGCTTTAGCCACTGCATCCACAATGGTACCCATGGGAAGCATCTCAGACAGGATTGGTCGAAGAAACCCTCTAATTGCGGCGCTGCTATTCTCAGCAATAGTCACCTTTTTGATTCCCTTCTCTACCGATTTGATAGGACTGACTATTTGCATGATTGCGTATGGTGCAGCAGTAGGCCTCTCTGGTCCGATTGCCGCATATATCACAGACGTTTCACCTCCAGATAGATTGGAGATATCAATGGGACTCTATCGTACCATCAGTGACTTTGGATTCATCATGGGTCCTCTATTGTTGGGATTTCTAGCAGATCTGTCAGTAATCGAAATATCTGGAAGTGAATCCATGACAGGACCAATAGGAACCCTCCCATTTGTTGTAGCTACAATAATCATGATTCTTGCGGGTCTAACACTGTTCAAAGCTGATGATCCAATAAGGAGAAATAAGATGCACTTCGAAGAACAATCTGTGGTAGAAGCTACAACTGAAAACAATTAGGTGGTCTAAATACCAGAGGAGAACAGGATTATTCTTCAAAGACATGTCATGCTTTTTCTTAATCTAGTTTCTCCACCCAAACCTCGAAGGATTTCGATACATGAGTGCCGCAGCTACAATGACAACTGCTAAGATACCAGCGATTCCAACTAGGAGAAGTGTATCCGTTCCTGACTCGTTGCCAAAGGGACCGATATCCAATGGGATTGAATACATCTCATCAGTTGTGACTGCCCAATTATCTGCATAGTCAGCGGCATATACCATATAGTGAATCTCGCTACCAGCAGATAGGTTCTCAATATTAGTGGTCCAAGTCGAGTATGTCCAATTCATCGTGGTATTTGTCCATGTGCTCATATTATCAAGAGAATACGAAAGAATTACTTGATTCACAGCAACATTGTCTTGGACCTCTGCAGATATGAATATGGAATAGATGCCATCAGATTCACTCGGAATTACTTGTGTATTAATACTAGGTGCTATGTCATCAATCCAAATTCGAGGGAATCGATCTTTTGCTTTCGCAGTACCAGAAACGATATAGTCAGTATCATTCTCAGAATCGCTCCACCAATTACCTACCCCTTCATGGTCCCAGAACTTTGTATTTCCATCATCTATTGCGTTTTGGCCATTCCAACCAATCTTGTTCCAATATGCAGCTAGCTTCTTTGTACCACTAGTAGATTGTATTCCGTAGTTGGAATTGCCCACGATGGTATTATTGGTGGCAGTAATCCAATCGGATGAGTTGGATAGCAATCCAACAGGATTGCCTACCAACCGATTACCTACGATATCGCAATGGTCACTATTATCTATAGAAATAGCTGGACCGGCAGAGCAGCCTTGAATGATGCTGCTGTTGATGGTGCTATCCGATGAATCTCTGAGATGGATTCCCCGGTTCGTATCGTAGATTGTGACATTGAAGAATGATATATGTGATGTGTCAACTGCGTGTATTCCGGTAGCCTTCTTCGTTATGAAGACATTTCGAAATTCCCCATTCTGGACTGACTGCAAATAGATTGCCATACCATTCGGTGCTATCCCTTCGCTAGTTAGATAGCAATTCTCAATTACAAAGAACAGATTTGTGTTGGTTATGTTGATACAGGTCTGGTCACTAGAGATATCCAGACTGGATATCAAGAAGGGGTTTTCAGATGTGCCATTACCTGGCCAGCCTTGAGTGGTGAAATTATCATTATGTGATATTACAATCTCATCACCAATAGATGTGGCCGATGTAATAGAGGTTTGAGTGTAAGGAGTTTCGGCGATTACATCCAATGATATGAGGGGAACTAAAAACAAGTATACTATAGTTGAAATACTGACGGCTATTCTGAAATTTCTCTTCATTTGATCCACCCTAACATTCTAATTCATGGACATCGTATCAGTGAGTTTCAAACTCGAATCAGATGTACATGAAGGCGCGCTTAGAACGCTTATGATGTTACTTCGAGATGCTCACCTTGGTTAATAAATGGTTCTTAGCAAAGAGCAAGAATGTGGGTCTTCCAAGATCGATGCTTTCTGTGAAAATGAAAAGGATGGCAGGGTTGCTTCCTGCCAATCCATTAACACAGATTTCTAGATTAGCTGACCTGCTTGTACTAGACCATATCCATAAGCTGGATCCCAGCCATTCGGTCCCAAGTCAAGTGCAGTTCGGTGCAAGTACCCACGTATTGTATTAGGACATCTGTCATCGAAATCACCCACAGGCATTTTCCCATGAATGGCGATTATCAAAGCAATTAGTCCTGCAACGTGAGGGCAAGCCATTGAAGTGCCAGATAAGGTGTTATAGGTGCCAAATTTGTAGGTACTATAGATTCTGACACCTGGAGCTGCTACTTCGATATATGATCCAGTATTCGAGAATGATACAATCGAATCATCAGTATTTGAAGCTCCAACCGCGATAACCTCTGGATATGCAGCAGGGTATGAAATCTCCTCTGTTGTCGGATCACCATCTCCTCCATTTCCAGCGGACGCGACAATAACTATCCCCATGTTATATGCGTGAGTGATTGCTTCATGAAGTGAGTCGTCATCACCAGAACCACCAAGAGACATACTGATTACATCAGCATCATCATCGGTCCCCTCGATACCATCTGGACCTCTACATGCAGCATAAATTCCATCTGCTATATCAGTCCATTGACCTACTCCTCCATTATTTAGAACTCGAATGGCATAGATGTCAACGTTTGAGTAGACTCCCACAACACCAAAGCCGTTCCGCTCGGCACCTGCGATTCCTGCACAATGTGAACCATGTCCATTTTTGTCTTCAACGGTCAATTGATCAATGGCAGAATATGTCCAAGCTATATTTGCCACGAGATCGGGATGATCTGTATCGATACCTGTGTCAAGTATAGCAAGATCTACATTTGCAGTCGGAATATAACCATCATAAACCCCATCAAAAATGCGCTCGACCCCCCACTGTGTTTCGGGATCATCATCCTCCCAGATGTATAGAGCGCTTGCGTCATAGCCTCCAAGAGAACTGCTCAGCGAAGTGACCATTCCTGTCGTAATGGGAACTGCAGTCAACACAATAGAGAGCATGACCATTAAAGCCAAGGTCTTACTTCTCATACTCATCACCACTTAGCGAACTGGGTCTCCTGACCCAGTGAAAATGGCACACAACATCCTAATAAGACTTGGGTATAATAAATAGAAAATCGAAAATATGTATAATTTCTACCCATGCATGGATTATGAAGTGATGGGTCAAATGGTTAATATATCACCCTTTGCTTCATTGCATATGGTGGGAATTATGCCTAGAGAGTCCATACTAAAGATCTTGACCTGTTCGATTTTATTCCTAATACTATTTGGTGTTGTAAAGCCAATCTCTGCTCATAGGGTGGGTTCGACAAGCATAGAAAACACATTAGATGCGTCACTTGTAATCCTCTCAGTAGAATATGCAGATGCGGATGGAGAGGATTATGAAAATGATATTGTGGGGCGTTTCAATGTCTTACTTAATGGAGCTGAGAAATACAATCTGAATGTCACTGTTTCTCTTACGTTACCTTCAGGGTTAGGTTATCGCTATTCATTCAACATCATTGGTTGTCTCACTACGCTTCATTGCAGTATCTACATGTATGATCATGCTATAGAGCCAGGGGACTATATTTTCAGTTTGGAATTGCAGGTACATAGTACTGGTACAGTTTATGTTACTGCAGAATACATTTTTGATCCTCCAGAAGGGTCTGGAGATGCTGATCCATGTGTATACCTGGTATTCTGATGGATATGCTACACAGATGAAATCAAAGACACTGAACTATATCTAGGCAGGTGTACAATGCTTGGGTGAAATGCTTTCCGACCTTGACATTAGGCTTCTCCAAATCATCGAACTGAGTCCGACAATTACAATACGAGAATTGGCTATCAAAGCAAATACAAGTTGGGTGACTGCAAAAAAACACCTTCAAAAACTCAGAAAGGCAAAGATCCTATCAAATCCAATTGCAGTCTTCAATTCATTACACCTAGGATTAGAAAGACATGTTATCTTCTTCAAAGCAGCATCTGAGAAGGAGATTCTGCAGCTGGAACAAGCATGCGACTTGCATCCTTATACACATTATAGATCAAGAATCTACGGGCCCTTCGCAGGTGTATTTGCACAGTTTGATATCCCTCCCAAAGCAGAACTACTACTTCATAGATTCTTTCAAGAATTGCAAAAGATGGGGATATCAAAGGGGTATGTTATGGGAAAAAGCACAGGCTATAGACTGTCCACAACAACCAACCTCCAGAAGTATGATTCGACATCCATGTCTTGGAAATATGACTGGTACCCTTGGTTAGAGGAAATTTGTTCCGTATCTAACAAACTACCTGATATTGCTCTGAAAAACGAACCAGTAGATTCCTTGCCCTCAGGTGTCGAACTTGAGATTCTCAGACGAATGACTGCCAATGCTGATGTAAGTCAAAGTGAACTTGAGGCGGAACTCTCACTTTCTCAGAGTACAATCAGTCGAAAGATGATTCTAGTCAGAGAGAACTACATAGATTCGATTCGTGCTCAAATCGATAGGTCAAGATTTGATATCTCATCAACAAAGCTGTTCTATTGTCCTGATGCATCAGATGATAATAGAGCGACGATCTATAATGCATTACTATCAAAATTAGCCCCACCTTTCCCACTTGCTATTGATCTACTGGAAAGAGGGGGATTCCTACTATGGGGAAGAATGCCTCCCTCACACGAACATAGTCTATTCTATGCTCTATGGACAAAATTGCCATCGCTTCAAGTCTTCACCATGGATACTGTAAGAAACCATAGCAGACTATATTGGTTCTATCCTGAGAATATCAGTGCTGAAGGAAACTGGAAGAGTGATGATGAATGGCTGCTACATGAACCTTTGAGAGAATTGCAAAAGCATTACTGATTGAACAATCATGAAGTCTACAATGAGATATTGTTGTAATTTCTCATAAACTTGGACTTTTGCAAAAGGAATTTGCCAGAAGAAATTTGATGCTACTTGTCAATACAAGCTTGTTGTAATGGCAGTATGGTGTGCAACGCTTGCTGACTATGATTCTCCTATTCAATTTGCTTAAGTCCACATTCCGAGTTCCTTTTATAACTTGAAAGAAATTCAGTAAGTGAAACCTCATTTGGATTGGGAGTTATCTCTAGTGAACAATAAGGAGTCTGAGATTGGGATTCAGCAAACACACGATGCGATTACAGATAGTCCCACTAGACTCACCTTTCGACGTCTTGAGAGTGTCAATAATCCTTCTTCAATCCATGGAATTTATCCATATCGAGGAAAAATGTCAGCAATAGATGCCACGAGTATGATTCAACAGTTTCCACGCGACAAGAGATTACTTGATCCATTCTGCGGTTCTGGAACAATCGTTTATGAAGCGCAAAGGTGGGGATTGGATACAATTGGCGTGGACAATAATCCATTAGCTGTAATCATAGCCAAGGGAAAAACCCAACCATTGAACAGAAAGGAAATGTTGGAGGACTTGAAGAACCTAATCAAAGAAGCGGCAGAGTTAGGAAACCCAGACGAGATGCCAGACTTCGCAAGACAATACTTCCATCCTAGAACTGCAAATCATATTATGAGTATTCAGCATTTCTATGAAGACCTGACAGACTATCAGAAAGCAGCATATTTTGGATCTATCGCACTTGCAGCACGTGCTTGTAATCATTATAAATGGTCTTCAAACTCCATTGGAAAAATCATTAAACCTCATAGAGAGATTGATTTCTTCGATGTTCTCTCTAAGAAGGCAAGGAAACATAGCAGCTCTATTGAGCATGTTGCACGCTGTAGGATTTTTCAACATGATGCTAGAGAACTTTCGAAAATCATTGATAAAAATAGTATAGATATTGTATACACAAGCCCACCTTATTTTGATTCCCTTGATTATACATCATATTATGGGAGGATTGTATATTCAATCATAGGTGAGGACAGAGCCGAAATAAGGGATGGTTTGACACAGAAATTTTCGAGCTACGAGGAAGATATGCGGAAAGCAATGAAAGAGATTGACATTGTGACCACAGATACCGCACTTGTTGTCTTTGTGGTAGGGGATAAGAAAACTAAAGACGGTGTGATAAATGGAGGCGAGTTTTTCACAGATTTAACTGATTGGAAACCAACGTACATTGTAGAAAGAGAGTATACGGGTTCGAGTAGTCAAATTTGGGATTCTATAAACAGAACAATAAGAAAGGAACAGATCGTTGTGTGGGATAAATCAAGGTTATGAATCAATCAAAGATTGCTTTCATTTATGATTACAGTTGCATTATCTTGAAACCTCTCGAGTTATTATCTGGTAAGTAAAATCGCTCTCCGATGTCTGGTGTTGATATCCAATCTTCGCCTTGATGGTTGGTAGATAATCAGAGTTGATTTCATAGCCAATCGAGTTTCTTCCAAGTTCCTTAGCCACTTTCATTGTTGTTCCGCTACCAAGGAATGGGTCTAAGATAGTATCTCCAACAAAGGAGAGCAACTTAATGCATCTTAGAGGCAGTTCTTCTGGAAATGGAGCAGGATGATTCTCCTTTTTTGCCGAGGTTGGAGAGAAATCCCACAATGAATTCTGACACCAATCCGTAAACTCCTGATGTGTGATTTTAGAAGCTTCTTTGACTTTTTTCGATACTGCTCTCCGTTTTCCACCTTTTGCGAAGACAATAATCCATTCATATGGAAAGGATGAGAGCATATTTGGAGGATACGGGTAAGAACCCCATGAACTGAAGCGGACTGCTTTTCTTTTATCCCAAATGTAGAGTGAATGAAAATACATATTCCCCATTGAATCCATAAAGTGTTCAAAATCAGTTAGTACAGTCTTAGTCACCCTTCTCTTGAATTTAGTTTGTCTTCCCGTGAGGAAAATAGGCATTATATTGATGCATATTTTTCCATCGGGCACCAAAACTCGTACACATTCACGGAATACATCAAAGAGAGATTCTAGGTATTCTTCATAGGAATTTGGATTATGGCCAATAGTGCTTCCATTTTCATTTCCATAATCCTTCAGGTTCCAATACGGGGGAGATGTAACTATAAGATGAACAGAATTATCTTCTAACTCTTCCATTTGTCTACTATCACCAATTACTATGGTGTGAGACGTCATTTGATGTTCAATCCTCGATTTTCCTTCTGAAATCTGCTGGAATATGTATGTTTCCTTTTCAAGTATAGTGAATACACCCTTACTTGCTATTCCTCTCTAGCTCAAGACGTATTGCGGATTCAATTTGGTCTGTAGTAGGATTAACACCTATACATCGGTTCCCTATGACAACACCTCGATATCCGACACCGTATTCCTTCGCGCTTGCATCTGCTGCTGAATGGAAACTGCATTCCACATCATTTCTGAAGAATTGAATTGCTTTGTTTATTCTCTCTAAGAAACCGCTTTGACTACAAGAACATGCTCCAGCAGGCAGATACACCCGTATCTGAATCTTCTCCTTCATTCTCATGACGCTCCTTAGAGAGATTACAGTGTGTCACAGTCTATAGAACGCACAACATTAGGGGACATCTATTCTTCCTTCCAAAATTGCTTACCGCGAAGATACTTGCCAAGATATACTAATCCCAGCATAATTGGAACTTCCCAGAACAATCCCATGGTCGTACCAAGAGCAGCTAGAGATCCAACGCCATAGATTGAGATTGCTGTTGCGATTGCTATCTCAAAATGACTTGAGGAGCCAATTATCACTGTGATTATGCCTTCTCGATATGCTAGATTTGACGCTCGAGTGATAAGGAGATTATATCCAACAACTAACGCAAATCCAACAAGTAGAGGAACTGAAATCAAGGCCAATAGATCAGGATTTTCCAACATCACCTGTCCATTCAATGAGAAAAGCACAATGAGTGTAGTTAGCAATGCCAAAAGCGCAATCTTTCCAACCGCGGGACGATATTTCTTCTCAAACCAATCCAGTCCTTTCAAGCTAACCAATGACCTTCGACTCACCAAGCCCAATATCAAAGGAATACCAATGAACACAAGAACCGAGATGAATAAAGCCCAACGATCTAGTGGTATTTCTGCGATACCTGTCAATAGTGCAACAACAGGAGCATAAAGGAAAAGAATAGTTACAGTGTTAAGACTTGTATTGATGACGTTTTGTTCTTGATTTCCTTCAGCAAGATATCCCCATACTAAAACCATTGCTGTGCATGGACTTGAGGAAAGAAGAATTATTGCTACTATTAGCTGTTCGTACCCCGTGAGAAATAGATTTGCAAGAATGAATCCTACAATAGGAGATATGATCCAATTAGAAATGATGGTCAAGATGATCGGTTTGGGATTCTTTCCCAGTCGTTTCAATTCAGAGGATTGAATATTTAGCATGGCCGGATACATCATCAGGAAAAGGCATATTCCAATTGGTATTGATATCTGACCGATTTTCCAAGAATCAATTGTTTCGCTTATGCCTGGAACCACTTGTGATAGAACGATTCCAAGAATCATGCACACTGCGACCCAAAGTGGCAAGTATTTCTCAAATATACCAAGTTTCTTCTCATCGATTGATGCTTCGTCTTCGGTCATCTCGAGTTTCCCCATGCTACACTTCGACGGCCGTTCAATTATCGAATTATCGCGATATATAAATATGTTCGAAGTCTGTCAGATTAAACTGAATAGGGTTTAAAGAAAAGATGAACTCAAAGCAATCGGATTACTTCGGGGGAATCCGGTGGCCATTGAATCCCTAAGAATCAATATAGGTGGATATTGAATATTGAGCGGATGCTACACGATCCTATGAAATCATTGCAGTAATGGTATTTCAAACTAGATAACTGGAATCAGTAAAATGTGTAGGACTATATCCATTCCAAGATGACTAATCATTGCATATTCAAGACCATACTTCCAATAAAGCCATCCAAAGACTATACCACCCAGTGTGTTCAAAAACACAATCCTAAGAATAGGAAATGGAGAAAAGCCTATGAAGTAGAGAGCTGTTGGGAGATGACTGGCACCAAACAGAATGGCTGCAATAACTATCGCAATCCAAATAGCACCTTTCTCAATATCGCTATCAGATGATTTCCTTATTTTAGAGAAAATCCAAACAAAAGCTGTCATGCAAAAGAATCTTAGTGCGATTTCTTCTGCTATTGCGCCATATGGTAGAGCAAGAAGCATCTTCCAGAGTTCAGGAGTTGGCTCTCCTGGATAGGATTTAAGTAACTCGATATTCTCCACCATGTTTACAAATATCAAATCGAATCCTAGTATCAAGAGACCCACCATCATTCCAGAGAGAAAAGCAATTGTTGCGTGTCTTCTGAATAGTAGCTCTATCTTTCCCTCAGAGAACCTGTTTTCGAGAATAGGAATCTTGAATCCTGTCTTTCGGGACAGTTTCATACCAAGATAGATGAGAATGCTAAAGAGTAGTATATTCTGCAAGATTGAAAGTAAAAGGAGTAACTCCAATGGAAGAGGGATTAACGCAAGGATTTCCCCTTGGATTATTAACATAGCAGGCATAGCTAAAATCACACTAATAGTACAGGCAATTAGAAGAGTGAAAGCTATCTTTCTACTTATTATATCATCCAAAGATATCATCTAAGCGAAATGGGCATTAATTACTCATAAAGTTAGAGTAATGCATCACGAAAAAGTGTGCTTTGCAACCTGTCATTATGGCATCTTGCTATCAAACATAGAACACAAAAACACGAGGAGATATGCAAATGCCACGTGAAGATAAAGAAGGTGTCAGTTCAAGTAAGGAGCTAATGGAGATGAATCATGAATTAGAGCGTTTGCTCGATAGAACAAATACTCCGACTGAGGATTCTATTACGGATTTCATCGGAAAGCAGGTAAGCAAAGTATGGATCAATCTCAAACAGAATATTGAAGATAGGTATGATTTCGAACCTGAAACGGTATATTACGGAAAGAAATACGGATGGACAATTCGATATCGCAAGAGTGGTAAGACTCTATGTTCTCTTTTTCCAGAAAGAGGTGCTATCACTGTATTAATCGTACTTGGTAGTAAGGAAATTGAGAAAGTTGCGAATCTTCAAGATGAGATAAGCCCCAGAATAGGAAAAATAATGTCTGAAGCAGAAAAACTTCATGATGGAAAGTGGTTATGGATCAGAATAATCACTATTGATGATGTTAAAGATATAATGAAGATTCTAGCATTGAAAAGAAAACCAAGGAAATTAGATGAGTAGAACCATGCTAATTTGCATTTATTGCATTATTAGGCAGGAACGTAATAGCAGTTCTTCGGTGAAATTAATTTTCCATCCTTCTTCAGATCTTTTATTATCTTGGATACTTGTTCTTTCTCGATTCCAGTTGCTTCAGCAACATCACCAGCTTTTAGTGGCTTTCCAGCCTTGACAAATGCCTGATACACAGATTCCTTTTCGTCCATTTTCTTCTCTCCTTGTTTTGAATGAATTAAGCAAGTGAAATAGAAATCGAGGAGGTATTTGAATACAATTGTATTGTCAAGAACCAACACAGGTTATCATGTGATTTGATTGCACATCTACCGAACCAACAGAGCACTCCAAAGAATCATGCGATTTCATCCAAGAGAAAAAGATATGTAAAGGTGTTAGGATGAAGTACT
>JAEORN010000184.1 GCA_016840825.1 Candidatus Thorarchaeota archaeon | reverse complement strand
TACAGTTGAGAAAACAAATGAGTCACGTAGAATAATTAGAATATATTGGCTCATGATTATCGCTGACACCGAGGACAAAGATAGATCTGACCCCCACCATGGGAAATCTTCTCTATGGCTGCATTACACTGCGGACAGTTCTTGTCTTTCATATTAGGCCCCATGACTGGAGTATGTCTACCTGGTGTACCATAGAGATCCACCCAGTTATCTTTGCCTCCCGAACAGATGCGTGAGTTGAGAATCTGCTTCATAGAATCATACAAATCATTTTTCTCAGCGTCTGACAAAGTAGATGTGCTTCTCTTTGGATGGATTCCAGCCTTGTAGATAATCTCCTGAAAAGCTGCGTTACTCAAACCAACTACTACTGCAGTTTTGCCAACAATTGCCGCTTTGATGTTTTGACCTTTTGCATCGAGTAGCTCTGCAAATCGTTCGAAAGTGAAGTCGTGTTCTCCCACAGGTGATGGCGTGTCTGAAAAATCACGTTTGATTACATAGAGGTCTTTTACTTCTTGGTCAGTAGCTGAATAGACCAGTCCCATTCCGGTCTGTCGAATTGTCAGATATGTCCCATCGGTGAATTCTACCTTCAGGTGATGCTTCTTGGGTAATGTTTCCTCATTATTGTGAAAGAGGATATTCGCACCATAATCGGGGCACAAAACAATGTTCATCTTCTGATTCAGTTGAATACGAATCACATTTCCTCGATGTGTGATTGACTTGATTTTACAGCCTACTAATCTTTCGTAGTCCTTGAGTTTTTTATTCATGAATCCGATTTTCTGAAGTTTAGCTGAGTCTTTGACATCACATGATTTGATCTTCTTCTCGAGAATTGTATTCGTCATCTGTTCAGCAAGAATCAGTGTTTCTGGAAGCTCAACACTCACTAATCTCCACTTCCCAAACGCGGTGCTTCGTAGTGGTTGCCCTTACTTATACACTTTACTTCAGGTCGAATCCATGCCTTCTTAGGATATCAAGGAGGGGGTCTCCGCTTCTGAAAGCACTTCTGAACTTACGAGAGATATGCTCCGACCAAGAATATCTGTCGAAACCTATTGTGTCTTCTTTGTCCACTAACTCAACCTTAGTTCGTTCCTTGATATAATACCCCTGCGCGATGAATCCTTCATCCATCCCTTTCATACAGATCTTGATATCCTCGTCAGTATGGTCACGATATTTGTCCTCGAATGCTGCCATCTCAAGTGGGAACCTTGGTCTAATCTCGGTGTCCTCAGCTGGATCTGGATATCCAACACTCATACCTACTACAGGGAAGACGCGTTTTGGAACACTGAATGTTTTTGCGATTGAATCAGCTCTCAATGGAGCAAGACCATAGAGTACTGAACCAAGCCCCAATGACTCAGCTGCAATTGTTAGATTCTCGATCATGAGAACAACATCCTGTATGCCCAACCAGATAGCCATCATGTCGTCATAGCCATAGTCATGGCCACGATGCTTCATTATCTTCTCCAGCCTCACAAGATCAATGAAGAAAATCATGTGAAGAGGTGCTGTGGGATAGACGCCAATCCCAGCTTCCCTCATCTTTTCATGACTACGCGTGTATATCACTGAACATAACTGTGCTGCAAAAGGGGCTCTGAATCCAGCTTTAAGAATTTGCGAAACAATTTCATTAGATACGGGTTTGTCTAGATATTTTCGAATAGACCTTCTATTGTTGATAGTGTTAAGTACAACATTATCTGTCATAGTTTGACTAGTGTCATCGTCACCTCAAGAGGTTTCCTGATTTTTAGAATCTTTGAGTAGAGGCTTTCGTAAAATAACCAGAGGTGTATCAAGCCACACTCTCTTGACTCTGGGTCTGTTCTCCCTTTAATCGATCTCCCATCCTATCGATACGGTCAATCATTCTCCTCACTGTATGTAGAACATCTTCAATTTTGTTATCCTTTACCCTGTGAGATAAAATCCGTTCGACATTAAGAAGAGCTGATTGCGCTTCTCGAACAGCATCATGTACTCCATGTGGATGTTTAATTAAGACATCCTCTCGGAGAACATATTGGATTAACTCAATCAAATCTTCAGTTTCATATACCTTCATATCAATGGCTCTGCTTGGACATGCGGCTACACACACTCCACATCCGCGACATCGTTCCTGTCGAACGATAAGCTTTTTGTCTATAATGACTGGAGCATCCCAAGGGCATACATCTGTACATAATCCGCATAAAATGCATCCCTCAGTTTCATTCTTTCTAACCTCAATTGTCGAAACCAGAGCAATCTCCACTGGGTCAAGAGGTTCATCATTTGCTGACTCTTCAGAAACTTCTATTTTTTCAAGTTGTATTATAGACCTGCCCTCACGCTTTTGAAGTTCAGCCTCAATAATAGAGATTTGCCCAACACTGAATTCAACAGTTTCTCGTAATGATTTTAACATCTCCCCTAGATCGCGCTCTGAATGCTCTCCAATGTCATCCGGTAAAATTACGCGGAGAGCGCGTTCCCTTCCTTTAGATTTGTTTTCCATTGCGCTTCGCCATGCCACTCATGAAACTCAATTTCACTCTTGGATCTTGCCTTGGTACTAGTTAGTATTCCAAAATCTGTTCCCCGGTGTTTCAATTCATTCTCAATTCTCGTAATTTGTACAGAAGTGGCAACAATCGCATTTTTCAGTGTGACAAGCATCAATCGCAATTCATTGTTTGAGTGTTCCTTGATTCTTCTGGGCAGTATAACATTAAGCGCCTTCTTGCGACCTCTTAAAATTTCAGTCATTGCTACACATCACCTCTTTCGATATGCTTCGCATACATATTATCCAGCTCAGACTTGAGCTGGAGATTTCAGATTTGGATCAGTGATGCTCAAGGTATTTCCATAAGGTTGCCTGCAGGCGTTTTTGGTGTACATGTTTTCACTGATGATTGGAATCAACAATGATTCAATGTTCATGATAATATAGACTCAAATGGTAATAACTTTAGTCAAATATTATTCCAACAATTATATGACAATCATGATTCATTTACAACATCATTCTATTTTCTATGTACTTTATCGTTCATTATATTATAGTAGCTGAAAACATATTTTTCATACAGTAATATACTAGCTATAATCGCCAAAAGTATGAAGATTTGAAGATTTAGAAATGTTGGAATTCATTCATCATATAGAAAAACGCTATCGGAAAAGCAACTTACATACTTTACCCACTAGGATTGCTGACTGAAAGACCTCAGCTTAAAGATCTGAAAGGATTCAATATATTGCGACAAGGATGAGCGCGAATGAAATTAAATTTCAGGAGACAATACTCAACGCTTTGTAATCTTGAAAAAATGATGACATAATCTTATGATAGCTTTAGCTTCCAAAGCCGAATACTCTCACTCCAAGCAAACAGTGCTCCAATGATTCCAATTGCCAGTGCGATGTATCTGTCGTAGAGTCCTGGATATGCAATAAGACTGAGCACAAAATATGAGAGTGTATATGCTGAGAAAAAGATTGCAACAAACATATACCGCGGAAGGAACCTGCCCCGAAAATCAATGAAATTTCTCAGAATCCCCACCTTGACAACCCGACTTACATCATACGAATTATCTGGCTTCTTCTCTACCAGCTCCAGAGATACAAGCTTAGTCAGATGATGACTTGCTACTGAGGGACTAGACATGCCAATTGCTCTTTGGACTTCCCTGACTCCTACCGACTCGTTCTGTGAGAGCATATACCAATAGACCCGTAGTGTGTTACCTCTTAGCTCAGACTCTATTGCATTTTCATCAGATAGATCTCTCATCCGAAGCTCCACATCATTAGCAGGTGGACAATTCCGTTTAATTTCTTGTCAACAGCGCATTTGTCAAAAAAAATTAATGCCAGATTTAGTGTTCTAAAATCTGGACAATGTGTTCTATTCCATGGTACTAAGTAATAATGTTGTACACGGATTATTGTGATTTCAGTGATAATTAGAGCGCTTGATTCTGATACAAAAAGGAAAATTATGGGCGCCGGGATGGCATCAGCTCTTCTTGCAGTGAGCTTTGTTGCCACGATAGGCGTTCTTGGAGGTGCTTTCTGGAATCCCCCTGCAAGTCATCCAAATGAACTCATTTTTACAATTGATCATACAGTAGCAGGTGGATTCGCTGATTTTGTGCCCTATGAGGAGTCTTTCAATCCCAACGCGCCAACATATACTGTGTATCAGGGATTGTCCAATGTCGTTAATCTTGGACAATATCCCACACTCCCAAGCGGAGTATCACAAAAGATAGTGAGTAATGGGTTTGCAGTCATTCCACAATCTGAGTATACGCAGATACATGAAATACTAGAATTAAATTATGATAATGGTGTTCCGAGCTTTGTTTCATCTGACTCAGTGTTACATGCATATCATGTTCTCTATGATCTAGCTCTACGAGAGGTTGAGGTCTTTTCATTCTGGGATCTTCTTGGAAATCTTACTGATACATTGCTGGACATCTCATTCTCTCAATACGAAGCAGCCCCTGAAGGAAGATGGGCAGATGCAGCTCTGAGAAACATGATGTTCTTTACAGTGGCATTGAAATTATTGGACAATGAAACAGTGATTCCCCCAACTTTTCCTCCAGAGGTTGAACCAGCCGTAGAAAACGTTCTGCAGCTTATTGATGCACATTCAGATATGACAGCCGCATGGTTCATGAACTATGAGGAAGATTTCACGCAATTTGTTCCTAGAGGACATTATACACGAAGTGAACAACTTGAGAAATACTTCCAAGTAATGATGTGGTATGGTCGGGTGTCCTTTAGACTACAACCAGACCTACCCCCAAGTCCCAACGATAAAGGTATGAATAATACTGCTCAGGCTATTCTTATTTCTTTGGCACTAACAGAAAGCGTGCCGGGTATTTCAGGCACTCCCTCAGGTTTGGAGGTTTGGGATGCACTCTATGAGCCTACTGCATTCTTTGTTGGTTCTGCAGATGATTTGATTCCATCAGAATACCTCACGCTTATTCAAAGCATATATGGTAGTGAAGTCGAAATGCTTGACTTAGACAATGACACACTCCTGCAGCAGTTTATCGTTGAAGCGCTAGAACTAAGGGAACCGCTTATTTTGGGTCATCCAGTTTCCGATGGAGACACCATGACTCAGACTATGGGTCTACGATTCATGGGTCAGAGATACATTCCTGATAGTTACATTCTAGGTCAACTTGTCTACAAGTATGTAGGTACCGTAGCTAATCCGCGACTGATGCCACTGGGTCTTGATGTGATGGCTGCTTTCGGATCCGACCGTGCGTGGGAGCTACTTGAAGATGAGAAGGACTATCTGAACTATGTTTCACAGATGGAGATGCTTTGGAACCAGGTTGGAAATATTACAGAGAGCGAATGGACACACAATTTGTATTACCTCTGGTTGTATTCTCTTCTGCCTCTCCTGTCTGACCCAGGTGAGGGATATCCTCTTTTCATGCAAAGCGAGGCATGGGTTGACAAGCAGTTATCTACTGCACTTGCTTCCTGGGCTGAGCTAAGACATGATACAATTCTTTATGCAAAACAGTCCTATACGTCGTACCGAGGATTACCTGAATCCACTAAAGGATATGTTGAACCTGTTCCGCGTCTGTACGCACGTTTGGCATCCCTTTGCCAAATGATGATATCTGGCTTGGATTCTCGGAATTTACTCTCATCGCTTATGCAAGAGAAACTTCAGAAGTTACATGACTTTCTATTAGATCTCCAGACAATTTCAATCAAGGAACTTGAAGGAACTGCACTAAGTGATGAGGAGTACAAACTAATTCAGGATAGCGGGGGTATTCTTGGTGATATCGTAGCTATGCCCACTGATGTTGAGTATGTTTCAGATGCTGATGATGACATGGCTGTCATTGCAGATGTACATACTGATCCCAATGAGGGGGAAGTCCTTGAAGAAGCCGTAGGGAACCCTATGGTAATTCTCGTGGCTGTCCAGATTGAGGGGCAGGTCGTTCTTACAAGGGGTGCAGTATTCTCCTATTACGAGTTCACTTGGCCAATGGATGATCGTCTTACTGACGAGTCATGGCAAGATATGATTGCTCAAGGAGAAGAACCTCCACTTCCAGCTTGGACTGAGAGTTTTGTATCTGACTGGGAGTTCGAATTTTCTACAGCTTCCATATCTACTTTGAGAAAACTTGACTAGGATTTTGAGCTTCTGGGCCACTCATGTGGCCC
>JAEORN010000183.1 GCA_016840825.1 Candidatus Thorarchaeota archaeon | reverse complement strand
CATCTGATACAGAAATCGACTCCTTTGAAAAGAAAGAGATAGATACAGAACCACCAGATGAAGATTTTGAACTAGATTCAGACGCGGACTGAGAAAAATACAGGGGCGGTAAAGAATCCCGCCCCCGTTTCTCATAGGCTCATTGCAGGTCAAGATCTATTCATTAGACGAGTCTTCATCGCTAGATGTTTCGTCATATTCAGAAGGTGAATCAAATTCCTCTGTTTCCACTATCTCTTCCGATGTATCTTCGGAACCATCTTCAATGTGTTCTTCGATGCCTTGATGTGCCACTTCCTCTGTATGCGGTTCAGTCTTGGCTTCCTTTTCAGTAGGTAGAACCTTCGTATCGTCAGCCATTTCAGCCTCTAATTTCTTAATCTGAGTCTTGCGACTGATATACAACGCAATAATTACTGCAAGAGACAATGCTGCACCGACAACAGTGATCGTTGTCTGAAGCGTACTTGCACTATCCCCAAGCAACTGCTGCCAAGTGACAACAAGGAATGCTAGACCAGCAATGTTCATCACAAAGGAGCGAAGAGGAGTGCCAACTTTTACTATCTCAGTGACATTAGTATCAACCATAGCTGCAGCGACAACTCCAGCGTTATAATCGTTCAACTTTGTCTTCTTTGCAAGAGTACGAATACTTGCAGATTTCTTATTGCCCATCACCTTTAGAGCAACGGGGACTTTAGATGCCAAATTATCTGCATAGTAGGCTCGCGCATCGTCCTGAGTGAAATTACACTTCTTACACATATCGAGCTTCTTGTTCCAATTCCTCCGACACTTGGGACACTTATCAGCTAGCCAAGCATCAGGAGCAGTCTCTCGTAAGCGTTGTCTAATGATATACTCACTGACACCACTGTCTTCGCGTCCAGTTTCTTCATCACCCTTCTTTTTCTTACCTATCTTGGCCATTCCAGATAGCATAGAGAAGAGAAGAGGTAGTGCACCGATGACTGTCAAATTGGGAAGGGACTTCAATTCAGAGGCTTTCTTGTGAATTCCACGAAGTTTGTATGCAGTCTTCAAACCATCAAACAGGCTCATGAATCCATTACCAACTCCATAGATTACTCCAACCGTGGCAACAGCAGTAGATATGCCTGTCACAGAAGTAACTATGTCAGTTATGGTTGCAGGTATGCTGAAGTAAAGCTTAGCACTATGTAGAGTATGAAGCGTGATATCGCCGTCTATATAATAGCTAAAATCCATAGAGGCTTCTAGGATACCGGTGAGTAATTTTAAGGGTCCATAAGTGAAGAGTGATGCAAAATCGATGTAAGCATTGACAACAGGGACAGAAGCTGTGTGGTCTACCCAAATCCATGTGGAGTTTGTAACAGGTTCAATAATTGTAATGGGGAATACCGCAATACCTTGATAGTAGAACATAATTGTGCCACTAATGTTAAGATCCTGAGTACTTGAAATATTGATTTGAAGTGTGAGCAGCATCGGACTCTCCGTATTGAGCACAAGGGGAGCTGCTTGAGAATCTGCATCAATGACATTCTGCCCATCCAATGTAGCTTTCACATAGAGTGTAGTATCGTGAAGAAATTCTTCAGGATTTGCAGGTGGTAGAGCAGTGGTGGTGGTCATGGTAGACCCCCCAATCAACATCATTAAGAGAAGTGTCATGAATCCAAAGAAAACAATCTTTGATGGTGAGCGACGCATTTACCTATTTCATCTCCTGAGAGGACTCATAGATAGACTCGTTAATATCAACAATTGAAAAGGGTTTTGCTGAGCTATGTGTGATGCGATGCAGAGGGAGGTTCTCTCGTGCCACGTACCATATCTGCTACTTTTCTTGCAACAGAAGCAAACCCTTCGCTTTTCTTCAGGACACCCTTTGCGCCTACTTCTGCAGCTTGTTTCATCGAATCTTTATCAAAATAGGCTGTAAGTAGGTGAATGTTGTTGACTCCCAGTTTTGCGAGTACTCGTGTGCATTCGAGTCCTCCCATTTCTGGCATTTTCATATCCATTAGGACAAAATCAGGAGGGTGACCTTGTTTAATACAATCTTCTGCTTTGGACACAGCATCATGACCATTTGCCGCAGCTATGATTTCAAAATCGTCGAGGAATTTTTTCAGATACGCATCCATCACTTCATGAATTGCTGGTTCATCATCGACTATCAAGATTCGAAGTGTCACTGCGGATTCCTCATACGAATGGAATAGTGCACCATAGGCGGGACTCCTTATCAATAGTGCGTTCAGATCCTCTCGCAGGTAATTATCATTGTCATTCGCGAATCTATTTATCTTGCGTATAATATGCATCCGTAACAGGTGAGAATCACATGGTCTTTACGCGTATGCCCCTAGAAGTATGGTTTGACGAGTATCAGTTTGAGGTTGATTATGATATTGGCGAGAGTGGAATGAAATTCATCTCTGTAAAGGAACTTGGAATTAACCTCAATGAAGTAGAATTACGCTACGGGTACCATCTAGGACATCCTGATCTCAGAAAGGAGATTGCTAAGCAGTACAGTGGGATGACCCAAGACAATGTCGCTGTAACTACAGGGGCAAGTGAAGGGAATTTTGCAGTCATCGGACATCTTGTTGGGGCGAGGGATCACCTAATCGTTGAACATCCAACATATCCTTCACTATACCAGATACCTAGGTCCCTCGAGAGAGATCTCTCGTTATTCAGATTGACCTGGGAAAACGAGTTCAGACCCAATATGGATGAGCTTCGAAAGCTTGTCAAATCAAATACTAAGTTGATCACCTTGACTCACCCAAATAATCCCAGTGGCTCTGTGATAACAAAAAGCGAGTTGAAAGAGGCAATTGAGATTGCAGAAGACGCTGGAGCATACCTAATGGTCGACGAAACTTATAGGGATATGATGTTTGACAACCCTCCACCGCTAGCAGCAACTATGAGTCCAAACGCAATTAGCCTAACCAGTATGTCCAAGACTTGGGGACTTCCAGGTATTCGTATCGGTTGGGTGGTTGCAGATACATCAATCATTGAAGCAATCAGAGCTGTACGAGAGCAGGTGACGATTTGTAATTCATCACTTGGAGAAGCAATTGCATTATCAGTTTTGAAGAAGAGAGAGCAGCTACTTAGAGGTCTGCGAAAATCAATGTTATCCAACTTTGAGATTCTCAAAGAATGGATGGATAATCAAGAATGGTTGGAGTGGATTGAACCAAAGAGCGGAGTTGTTGGTGCTCCACGACTCAAACGCGGAGGAAGTACTGACGAACTCTGCAGGCTGTTAGTGACGAAATATCGCACCTTCACAGTGCCAGGTTCACATATGGAACTTGATGGGCATCTCCGAATAGGGTTTGGTGGCGAGCACGAAGAGCTTGTTAAAGGACTTGATCAACTTCAATTGGCGTTGAAAGAGATTCATCAATGAGCATTTGATAGGAGTTCATTAAGCCGCAGTCAGATGAATCTCTGCGGAATATCAAATGGTTCAACTGAGAAACGTGCTTGAACAAGAACCTGAAACGATCTGGACTGATATTATTCATTTGGCTCCTGATTCTAGAGGAGTGAATGTAAAATTCAGGATTTTCAAGAGAGGATCCACAAGGCAAGTGACTTCCAAGACCTCTGGTAGAAGACACGAAGTTTCCACCTTTGAGATAGCAGACTCAACAGCAAGAATTAATCTAATTCTCTGGAATGATGATATTGATTTAGTAGAGAATGATGTTGATTACTATCTTCTTAATGGACATATTACTCTCCATGACGAATGTATGAGTCTTT
>JAEORN010000182.1 GCA_016840825.1 Candidatus Thorarchaeota archaeon | reverse complement strand
TGACATAGAGTGGGAAAAGGATCTTATTATCAGACCGCCACTTCCGTAAGCAATCGAGCGTGATATAGATCCTTTCTCTACCAATGACTCATCTCATCCATAACCGCCACGATTCGATGCTGTGCCTTGTGATAGTTCTCAAGGGAGATGCTCTCGTTTGGTGAATGAGCTCTTCCAAGGTGATCACTGCACCCAATAGATACCATTGGAACATACCTGTTGAATAGGTAGAGGGGTCCTGAGCCAGGACTAGTCGGATGTAGGATGAGCTCGCCAAAGACACGTTTATTCGCAGCCTCGACTATTTTAACAAAGGAGTGATCAATTGGTGTCTTGGCTGCGGGATAGCCTTCGAAATAGGTCACCTTAATGTCACCGAAGCCATGATCATCTAGATGTCTTCGAAGTTTCTTGTGAATATCATCAGGATGCATTCCTTCAATGAGACGAAAATCAATTTTTACAGAAGCTTTTGCAGGCAGGACTGTCATTGATCCTTTTCCTTGATACCCGCTTGTTATTCCGCAGATGTTGCATGTAGGGTCTCCGTAGTATGCTTTCTTAAGCTCCATACCTGACAAGCCGTTGAGATACTCATCAATTGCGTAGATTTCTTTGTACTCCTCCTCGTGGAGGTCTATCTTTTCTATCGCTTCGAGCTCAGCCTTTGTTAGAGGTTTTATGTTGTCATAGAATCCATCAATCAGTATCCTACTGTCTTCATCACGGAATGAATTAAGCGCCCAAATCAATCGATATGCCGCAGATGGAACTGTACAAGCAAGACTTGAATGTAGGTTGCGGGATAGTTGTTCAATTTCGAGTTCCACATAGAAGATACCTTTGAGACCAAGCCATGCCTCCTGGGTACCATCAACACCAGCACCTCCAAACTCCCATATTCCACCATCAGCAGTGATGAACTCAGTATTCTTTTCAGTATACTCAGGGAGATGTAGACTACCAATCTCCTCCTCTCCCTCGATAACAAATTTGACGTTTACAGGTAGCTCAGTACCAGTCTCCTTGAAAGCCTTGATTACAGAAATTCTCGATGTGGTATCGCCCTTATTATCAGCCACACCTCGCCCCCACAAACGTCCATTCCTTATCTCTGGTTCAAATGGGGGAGAGTCCCAGAGATCAAGTGGTTCTGCAGGTTGGACATCATAATGATCATAGAACAGCAGAGTTCTTTTGGCACCCACATTCCACCATCCCGTCACTACTGGTGCGCCGGTCGTTGGATGAATTTGCGTTTCCAGACCAGCATCTTGAAGCATTCTCTCAACCAATTCTGAAGTTTCTTCGATACCTTCACCTTTCGCTGCAACAGTGGGTATACGAACGAGCTTCTTCAAATCTTCAACCGAATTGCTCATGTTATCATCAATGAACTTAGTGACTTCTTCGTACATTAAGAGCACCAAGCTCTATCAAATCGAACGCAGTGATATATCCTCTCTTTTTGGCCATGAAGAAAAAACAGATACCGAACGGGTGTGGATCAAGATGCACAACCAAGTTCTAGAAGTAGTCGACAATATAGAGGATCGAAGATTCATTCTAAGACTAGGCATGCCAGGTTACGTTTGCTTGACATATTAAAAAGATAAGACTCTGGGGGATAGTGCTAATGCGAACTTCATCCTCCAGAGAATTGCTCCAGGCCAAAAGAAGCTTAGAGACTTACTGGCCTGCAGAGGTATTCTTTATTATTTGCTGCTCGGCCACACGCCTCGCAGATGAACTTCGGATTTTTAACACGTTCTCGCATCTTATCTACGCCATTATGCTTGGCAAATTCACACATATGCTCCTTATGATCACTCATTTGAGATACCTCCAGTATCAAACTGAATTAGAGGAATTTTGTAATAAGCATTCGGACATGTTCAAATCATGTAGAATCTTTATATCTGCGTTCAAGTAATCGACAAGAAGAACATCATGATAGAGGAGTCATCTGGAGCGAGTGATTGGGCTGCACTCAGAGCTGTCTACAACTCAGCGTTTTTCTGTAGCTTTGGATTTTTCGTTGTCAGCTTCCTCATTCCTATTATTGCATACGGATACATGAACGCATCGGCAATTGAAGTTGCTCTTATTTTTTCTATGTTCACTTTGGGCTCTGCAGTTTTTTCTCCTCTTGCCGGGAAGATCGCTAAGGGCGGAAGAAGACGTACCGTAATCTTTCTCGGGACACTTGTGAGAGCAATTGCATACATAGGCATAGCAATTTCCGTTCTCGTAGGAGACAAGTACATCCTTATTGCAAACAGCCTGCTATGGGGGCTTGGAGCGGCATTCTACAGAGTAGGTAGTGATGCTGAGATTTCTGAACGCGTACAACACAAAAATCGAGCAGAAGCTTTTGGAAAGAGAGAGGCAGCAAATGGAAAGGGCAGCGTAATCGGGGCATTTATCGGTTTTACAATGATTCTTTCAATCCCTGAATTCGGAGTCATTGCAGTTCTTGTGTTCTTCGCTCTCACAAATCTGCTTGGTGGTCTAATAGTTGTGATGGATAAACGGCCACTCGAACAACACACCAAGCGACCATTGTCCAAAAGCATGCAAGATGCAATTGCTACAGGCATTCTTGCACTCGTAATTGCCGCAGCTATTGACACATTCATCTCAGCCCTTCTCTCACCTTTTGTAGAGCTGTTCATAATTGAGCAATTTACAAGTGATATAATGCAAGTAGCACTAATCTACTTGCCAGGGGGCATTCTCTCAGGTTTGTTTGGTGGAACAATGGGTCGTATTGCCGATCATAGAAGTAAGGTGACCATTGTTTCTGTCGCAGTGATTGTTGGTGCTACGAGTACTCTAGCATTGGTCTTTGTCCCCATGATTCTCAGCTATCCAATGAATCTGCTATCTATTGCACTACTATTCAGTATTGGTAGCATTACAGGAGTCATGGCTTTTACAGTGATGTCATCTGTCTTCGGAACAGCGTATGAGGGAAGAGCAGGAGAAGGTTTTGGAATTTTTGAGGCCACTATGGGGCTATCACGTTTCTCCGCACCACTTGTTGGCGGCATCCTCTGGGACTTTCTGAATCCCTCTGCACCCTTCATTTTAGTTGGAATATCAGGATTCATTCTAGTACCAATCTATCTTCATGGGATGAGGAGGTATGAAGGTGCAATAAGAGAAAGAACCTCAAAAGACAATGATGTTCTATGAGTAAAGATATATCAGCAGATTGCAGTTCAATAACATGTAGTCACAGAGGAGAGGTGGCAAATCTATGACTGTTCGTGTAGCTATTAACGGATTTGGAAGAATAGGTCGCGGTTTTCTTCGGGCGGCCTTGGAGAAGAAAGGTTTTGATATTGTAGCAACAAATGACCTAACAACTGAAACGACCCTGGCTCATTTAATGAAATATGATACAGTTATGGGACGTTTCGAGGGCACGGTGGAAGCCGGGAAAGGAATGATCACTGTAGATGGAGATGAAATCAAAGTTCTCTCGGAAAGAGACCCTGCAAATCTACCGTGGAAAGAGCTAGATATTGATATCGTTATAGAATCAACAGGCTTTTTCAGGAAACGTGAAGATGCAGAGAAACATATCAAGGCGGGAGCTAAGAAAGTCATTGTGAGCGCGCCAGGCAAAGGAGAGATGCTCACAATTGTTCCAGGAGTTAACGATCACGACTATGATCCTACAAAGCATCATGTCATCTCCAATGCATCCTGTACGACTAATTGTCTTGCTCCTATGGTCAAGGTCATCGATGAGGCTTTTGGTATTGTGCAAGGATTCATGACCACAGTTCATGCAGTTACCAATGATCAGGTAATGTTGGATGGGCCTCACTCAGATCTTCGCAGGGCTAGGGCGGCATGTTGGAATATTGTTCCTACCAGCACAGGCGCCGCAAAAGCCATTGGTTTAGTTTATCCAAAGGCTGCAGGCAAGCTCAATGGAATGGCTCTTAGAGTTCCTGTAATGGATGCATCCCTTGTTGATCTAAGCGTCATCGTTGAGAAATCTGTAGATGAAGACACTGTGAATGGTGCATTCAAGAGCGCATCTCAAAAAGGAAGTCTTGCTCAGTACCTCGCCTATGTTGAAGAACCGCTTGTTTCATCCGATTTCATTAATGATCCACACTCCTGTTCTTTTGATTCACAACTTACAATGGTTCAAGATAGGATGGTCAAGGTCTTTGGTTGGTATGACAATGAGGCAGGGTACAGCCACAGACTTGCAGACTTAGCGGCTCTCGTCGGGAAAAAAATGTAAAGCAAATACTTGAGAGTTCTTTTTTGATCGAAAGGAACTCTCAAATTATACCATATCTTGGAATTCGTGATTTTCATGGAGCCAATAAGCAGGATTGACGTAGCAGCAAATCGACTCTATTTTCGAGGATATGATGTCACAGAACTCTCTGAAAAATTCGATTATGAGTCTGTTCTGTTTCTTCTTATCAAAGGCAGACTTCCATCAAAATCAGAACATAGAGAATTAACTGAGAAATTAATTAGTTTCCGCGAGTACTATCGAGAAGATATTTCATCGCTTGTTGTTCTAGCACACAGATTTGATCAAATCAGGGAAGAAAACCAATTAGATAATTTGGATACCCTCCTAGCATTTGCTTCACTAGCTCCACTTGTGGTTGCTCATGAATTCGGCAACCTATACAATCGATATATTGAGCTACCGAAGAGCAATCTCGGGCACGTAGCTAATTTCCTCTGGATGACAAAATGCAAGGTTCCTGATGAAAAGGACCTTCATGATTTTCAGACTTCTTTGATCCTACATATGGACGATCCAATGAATCCATCCCTGTCTGCTCTGAGTAAGGTCATTCATGATGGGCAATCTGCATCTGAGGCATTATTAGCCGCACTTGCTACTCATATCGAACTCTTACATCATGGTGCTGGTACTGAAGCAATGAAGATGTTCGAAGAAATAAGAAATCTGGATAATCTAAGAGCATACTTGGAAATGCGGATAGACTCTGGACTGAAAATATTCGGGCTTGGGCACCGTATCTACCAAAAAAAAGACCCGAGGGCAATTGTACTCGAGAGAATTCTTGAACGTAGGCTTTCAAATACTTCCGAAGAATGGCTTTTGCAAGTGATAGCGCAGGTGACAAGTGAAGGGTATTCTGTTCTAAAAAATCGAAAAGGAATTGAGGCGTATCCAAATATTGATTTGTATAATGCCGCAGTTTACTCCACTTTTGATTTTCCAGCTGAAATGAATACGAAACTATTCGCGGTTTCAAGAGTCGCTGGCTGGATTGCGCATATTATTGAATTATCAGCTTTCTAGTTCCCATCTAAGCAATCTGGGGCATTCAATGAGGTGAGTATTTTAAGAGTCTTCATTGTTATGTAGGTCTATACTATATCCAATGTGTGAACTCGATGAAGATTCTTACAGGGTCCAAATTCAATGATGACATTCTTCGCTCTTTTGCAGAAACTGGTATTAGAAGAAAGGGCTTACTAAAAAGGGAGCCCATGGAAGGATTTCAAATTAGAAAACCATTGATGCGAGAATTACGGTACGTTGAGATCTTTGATGCGAATGGTAATTTAATTACTAAGAGTCTAATAGACGAAGAACTAGCTACAGTAT
>JAEORN010000181.1 GCA_016840825.1 Candidatus Thorarchaeota archaeon | reverse complement strand
GGTGTTGGTCTTCATCTTGTACGACGTCTTGCAGAGAAGTATGGAAGTATTCCAAGAGTACGAGATCGGGTAGAAGGGAAACCAGAAGAAGGGCTCCAGATTGACATTGATTTCAGAATTGCCCGCTGAAAAGATGATACCGCAACTATTATGACATTTCTTGATGAAAGATGAGTTTGCATCAGAGGTGTATTGTTTTGTCATCTGATTCTATACTAATCAAGAATGGGTATATTCTCACCCTCGATCCCAAACGACAAATCTATCGTAATGGAGCAATCTACATTGAGAATGGGAAGATTGTTGAAGTTGGAAAGACTGAGGATATCAGGGCTCATGATGCTGAATACGTTATCGATGCTAAGAACAAGATAGTGATGCCTGGGCTTATTGATACTCATATTCATCTTTCTCAGGCTCTGATTCGAGGGTGTGCAGATGATGTTGCATTAGTTGACTGGTTGAAGAAATACGTCTGGGTACTTCAGGGAAATTTCACCTACGATGATGGAAGGGTCTCAGCAGAACTCTGTATGGCTGAGATGATTCGAACTGGAACGACCTCTTTTATCGATTGTATGATTCATACTCGATATGGGTTTGATGGTATTGCTGAGTCCCTCAAACGAGTTGGAATGAGAGGCGCACTGTCTAAAATCATCATGGACTCAACAGGGTATGCAGATAGTGCTGACATCATGTATCCTGGTATGGTTGAGAATGCAGACGAATGTTTAGCTGAGACTGAGCAGATGTATAATAAATGGCATGGAAAAGCAGATGGTCGGATTCAAGTCTGGTATGGACTTAGGTCTCTTGGTGGTGTCACCTCGGAATTATTCAAGGAAGTTGCTCGCTTAACTCGAGAGAAGAAGACGCACATGACCATGCACCTTGGTGAAGTAGAAGATGATGTTCGTTTCGTAAAAGAAAACTTTGATACAAATCTCACAGGATTTGCCAGAGAACATGACTTACTTGGTCCCGAGATGGTCTTTGCCCATGGTGTTCATTTTGAGGAGGCTGAGCTTAAGGAATTGGCAGAGACAAAGACGAACATCTCTCACTGTCCTGCTAGCAATACAAAACTTGCTTCTGGATTTGCCAAAGTTCCAAAGATGCTTGAACTTGGTGTGCCCGTATCACTTGGTTGCGATGGTGGCCCAAGTAATAATACCTATGATATGGTTCGAGAGATGCGTCTTGCAGCATTGATTCACAAAGCAGTTGTTCGTGATCCACTCGTTGTCAGTGCTGAGAATGTTATCGAGATGGCAACTCTTGCTGGTGCAGTTGCAATGGGCATCGATGATAAGGTGGGTTCATTAGAAGTAGGAAAACTTGCTGATATGATTCTCATTGATATGCACGACCTAGGATTAACTCCACCTGTAAATCCTGTGTCTAATCTTGTTTATAGTGGGAATGGTCTTAGTGTTGATACTACCATAGTCAATGGGAAAGTTCTGATGAGGAATAAGCAACTTCTGACCCTTAATGAAGAGGAAGTCAAGAGCAAGGCTCGCACTCACATTATTGATCTCCTGGAAAGGGCCGGGACTGATATCAGTCCTAAATGGCCCATTCAATGATAATTAGGAGATTATGGCTTCGCGTTCGAAGAGCTTTGCTCCAATGATCAGGAATACGATAGTGAATCCCATCATATATGCCACATTGATGCCAAGTCCAACCAGAGTTCCAGTTCCAGCAAGCACTGCATTCAGGAAGAGGATTGCATGGCTGAATGGAATTACTAGGATGAATATTCCAAGAACCCCTCCATACTGCAAGATACTTCCGGTGAATCCCAGAATTCCTATCACAAATGTTGGAATTAACATCACCATGCTATTTACTGATTCTGCAGTCGCTCTATCTTTTGCGAGGCAAGAGATCACAACGCCAATTCCTATTGCACACAGAAGCACGAGAAACTGGCAAAACATGATGAGTGGTATAGAATTCGCATTAACTGTATAAAGATCGATGTAGTATTGTTGGTAATCTACTGGAAGACTTCCAACTCTCAGCATAATTGAGAGATTGTACGTTAGGATTCCTACTGCGGTGAAGACAGAATAGATTCCTGTCAAAGCTATTCCTGCCACTAGTTTTGAACCAAGAATCTTAATCCTGCTCATTGGTACAACAAGTAATGCCTCTAGTGTCTTTGCTTCCCTTTCACCTGCAAACGACTTGCTGATGTATGGTGCAGGTGCTAAGACTGATGTCAGCATGACCAAGAAGATTGCTAGTTGATGACCGTAGTTTTGCTCAGGAGCGATTGTATACCAGTTGACTGTGAGGTCTCTCACTACAATGATCTCATTTATGATGGACTTAGCAAATCCATCAATTCGAGAAGCTGCAGCGGTTGCACGGAAATTACCAGTATTCACCCACACTATCAGTGTTGTACGATTCTCGGTGAGTAGATCTTGCGTGAAATTTTCAGGTATCCACACCCACACCGATAACGTCTTTTGATCTATCATTTCTTGCCCTTGAGCTCTCGTGATATTTACCAAGGGATCAATAAGGAGATCTTCCTTGTGAGTATTCAACGCTTCATATAATGTTCGACCCCATTCACCATCATCTTCAACAGTGATGAATACTCGTTCTGATTCTTCCGAGGTCTGTGATACGATAAAGGAGAGAAATGCTCCTTGAAACACCCATGCAAACATAGGACTGATTATGAATCCAAGAATCAACCAACGTGACCGGAATACTTCCCGAACCTCTTTTCGAATCATCCAGAGGGTCTTCACGTCCAGTGCTGGAACTTTCATGGTGCAGCACCTCCGTAGACCCCTTCACCTGTGACCAGACCTGTGAAGACCTCTTCAAGATTTGCTGCACGGAACTTCTCTTCTAGCTCACTTGGTTTTCCAACTGCGATGAGTTTTCCTTCATTGAGTATTCCCACTCTATCACAGAGTTCTTTGACCTCGTTCAGGTCATGGGTTGTAAGAATGATAGTTCTCTCTTGCTCAGAGCTGAGTTTCTTCAGCATGTTCCGTACAATTCGAGC
>JAEORN010000180.1 GCA_016840825.1 Candidatus Thorarchaeota archaeon | reverse complement strand
TTGAAACAACACTGGCTGTTTGAGGAGATAACTGATGAAATAAAACCGAAAGTCCTAGAGGCTATGCTCAAACAGGAACTCTCAGGTACGGTTCATACGGTTGTTGAAGAACTCTCAAAATTCAAGAATGAATTAGATGTCCTAATTCTAGGTCTTCCAATGGTTGGTGACCTTCTTAAGAACGGATTGGGCACCATCAAGATTCTGAAGAACCATATTGTTCCCCAACTCTAGTCTTCTCGATGGTATGAAGATGCATTACTTCTCGAAATTCAATGCCACTGCAATCATGATTTCATATTCCTAACCGCTCACCAGAGAGGTATTATCAAGGTGAAAATTAATTCGAAAGTCAGAAGCGAAAATAGAATAACTTGGCTATTACAATTCCATTAATGATTTAGAATTTTAATAAATCTCATTTCCTGTTTTTAAGGCATATGGATTCTTTTTAATGTCCGGATTATTAACAGTTCAAAATGGACATTATATAGAAAGATTGCGTGAGAGTTACTTAGGTGATTTGTTTGAACGCACGCATCACAGATTCAGAATTTGAGAGAAATGAAATTGTTAACACTGTCCCGCCAGAGATTGAGGATACTATCCTGCTATCTTTTGGACATGCAATAATAGAATTCGAAGACACCCTCTACCAAAAGTTTCAGCATCTGACAAGAGGAATTGTCCTGACTAAGAGAGAATTCATTGAGCATCTTGAGAATATGGAAGAACGAAAGGTGGTTGTATCAGGCACATTCCTTGGAAAGAAATGCTGGGCTATGGGTCCAGATGGTTCAGCTATCTGGGATTGATGGAGGGATCACTCAGAGTAGATCTTTTCCCAGGTTTCCATATTTTCCGGACTATGTTCAGCGGGACCATTTCCCTTTGAATAGAGGTTGCGAATTCCATTCAGGATTCTACTGAGTTCTCCACTCCGAATCAGATAGAACCAGGCCCAGGCTACCAGCAACCACAGGTAGATGAATCGATAACACAGAAAGACTACTGTCGCAAATACTGGTACGAATAGGTGGCGTTTTCTAAGGTGGAATTCTGTATCTTGACATAGTGTTAGATTTCTGTAATCGAAGAGAAGAGATGCAAAAGGCATCAGCGCAAGTAGATAGAACTTGTAGACGCCCCGAGGGAAGAAGACTTGCAAACACAGGACAGCAACAAAACTCCAGAGTATCGCTTTCATGAACAAGTCCTTGATATCAAGAGCTGAACCATTTGATGTGTCTGGGATTGGCTTTATTGTTCCATAGGAGCAGTAAACGACTATTCCACAGAGTGCCAAAAACACAAAATTAGAAATGAACCAAGCAAGAATATCGGTGAACCAAGAACTGCCTCCTAGCCAGAGAAAGAACGAACCAAAGTGTACCGGCATCGAGAGGTCAGGAGTGAAGACTGTCAATCTACTATAGGATCCGAAGCTGCTGGAGATGACTTGATTGTAGTATTCTTGAGGGCTGAATAGTAAAAACGGCAATGAAAATAGAAAGAGAACAGATCCGTAAATGATCGTATACTTGAAGAATTTAGTTAATCCTTGTTGAATTGTAATACCTGTTTTCTTCTTGATCAGAAACAAGGCAAGAATTGGAAAGAAGATAACACCAAACTGCTTGAATAGTGTTGCAACAGAGAGAGTAAGAACTGATAATTCGGACTTTTCAGTTAGTGCAAGATAGAATGATAGGATTGTGAAGAAGACGAATGGTGTTGGATTAAGCCACATGAAACTGCCATATCCGACCGTTATTGGATTTAGTAGATAGACCATCATTGCCAAGATTGATTGCGAATTACGATTCGAGATGATCATCGCTATCTTGTAGACGACAATACCGGTTGCCATATTGAACAAGAAGAGAACAGCACCCGGAAGCCAAGCAGGTACACTTCCAAACAATCCGACTGTATAGATCCACAAGGGTGGATAGAGATAATGAGGAAGTGCGCTTGAATATGCCCATGCCCCTGCCCAAAGAGTAGGAATCCATGAGAGATAGAAGAATGGGTAATCATTATACAGCTCTACATGCAGGACTTGCAGAAAGATATCAGGCAATCCCAATGAATAGGTTGTGAGCGTGAAAATTCGAATAAGAAAGAATGCCAAGTTCACTCCTAATCCTGCAAGAAAATATCTCCTCCAGCCATTCAATGTCCAGCCAAGATAAAGAAGAAGGAGAAAGAGCCCAGCAAATCCAACCACTACAGAAGATAGGTAAGTTGAAGGAGTAAAGACATAGTAATAGCTCAGTGTTTTCAACTCAGTACCGTTGTTAATGACAACAATGTAGATACTGAAGTCGACACTACTTGTGGTTTCATAGGAACCTCTTGAATCTCCTGTGATTTCTAACAGGCTCTCTACAGAACCTATTGCACTGCCAGATTCATACAATGCATATTGGACCTCATCCAGGAGATAGATGTAAACCTCAGGTGGTTGCTGGGGGTCCAGACCCAAGATTTCAATGCTGAAACTGTACACAGAGGGACCTGTTGACAGATGAATGCTTTCAACAGTCGTATCCATTGCATCGACAGTGACTGCATACCCACTTCGACTAACTCCAGGAATAAGGAAATGCACTCCAAATCCTAAGACTGGGACTATTACTCCTAGGAGTAAAAGGACTCCTTGGACCTGTTTAATCGCCTTTTCCTTCATCATGGACCTGACAATCTGGAACAACTATGCAATATTATCCTTGGGGTGCAATTTTTGTACAATTACAGACATGTAATGGTTGTCAGGAAGTGAGTCTAACTTACTTTTCCAACAATCTTCTTTGCAATGGTCGTGAAAGTGTCATCGACACCATCATTGAGCTTCACAGAGGTCTCATGATAGTCTGCAAGAAAACGCTTTGCGAACTTTTCGCCCTCTTTGGACGTAACTTGGCATTCTGTTGCAAGATCTGTTTTATTGGCCACAACAAGATTGACTGCTCCCTTCACATGCTTGTCCGCTTCTTTTTTCCAGTTCCAGAGTTCCTCCATGGTCTCAGGACGCGTTACATCATACATGTAGATAATACCACGAGCCCCCTGATAGTAACCAGATCTAACAGCCTCAAGGAAGTCCTGCGAGCCAAGATCCCATATCTGTAATTTGACCTTACTCTGGTCGAACTGCATGGTCTTGATTGAAAAGTCTGCTCCGAGTGTGGGAGTGTAGTACTCCCTGAACTTACCAGTAGTATATCTTAGTATCAAGCTGGTCTTCCCTACAGCAGAGGAACCAACTGTCACAACCTTATAGAGAAACTGTGGAGTCAAATCAAACGACCTACGTTCAATTATTTGCAACGACTAGTTCAATGTTTTGCCTAATCGAGACTAGTGAGTTTTTCGATAGTAGATTATCACAACTGCAACCAAAGGTACTGAAATTGCTAGAATAATCCCCACCTGTAATAGATCAGATATAGGAGATGGAACATCACTGGCGGCAGCAAGGATGTAGTCTCGGAAGATTTGGGGATTCTCATCATAATCGCTCATGCCATAGCCGGATGTGAAAACAGCTACTATGTTATACTCAGGCGAAACAAAGATGTATTGACCATATAGCCCTGCGGCGTAATAGACATCCATGTCTGGCATGGTGTGCCATTGCGCTCCATATCCATGTGAAGCTGATAGCATTGTCACCGTAGTAGTCGTGTTTTGAACCCATTCTGCTGGTAAAATCCGTTCTTGTTCCCAGCTTCCATTATTGAGATACAAATAGCCAAATTTTGCCATGTCCAATGGCCTTAGCTGAAGATCATATCCCCCAAAATTCACACCCTTCATATCTGAAGACCAGTAGACAGGTGATATGTTAAGCGGATTGAATAAATACTCCGTTGCGAACTCTAATGTTGTCATGCCAGTTATTTCTTGAACTATTCCTGAGAGAATGTGTGATGCGCCTGTGTTATAGAGGAATGCAGTTCCAGGATTGTATTCCATTGGTCTATCGAGCACATATTGAATCCCTCCACTTGCGTTGAAATTAACTTGATATACATCGTTTCGTGCATCATTGAAGGGATAGGTGGTTTCATCCCAAGGTAGACCACTTCTCATTGTAAGAAGATCCCATAATGTCATCCGTTCCTTTCTCTCATCCACGTTGGAGAAGGTCATATCAGGAAAGAAGGAGAGAGCGGTCTGACTCGTATTATCAATTAATTCTTGATATATTGCCATGCCAATAAGACATGATGTAAAGCTCTTCGTAACAGAATAGAGGTAGTGGGTTCCTTGAAGTGACATTGTCCGAGACTGACCCTGGTTTGGATTGGGATACTCCTCAAGTACAACATACCCGTTACGAGTGACAATCACTGAGTGGATGTCTAAATTGGCTTCGTTGATATGATCAATCATTTCCTGCAATATAGTCGAACTCATTCCCTGTTCCTCCGGTGTGCAATTCCTCCATCCAGCGGTCGGCCAGTAGTGCCCAGATGTTGGTTCATACGTATTCTCAGCACTCACAGAGAATTCAGCTGACACCGATGGAATCACCAGAAGCATACAAAGAGCAGGAACCAAAATTAGCTGTAGAATTCTCCTACTGTGATTCTTGCAACTTGTGTTATTCATCATCCAATCGCTTCGAATACAGCTACTGAGAGATATAACTTGAACCGACAACGCATGCATAGTACTTTCTAGGTATCTCACCCGCGAAGACGTTCAGCTAAGTCCTGTGTAAACTCTGACAATGAGTCCAGTATATCGGTGAAGATGGTACGTTTCTCAAGCAGCTCTTTTGGTATGGATGCGTCGTAGAGTTTAGCAAGAGTCAATACAGTGAGTTTTGCCGCAGGATTGAGTTTCGCATAACTTGTGACGAATTCCAAGAGTGAACTCTCAGTATCCACTTCCCCGAGTTCAGCTGCAAAATCGTCCATCAGAGAAACCCCTGCCTTCGAACACATTTCCACGATTTTCTCACGACCATAGATTGTCTGACCTCTACGACTTAGTATATCAGCGACCGTGTGAATAGGTTGTAAATTCTCAGACATCATAACACCTCTTTACATATCATACTCTCGCACAGTTAATCTCAAGCCAGAAGGTGAACTCTTCAAAACCCCGAAGGTCAAAACTACTGTACCGTTCAAACAGATACCCTTGGTATATTTCTGTCAAAGCCTCTGCAAATTTCAATATTTTATCCTTCTCAAGAGCACTGATATATTGTGCCAAGAGCTTCATCCATTCAGCATAGAGCCCCATAAGTCTTCGAGGATCAAGACCTTCATACAATCTTGAATTGTAATCAATACTCCATGAGGTCTCAGTCATTCGGAAGACTCCTGCAATCTCCGTCACTGGGACCTTTTTCAAGGCAGAATTCAAGAATAGCTTTGCTGCATCAGGACCATAGATTTTCTCTGCAACGCGAATCGCCAACTCCAAGGCTTCCTGAATCAGAAGAACACGTCGTTTCTCTGGAGATAACGCAACAATCGCTCCTGTTTCGAGGAGGATGTCAATCACCTCTATCACTTGATTGTCTTCATACTCTCCAGAGAGACCTTCAATTATTGCCCCCACGGAACGTCTTCCATCAAACATCATTGAGAGCCGAGGAAGCAATTCTATGACTTCAGGATTCTTTCGTTGCAGCTCAGTTCTTTGCGGAGATGAGAGCTGAAGCAAACGGTCTATTTTCGAAGTTGATGCAATTATATCAGTGCGATTGAGTATACTCCCAAATTTAATCTTGCCAAGAGCCCAAAGTCTGGTAATCTCAGCTACTACCTCATCCGTTCCAAGCTCACTCATCCTTGTAATCTCTTCTACAGTATTAATACCATTAATGAAAGGAATAACCTTACTGCCGGATTTTCTCCCCCGCTTTCCACTAGTTTCAATTACAATAGGAATCCAGCTCCCGGACAACTTGCGAAAGGAAAGGTTCTCTACAATTCCTTCTCTGAAGTCAGGAAACTCGACATCGATATTCAGGGTGTCCTTCTCCTCGGTTGACAGGTCCTTTATCCAGATGCCTTCAAACTCTTCAAGCAGGGACTTCAGAACTGGTGTAACTTCATCATCCCATTCACCAATACTGACAATGACGAAATCGGTAACATCACCAGATATCACCGTATAGAGACGTGCACCATAATCGACCTGGAACATCGAGCTATCTCGTTCAATGACCTCTTTTGAAAAACTCTGGATAGCAGTGAAAAATCCTGATACTAGCATTGGATCCAAATCCTGCGCCTTGGGATCCAATTTCATGAAGAAGAGAGGAATTCCTCCACGCTCCTTGATCAGAAGAGCTTGAATATTATGGCCAGCCAGATGCATCCACTCCTTAATACTCCTGAGAGACGAGGGTGTATTAATGTATTTGATACTCTGTCCGAAACACTACAACTCTGAAACACTAGAAGATCTTTGGTTCTTCCCATTCGCCCCAAAGCTCTCGCCAAATGTCAAATATTTCGCCAACAGATGCATATTCCTTGACTGACTTGACAATATGTGGCATGACATTCTCATTTCCTTCGGACGCCTTCCTGAGGCCATCCAATGCTTCCTGAACCTTTCGATTATCGCGATCCCGTTTTGTCTTATGCAGGCGCTCAATCTGTTTTCGTTCCACTTCGGGATCAATCTTGAGAACTGGAATGGTAATGTGTTCTCCCTTGAGGATGTATTCATTCACGCCTACTATAATTCGGTCACCGCTTTCTACTTCTCGTTGATAGCGATATGACGACTCTGCAATTTCACGCTGGAAGAAACCCTTCTCAATGGCGTCTATTACACCACCCAATGCTTCAACCCTCTCAAAGTACTTGTAAGCTTCCTCTTCCATATCGTTGGTGAGTGTTTCAATATAATATGAACCAGCAAGAGGATCTATTGTATTGGCTGCTCCACTCTCATGAGCAAGTATCTGCTGGGTCCTAAGCGCAACTCGGACTGCATCCTCTGTTGGAAGACAGAGTGCTTCATCCATGCTGTTTGTGTGAAGAGATTGAGTGCCGCCAAGGACTGCGGCTAATGCTTGATACGCGGTTCTCACTACGTTGACCATTGGTTGTTGAGCTGTGAGAGAACACCCAGCAGTCTGAGTATGAAAACGCATCCAGAGAGAGCGTTCTTTTTTCGCGCCGAAGGTCTCCTTCATTTCTCTAGCCCAAATCCTTCGTGCTGCTCGATACTTCGCCACTTCTTCGAAAATATCATTGTGGGCATTAAAGAAGAAGGATAATCGCGGTGCAAAAGTATCAACATCCAGACCATGCTTAATTCCAACTTTCACGTACTCCATCCCATTAAGAAGTGTGAATGCCAATTCCTGAGCTGCTGTTGAACCTGCTTCTCGAATATGGTAGCCTGAAATCGAGATAGTGTTCCAGCGAGGGATGTGTTTTGCTGAATACTCCATGATATCACCGATGATTCTTAGAGATGGAGCGGGAGCAAGAATCCAAGATTTTTGAGCCATGTACTCTTTCAGAATGTCGTTTTGAATTGTACCTCCTATCTTATCTGAAGAAATTCCTTGCTTCTGCGCTGCAACCATGTACATTGCCAATAAGATAGATGCAGGAGCATTAATCGTCATGGATGTTGTCACTTTATCTAGTGGGATGCCTGAGAACAGAATCTCCATGTCCTTGAGTGTGTCTACAGCAACACCGAGCTTT
>JAEORN010000179.1 GCA_016840825.1 Candidatus Thorarchaeota archaeon | reverse complement strand
ATTTGTTGAACACTTCATTCAATTCTCAGCACCTGAAGAGTGCAATGAGGGTGCTATGTCTGCATTTACTCTGGCGAAAGAGGCTGAGTCGTTGGCAAAAAGAGTTCTATCTGGAAGTGAACCTGAGATTGCAAAAAAATATGCGGATTCGAAGGCGGCTGTTGTTGAAACTGATGGTTGTCAAGTGATTTACACCACAGGCTCAACAGGATTTCCAAAGCCAGCACTTCTCTCTCACAGAGGAATCACTTCCCAAAACCTCACCCTTGGAATGGGATTTGATATGACCGAGAAGGATACAATGTGTGTCAACCTTCCTCCGAGTCATGTCGGCGGTCAGGCTGAACAACTCATGACACCATGGTTCTTCGGAGGTAAGTGTGTTGTACTACATATATTCAAGCCAGATTTGACATTGGAGGCAATTCAGAAGTACAACATAACTCTCTTCGGACAGATTCCCGCATTGTTTGCAATGGAATGGAGGCTTCCTAATTATACAGAATATGATTTATCAAGTCTGAAATTTGCACTCTATGGAGGACAAGCAGTTACCCGCGAGTTCCTAGAGAAATTATCTGAAATGGCTCCAAAATTCGGAACTGGTCTAGGATTAACTGAAACTTCTGGATTCTGTAGTTACACACCCTTAGATGGCTCTGTTGATGACATTCTTGCTGGGGTGGGATATGCAATGCCAATCACTCCCATCTCGATACGTGAACCTATGGAACCGAATGGCAAAGCAGGAAAAGAACTACCACCAGATGAAGTAGGTGAGATTTGTTTCAGCGGTCCTCAAATCTTCTTGGGATACGTGAATAATGAAGACGCAACAAGAAAGACAATTTCCTCCGATGGATGGCTATATACAGGCGATTTGGGTTCTTACGATGAGAAAGGTCTACATCTTGCGGGTCGATCAAAGTTGATGATTAAACCCAAAGGATACAATGTATTCCCAACAGAGGTCGAGAATTTCATATCAAACGCATTGAAGGAAAAGGTGGTTGGAGTGGCATGTGTTGGTGTAAAGCATGAGGTGTTTACAGAGGCAATATTTGCATTTGTAGTTCCTCAACCTGGGACGAGTGTGACTCCAGAAGAAGTGCACCAAGCGGCCAAGGAGATTGCTTCTTACAAGAGACCATCTCATGTTGAGATAATTTCAGAAATGCCTCTTAATCGAGTTGCGAAAACTGATTATGTCATATTAAAAGAGGAGGCAAATAAAATCGTAGAAACACTACGAGCTGAGGGGAAGTGGGACAAATAGGTCAAAATTCAAGAGGATTAGACTTTGAACTCAATTGTTGAAATTCCACTAGGACGAATTCAGGGAATTCAGAAATCAAATCACTTAGAATTCTTGGGTATACGATATGCAAAAGCTCCTGTAGGACCTCTGAGATTTTCAGAACCCCGGTCTGCTGATGCATGGGAGGATATCTATGATGCCACCAAATATGCTCCTATGGCTCCACAAGTTTGGGACGATGATCCCCCTATCGAGTTGGAAGAGAGTGAAGATTGCCTTTTCCTGAATGTGTACACACCAGATACAAAGCAGACGAATCGCCCAGTTTTATTCTATATACACGGAGGTGCATATGCGATTGGTTCCGGTTCGCGGCCTCGTTTGTATGGCGGAAATCTAGTGGAACGAGGAGATGTTGTCGTAGTTACCATCCAATATCGTTTAGGTCCGTTAGGGTTTCTATACATGGATGGAATTCCACCAAATCTAGGACTGAAAGATCAAATCTGTGCATTGCATTGGGTGAAGCAGAATATAGCCTCTTTTGGAGGAGATCCTGATAATATCACCATCTTTGGTCAAAGTGCAGGTTCAATCTCGGTATCCTATCTCCTGATTATGCCCGATGCGCAGGGTCTGTTCCAAAAGGCGATAACTCAAAGTGCAACCTTTCCGCTTGAGCCATCATCACCTGATAAAGCAACCAAAATCACAAACCTGTTTCTATCGAAACTCAATGTAGACTATGGCGATGTTGAAACACTGAGAGGTATTGATTGGAATCAAATCATCAAAGCACAAAGCAAGATTGGAAAAGATATTCTGTCTGAAAATCACCATGGCCCTGTTTTAGATGACGTTTCAATTCCAAACAATCCTCTAGAAGCCATCCAAACTGGCCATGCTCGAAATATCCCATTAATGATTGGGCATACTTCTAATGAATTACCAATTTTTCATGCATATTTGAGTTCTGCGAATTTTCTTGTTCGTTTTCTAGCCAAACGAATGATTTCAAAGAGAATTGAAACGTTCGGTTTGAAAAAAGAGTATCTATCAAAGATATTAGAATTATATCGAACAGACCTGACAACGGCAGGTATTCCAAATGAAGAGTATGATCTGCTTCTAACTGATATGGGATTTCGATTACCTTCAGTTATCGTTGCAGATAGTCACAGTAGAACTAATGCTGGTACCTACTTCTACGAGTTCGCATACAAAGCTCCGAAAATCGATGCGGCGGTTCATGTCTTAGACCTCTTCTTTGTATTTGGTACTCTCAACACGTCAGATATTTCTGAAGCAATGCAACTTCTGCAATCGGATGATGAAAAACAACTCTCAGAAATAATGATGGATACATGGACAGAATTTGCAAAGACAGGAAATCCAAATCAACCTAAACTACCACATTGGCAGGAATACAAACCGGATTCAAGGAATGTGATGATATTCGATATAAAACCTAAACTTGCTTCGAATCATCTAGACAAGCGAATCAAGCTTTGGAAGTCATTGTCACTATTCTGAACTAAGAAACTTAAGTTCTATAGAAAGCTCATCAGAATATTCTCTAAGAATTTCTGAAGTTCTATCATCGAGTGGTATACCATTAGATCTGCGTCGTTCTTCTTCCTCGAACTCCTTCTCTCCATGCACAAAGATTCTTTTTTGCCCTTCAGCTTTCTCTGATGCCTTCAATCGTTGAATCACATCATCCATTCTTGCCTTGAAAGTATCTATCTCGATAAAATAAGATGGATCAAGTGCCATGAAGAAATGTCCCACTCTTGGGTGACTTGCTTTGCCACCTTTTTTGAATGACACATCTCGAAGCATATTTGCACCGGATAAGACACCACAAAATATCTCGACCATTGTAGCCAGACCATACCCCTTGTGTCCCCCATGAATCTCGCCTTCACCACCAAGCGGTAAAATTCCTCCTTCTCCGTGACCTCGATAGAGATTAGTGAGTACTCGAGTGGGATCGTCTGTACTCTTACCAATTTCATCTGTAGCCCAACCTAGTGGGATTTTCTTTCCTAATCTATTGTAAACCTCCAATTTTCCACTAGGAACGACACTTGTTGCAAGATCCATTACCCAAGGTCTTTCATGACTTGTTGGAGCTGCATATGCGATCGGATTGGTTCCAATCATTGCATTCCTACCGAAAGTAGGAACGACCAAAGCCTCTGAATTGGTCATTGATATTCCAATAAAATCATAGTCAAGTGCCATCATTGCATAGTAACCAGCAAAACCAAAATGATTTGAATTATGGACAGTGACGATTCCAACTCCAGTCTGTTTTGCTCGATTGATTGCTTCATTCATCCCAAAGACCCCTGAAGGTTGTCCTAACCCATGATTCGCATCAACATTTGCAATCACAGGACTTTCTTTCGCAATAACTGGTCTTGCATCTGGATTGATGTAACCTGAATTTATTCCGTCAACATAACGTTTGAGTCTACCAACACCATGGGAATCAATCCCTCGAAGATTGGATTTCACAAGATTGTCTGCCACAAAAAATGCATCCTCCGTGGATACATTCAACTTAATCAAGACATTCTGCGAGAACTTTAGCAATTCAGAGTGATGAATCAGATTAGTCATTTTTCTTTCCTCTCAACAATCTATTTTGAAGACACGAACTATTCTAATTAGTATAATCATAACACTTCACCTAGTGCGATTTTTAAAACTAAAACAAGGGTTTGGTTTGGTAGGAGTAATCACTGAGATCCGCTGGCAAGTCGCATGTCCTCAACTTTCTCAAGTGTTAGAAGCGCATTGACATAATCATCCATAGTTTGCGTTCTCTCTTTTAGAGATAGACTGGAATCCAAGACTCGTTTTCGAAGCATGCTTAGGTATCTGTTCTCAAGCTTCTCAATGTATGTTGTGGACCGCAATTTTGTAACTTTAATTCTTGGTTGATTCTGAACATATTCGATTAGTCGCAACCAACTTTCCGCGGTGGTAGGATTTAGTCCTATTCTTTGAAACTCTGATTTCGGAAACGGTTCTGGTTGTCTATCGATGAAATGAAAGATTGACTCTACTCGTTCCTGCAAAGTCCTGCGACGCTTCTTTTTAGACATAATACAATATTGTATTTTATAATATATAAACATATTCTTTATATGCGAGTCCAGTTCAATAATCAATACAACTCTCTCAGTGGTTGTCCTGATGACAATAGATAATGTCGAGACTATGAAACGTCATGTGCCTGGAATCGTGAGAGGCTTCTTTGAGAAACACTTTCCCGAAAAAGCAGACGAGATGGTCAAAGCCTTCAATGAGAAATTTGAATCACAGTTATTGCAAGAATATAGTTCTGAAGTTGAGGGCCTTCAGAATATAATTGTATCAATCAAACCAGCAATATCATCAGTTTTGGAACCATGTGAAGAATATGACACGCTCATGACAATGATGCTATTTTCTCTCAAAGCATCTTGGGAAGGAGCACACCGTAGAGCGACTACCGGAGGGCTCGATACGAAGAAAGGTCCAGTCCTGCCTGGTAGTGATTACTCAGTGCAAATCACATTTCATTGTGCTGAGTGTGGAGAGGAGATAGAGATTCCATACAAACAGAAAATGGAGATACTGAATTCTGAGGGTGAAGTACCCCTACCAACACACTGCGGTCAGGAAGTCAAACTCAGAATCTCAAAGATAGAAGAACCATCTGCTGAGGTTAAAGAAGAGAAGGTAGAACCAATCATCCCTATCGAGTTCCTCATGGGTTATGTCCCCGGAGAGAATGTAGAGTATCTCAAGATTCTGAGCGTAGGAATTGACATCGGTTCATCCACCTCACATCTAATCTTTTCACGGCTTACACTAAAACGTGAGATAAGCGCATTCAACATGACAAATAGATTCAATCTGGTCAATCGCGAGATTATCTATGAAAGTGATATTATCTTTACACCACTCATTGATAGATATAACATCGACATTGATGCTGTTATAGAATTCTGCAAAGCCGAATATGCGAAAGCCAGAATCACCCCTGAGATGGTTGATACTGGTGCGGTTGTAGTAACTGGAGAAACAGCAAAGAAAGAGAACGCTGCTGAAATTGTAAATCGTCTGTCCTCTGAGTCTGGCAAATTTGTCAGTGCTGCTGCAGGTCCTAATCTAGAGTCCCTTCTTGGAGCGATGGGTAGTGGAATAGTTGACCAGTCACTTCGCAGTCGACAATCCATTCTTCATGTCGATATCGGAGGAGGAACAAGCAACATGTCGATAGCATCCAGCGGTCAGGTCTTTAGTACAAGTTGTATAAACGTTGGAGGTCGATTACTTGGAATCGACAGAGACTTCAAGATTTGGAGGATAGATGGTCCTACGCGGTTTGTTATGAAAGAGCTAGCGATGAGCTACGAGATAGGAGATATAATTCCTGAAGATGATGTAAGAACCATCGCACGCGAATATGCAAAGGCACTGGTAGAAACAATGTTGGGACCTGCAAAGAGTGTCATTGCGAAGGAGTTGATGATGACTGCAGATTTAGATTTCTCGATCCCAGTGGATGCTTACTCCTTTTCCGGTGGAGTTGCAGAGATATACTTTGGCAGTGAAGAGGTATTCGATGATATTGGCGTTATGCTGGCACAGGAAATCAAAGAACTTGTGAAAGAACAGGGACTCACAATTGTAGAACCAGAATACAAGATACGCGCAACAGTCATCGGAGCAGGCTCCTTTTCACTCTCTGTTTCAGGTTCAACTACATTCTTCGATGAGGATATAGAACTCCCTGTTGGAAATGTTCCAGTACTTCCTGTCAATCTTGGGATGAAAGAGTTTACACCCGAGATACTTGAGGAGGAAATTAGAAGAGCATTCACAACGTTTGATATGGTCGAGGGAGAAGATACAGTTGCACTATACTTCAAGGAATTAATCTATTCAAGACATTACATTGGCGATGAGTGGCTTACACCGTTTGCTAAAGCGATTGAAAAAGCATTACCCAAGTCTGTTGCTGAAAAGAAGATGATTATCCTGATCTTCGGATATGATATGGCAAAGAGGTTAGGCATAGCAATACGTGACGAAACATCGATTCAAAACAATATTCTTGTTTTAGACGAACTGGAATTAGAAGCAGGCGATTGGATTGACATTGGTGCTCCATTGAAGGAAACCCAAGCATTTCCTGTTACAGTGAAGAGTCTAGTGTTTAACGAAAACAAGGAGTATTCATAGAGGTATACCAATGACTGACGCTATTCGTCTGAAATGGCAAATCATTGAAACTGTGAGTGAATTCCTAAGGGAACATTTCATTGAAAATGCTATTGTCCTTGAAGATAATTTCACAAAGATGTACGATCTATTACTGGATCATTATCGGGTAGATTCAATGGACTACCTCTACCTCATCAAGGAATTCAAACCTGCTCTCAGTTCTATTCTTCAACCTGGACCACTCTCTGACAGACTGATTCGACAAGTAAGCCAAATCCTGAATGCAGCTCTTTCAAGTGCTGAACTGCAGAAAATTCAAGCTTCAATGAAAGAACAGAAAGCTGGTAGAAGGATCCCATCACCAAAGACGCAGATAATCTCCTTATACGACAAGGCTGAGAATATGCAACTCCTAAGTGTCGGGATTGATATTGGCTCTTCTACATCTCATCTAGTCTTTTCGCGACTAACTCTCAAGAGAGAGAGAAGTTTCACAAATCCTTCTAATCGTTTCATGCTGGTTGACCGAGAAATACTGTATGAGAGTGAAATCATTTTCACACCACTACTCGATAGATATACGATTGATGTGGAGAAGATAGTTGATTTCTGCAAAGAAGAGTATCGAAAGGCAGGATTCTCTTCTGAGGATGTTCAATCTGGTGCAGTGATTGTCACGGGAGAAACTGCAAAGAAACAGAATGCGGAGGAGATTGTGAAACTACTTTCTTCTGAATCTGGGAAATTTGTCAGTGCCGTAGCAGGTCCAAATTATGAATCAGTTCTCGGTGCGATGGGAAGTGGCATTGTAGACCTCTCTGGAGAAACAAACAAGACAATAATGAATGTAGACATTGGAGGTGGAACAAGCAATATCGCCATTGCTTCATGTGGTTATGTTCATAGTACAAGTTGCATCAATGTCGGTGGAAGATTACTTGGGATTGACAATGATTTCAAGATTTGGAGAATTGACGAGCCAACTAAGTTCGTAATGAAAGAGCTGGGTATGCAATACAAGTTGGGTGATATAATCCCTGAGGACGATGCGAGGTCGATTGTACGCGCTTATGCGGAGTCATTGATGGAGGGCATGCAAGGTCCCGCAAAGAGTCCGATTGCAAGAGAACTCATGATGACTGATGATATCGACCTATCACTCAAGGTGGACCAATACTCTTTCTCTGGCGGCATAGCTGAGTTGTTCTATGGCGAAGACAAAACCTACGACGACATTGGTGTATACTTGGCTCAGGAATTGAAGCTTCTCACAAACGAACTTGGAATGGAGATTATCGAACCTAAAACAAAGATACGTGCAACCGTAATCGGGGCAGGAGCATTTACTCTCTCAGTTTCTGGGTCCACCTGCTACTTTGACAATTCAATCGAATTTCCAATTACCAACATACATGTGCTCCCGATAAATGTGACCAAAGAGAATTACAGACCAAGAATTGTTGAAGAAGAAGTTGGACGTGCCTTCGATAAATACGACTTGAGGGAGGGTGATGGACATGTTGCACTCTATTTCAAAGATTCACTCTTTCGATCTTATTCTTGGCTTCAGGAATTTGTAAAATCGATTGAGAATGCTCTACCAAAGACCGTGGCAAATAAGAAGTTGATTATCCTTCTCTTTGAAACGGATATTGGAAAAATGGTGGGTTTGATGACAAAGAGGGAAACATCGATCCAACACAATCTGATTAGCATTGACGAATTGTTTCTCCAAGAGGGAGATTGGATAGACATTGGAGCTCCTTTGCATTCGGGACAAGTCTTCCCTGTAACAGTGAAGAGTCTCGTATTTAACAAGAACAAGGAGTATACACTTTGAATTACCAAATCGCCGGTTAATCGGAGTTCAGAACGTTTCTGAAGTCCAACCCGGTTGAAGGTATCTGAACGCATCTAGATATTGTAGTTCGCTGATTGTGTGCACATTTAATCCATCTGCAATCCAAGAAACTGGTGTTAGGAGCAACATCAAAGTGATTAGACATCTCCCGATATTCTTCAAATTACAGTATCTCCCGCGAATATTCTGATATCATACATTCGTGCCTAATTATTGCTATTGGATTTTTAATATAAGAAAAAGAGAATATGACTGAAAAAAAAGAGTCGATGCTTTCGAGAGTTATTCCCGAAAGCAATCAGATTTTACGACTTCTTCTTCATCATTATTATTATGATGATTATCACAATCACTCCAACAACTGCTGCAATGATTATGAGAAGTGTATTATCAACTGGTGGTGGTGTTGTTGTACCGGTTGTAGTAGGTGTGGTTGTAGTCGTCGGGGTCGTAGGAACCTCTTCTACAATGATAGTTATGTCAATGCTCTGAGTATGACCTAAGGTGTCATTCAGTGAGATACTCAGGCCATATGCTCCAACTGAAAGCGCTGAATTATCAACAAGATACCCCGTTTGATTAATGGTAAAAAGTGAAGTATCGTTTATCCACCACAAATCGATTCCAGATACATCAGAGGCATTGTATTGGATAGATATCCGATTACCTACTGTGATGGTCATATCCTGTGGAGTTTCCACCCATTCCGGTGCATGTCTATCTATTGTGAAGACTGCATCAGACTTATCCATTGATGTGAAGGAAGTACTTACAGCTTCTACACGTAATAGATACTCTACACTATCAGGAACCTCAGTGATGTTCCATGTATAATGATCATCAGTCAGACCAGAAACGATAGGAGTCCAATCAGTTCCTCCATTGGAACTGTAGTATATGTTGATTGTTATCGGATCATCATTGGGATCTAACGCATCCCATGTGATTGCGACATCATCACCAGTAAGGATTTCTCCACCGTTCGGAGAGAGAACTTCTAAATCTGCAGCTCTGTCCTCAGCAAGCCACTTGAAGATATTCGTAACAAGAAGGTCATTGTCACTGTCGTAGAGGTTCCAGTACCCATCGAGGTCACCATCTTGAGTAGATGCTAAGAAAACATAACCCGCAGTAGAAACTACTCTTCCGTGCTGATGTTCTAATGCAACCATTATGGACAATCCATCCGCAGGACCTCCATCAGACCATTCACATGTGCCATCACTATCAGTATTAATTAATGAGGTTCCAGCACCAATTGTGTTGAATGTAGTTGTAAGGACATCTTCGAAACGCCTCACTCCTTCCATTATTGGATGTGTAGCGAAATTGCTCTGATTGTAATAGATGTAATTATTGCCCATTACTGCATCATCTGAGTCGGTTAGATACCCTGTATCATTGAGGTCCATTCCAAACTTACTTCCAATAAAATCAACAGTGTTCCTTGCATCTTGGTATGCTCCTAATAACAACAGACTACCACCTTGAGCTACATATGTTTCGATGTAATTCTGTTCATCAGTTGTATGATTTGTAGTTCCATCGTCAATAATGAGAACATCGGCCATATCCACAAGGGATGTGTAGAATGTTGTCATCTTTTTGACAGTGTATCCATTTGAGGTTAGATGATGACCCAAGCCAACGAAGGAAATCCAAAGAGTAAATTGAGCTCCATGTGATTCATCAAAGACGACAATCCTCTCAGGTGTTCCAGCTGCTCCTAACCACTCCATGGTATTTTGCAAAAATATTGCATCATGATCTTCGAAGTAGTTTTCAAGACCATCACAATTCGAGT
>JAEORN010000178.1 GCA_016840825.1 Candidatus Thorarchaeota archaeon | reverse complement strand
GGCGTGGTGGGACGCGATGCGTGGAAGTCATGTTGTCTTTGTCGTTTCATTGATCCTATTGATTAGTCCAACACTTGTTTCCGCACAGGATACCTACGGTTTCTCGTGGGGCGTATCAATTGGTGATAGGATTAACTATACTGTGGAAGTTACTTCTAATGGATATTACAGCTATCCCTTGTCTCTTAATGAGGAGGTCATCTTGACTATTGAGGATCTTCCCGATCTCACAGAGTACACATATTATCAAAGCTTTCCCTCACCAGCTCACACCAATCTTACCTATGTGAATGGAACTGAGATCGGAATGGATAATCCATTATATTCCTACTCCTACAGCATCATTGTCTTTCCTATTGGCAATTGGACTCATTATCGATATCTAATCGAAAGCATGGGTGAAATCCAACCTGGGTATGGGGTCTATAGATTCTATGAAGACTTTTCTTCTTGGTCACTAGACTTTGACATGAGCATGGGCAGTACTACACAAAATATCACCTATCAATTCTCAAAAGAAGATGGTGCTCTAATTCAATTATCTTCCTACAATTACTATGAATATATGCTCCCAAATGGAACACTACTAACGGATACTCTCACAACCGAGATAAGTCGTATTTCTCCCATAGTTCTTGGGCCTGTTGCTACTCTCTCAGTTGTTGCAGTTATAGTAGAGGTAATTATAGTACTTGAATTAGTCCGAAGATATAGAGGAAGAAATGTGGTGCCCTCCTAATTTCGGGGTCAGTTCCAAGATACGAATAGTAGTTAGTCGAGATTATGGATACGCTGACGTTTCCGCTGTTTCAAACCTTGACAACCAGCTAGAATCTGAACTTGTTGAGCCTCTGAATCTCTCCAGGGTCTATGTAGCAAATCATCAGGATCGGTTTCCTCCGAGCGACCTTCAGATGCAAGCAATTGCTTCTCTAGCTCGTCAGAGTAGACTCTGTATCCTTTAAGATACGCATCAAGAGCACCTGAACCATATGCAATGAAAAGGAACAGGAATAATATAGCACTGAATAGAACAATTGTGAATACATCGCTCAATCTCTTATCACCTCATTTTTTGGCCTTCTCTGAGGACATATTCGTTTCAATGCATATAGTTCATTGTCATATGCTTCATATGAAATCCTATTCGCATTAGAAATGAGCAGTTCCGTTCAGTAATTTGGCGGACATTGGATTGAGTCTTAGAATCTCTTGCGCGTATTCCTTATTCCGAACCTGAAGAATCATCATTCCAAATCCTTCGGAGCTATCTAGTACTTTCACAGTTTTCTCGAGATCGGTAGGACCACTTGCCATGCCAGTGATTACAAGTCCTATGATACCTAATGCAAGTAGCGCTATTGTCATTAAATCGGGGCCACCAGTCACAACAAAAGAACCCAAGATGGAGGCAATCAAGAAGAATGTGATTATGATAAGAAGTCCGTTACAGATTGCACAGGGAGCGCGCAATCTAGCTGTTTCTTCAAATGATATCGAATGTCTATCGCAGGCTGGAACTCTAAATCGGTTCACTGTTCCAGGATTCTGTCGTCCTGAAGAAGAACCAAAATATCCTGAGCCTCCCATTGACCAAAAATGGCCACTTCCGGCGAACGAAGTATGTTGAGTTGCATCCTGAGCAGCTCCACGGTCTAGGGCTGACATCGCAGGAACTGTGCCTTCATCTGTAGCGGGATCGCCACACACGGGGCATTTCATGGGCAGATTCACTTTATTTGTGGTGATTTGAATTACATACTCCTCTTTCATCCAACTACGCTCCAATTACTCACGATTGCAGTGCTCCTGACATGCATCCGAAGCTATGAAAGGATTTACACTTTTCCTTTGATTATCCTTGGTTCTATACAAAGAAAAGACTCAGAATTGCGCAATAAATAGTTGCAATAATCAGATGGATTATCCCCAGAGGAATTATAGCACGGTTGAACTCGCTCCAGCTTATTGGTTTGAAGTTCTTCTCTGCAGCACGTACAGCAACGATATTTGGTGCATCTCCAAACGGGACAACATATCCTCCTGCATTAGTCCCTATTGTTAGAGATAAAGGGATTATTGGGTTTGTGGCGTCAAGGTTTCCTGCTATTGGTGCAAGGAGCACACCAACTGCCTTAGCATCAACGGGTGCCATTAGTGCACCTGGAATCCAAAGCATTAGAATTATGGCGAGGAAGGTGTTATTTCCAATCACCCATTGAAACCCTGTAGTAAGGTCATCAATGACTCCTGAGAGGACCAACGCTTGAACAACTCCAATCAATCCCAAAAGAAAGAAGACGGTATCCCATGATAGATGCTGAAGTTGTTTCTTCGCTTGGTCTCCAGATAGAATAAGCAGGACAGTCGCTAGCACTAATGCGATAATAGCTCCTTGATCTGGTAAGAGAACAAGACCAACAACTAACGCTCCAAGAGAAACAATTGATACATAGAAATCTCTGTGTGACCGCATCATTGTCCTCGGGTCTATCAAAAAGAGATCTGTAAGCTCACGTTCCTCAGTTTCTTGCATGTCCTTTCCATAGTATCTGAGCATATACCAAATAGTGATGGCGAAAAGAAGCACTGTAAGAGGAATTAGACCAAAGAACATCAACGCACTATTTATTCCCGCAATATAGACAATTACAAGATTGGTGACCGAACCAATCGGAGTAGGAAATGATGCCACATTCGCTACAACTACTTCCGACACTAGGAATGGTCTGAAATCTGCGTCGATTGCATTGCATACTTCTACAGTGACAGGGCTTATGATGAGCATTGTAGGCAATGGATCGAAGAAGAGTGAAATAGCAAATACAACAATCATCAAGTATAGATATGTCTGGCGTAACTGCCCTCCTGTTCTGTGAGCAAGAATAACTGCTGCATATTGGAAAAGTCCTGAAGCACCAACAACTGACACGATTATCATCATGGCAGCTATGAATAGAATGATATCCCAACCCATTGTAGAAAGTAATGTTCCGAAGGAAACTCCATCAAATGCATAGAGGACAAAGGCCGATAGAGCAAGAGCTAAGAGGGCTGTTGCTGTATCGTTGACCCGCTCACTCATTATCGCAAAGAGCGACAGAATGAAGATGAGCAGTATAATAATTCCAGCTGCATCCATATGAGTCGAAGATTATCTTTGCATAACTTGCTCATAAGCTAAAGCATTGGTACTACCGTGTTAGTAGGATTTTCTCACAGAAGAGTAGAAAATCTAAGTGTTAGAGGTTTGGCTGCTCAATCATTTACTTCTGATAGAAGATGACCCTCCGATCATTTTTAGCAAATGAAGGCTTGGAAATCTGTGCATATCTGACTTTCATTCTTCTACAAGGTGTACCACGTTCTCTCTTCCTTCTCTAAACCTTTTAATCATCCCTCGTTGCTCTAGTCCAGTAAGTATCATACTTGCTAGAGATTGTGACATATCAAGTTCTCTGTAAATGTCCCTCTGTAGACTTGAACCTCCCTTCTTACTAAGGAATCTTAGGATCTCATTCTCGTGATCTGTCACTCCAACTTCAGAAACAATTCTAGGAGTTCTAAGAGATCTTATCATATTTGGCGCTCGTTCGATGACAATGACCGCAATTGCCCCTCCAAAGATAGCTACGAGAAACAGAAGAATATCATTGGCCCCAGTGTCAATTGCCGCTGGCGATGAAGCAGGCAATCCATATTTCACAATAAAGACTCGTTCTTGACCTGGGAGGATATGTTCAACTTCCCATAGGAATACAATACTCAATCCGTCTGTATGATTGCTAGTAGGACTAGGAAATAATGGTGGCCCCTCTGTATCAAGTACAGCATGCGGAGGCAAATAAACAGAGAATCGAAGATTGTGGAATTCATTTAGTGGTCTTACATAATAGATCATATTCTCAAGACACAGTCCTCGCTCTTCACAAATTCCTACTTGCTCCTGAAGAGAACTGCTTTGTAATTTCATGGAAAACCAAACAGAATTATTCGCACTTATCTGAGATGTTGGTTCAATTGTGACCTTTGTGTATCTATCTTCTTCAATCATGTTTGTAGAAGATATGAACCCATCCACAATGGCTTGCATTACGACTATACTACGTAATTCAATTCGTACAGTAAAGATGGAAATTGCTGTTGCTCCTGTATTCGTTACATTTGCAGAAAAGAGAATATGACTGGTCCCATTTGCATGAAGCTTTACATCAATTTCAACATCGCTCATCAAAATATCTGTAGTACTTACTTGAGCCTCTACTGGATTAGGGAGGATAATCAAAGATAAGGAGATGAGAATCAGTATTAGTGGGCGTGCTTCCCTTACCCTAATCAGATACATGATAGATTATCTCCTGCATATTTTCTAATATACTCTTCACAATGAGCTATTGGGGGAAATTATTCCCCCTGCTCTATCTCCTTCTAACTACTAGTGCCAAGATGACTAGCGCAATAACACCAATGAGTATTCCTGCTGTTATCTCTATTGGAATATCAAGAGTATCAGGTCTAATCGGTACTGGTGAAGATGTTTCCACAAGTTTGAGGGACGGATCATGAAGGACGGATCCCCCATCAAAATTAGGATATGCTAGGAATAGAAGCAGAGCTGACCCATCTGCCCAATATGACGCTTCAACGTCTACAGCCGTTGAAGTTCCATTTGGAAGTGTTTGTACAGCTTTATCTAGCCATCTATAAAATCCTCTTGTAGTGTTGGTAGAAGCTTCAACAAGAGAAATTCCTTGGATATCATCTTCATATCCATCATCATCCTCATCAAGATCATTGAATTTCTCTCCGAGATCATCAGTTATTTCCCACTCGTCCTCAGATTCTACCTCATGATTGTCATCATCTTCGTTCAATTCGAAAACATAATTCTCTGCTTCAGAAGCTAGGTCCTCTTGTAGGTAGTTAAGCACAGCTACCTTCGAGGTGTTGGAGATGTATGGGAAATTGCCAATCTCGATATCGACTTTAAGTTCTGTTCCTCCGCTCACAGTATAATTTGTTTTTATGCCTTCATCATCACTCACAGATCCATTGTAGTCGTCCATGTAGATATGCGCATAGAACTGTAGTGTCATCGCTTCGAACAGTTCAAGATTGAGTGTTTCAAGTTCATCATCATCTTCTGTACTGTTATCATCATCATCATCAGCTAGACTAAATCCATTGCCATGATCTTCTCCACTATAACCCGGCATCCAATTCTTGAACCAATCATCATTCCAATCCTCGCCGGTCAGTCCGCCTTTAACATAGGAGGCATACACCTCAGTATTTCTACCTGAACTATCAGTGACTTCTCCCGTGATTAAGTTCCAGTCAAATGCTTCCAGTGGGGCAAATTGAAGTGTTTCATTAATTTGATATACGCCATCTCCATTGTTATCTTCAAATTCAATGATCATTAGATAACTTACACTGAACCTTGCGAGACTGCCATTCTCATCAGGAGTATACCAGTATTGATACGAAGGTATCTTCGAGTTGAGCATGACTGTCATAATCTCGGTTTGTATCCAGACTGTGCCATCATTATCACGTTCATACTCAGGTTCATGCTCACTATCTTCACCCTCATCATCTGATGTATGATCATCATCTTCTCCTCCCGTTGTTGTCTGAGCATTAACAGCGATAGCTGAAGACATCAATAGAAAGAGCAGCGATAAAACTAGTGCTTTACTTATCAATGCGTGCCTCATAATAATATCACACATCCTCTTTATTCTGAATATATATAACGAACGTTAAGAAGAATACTCAATTCTGCAAATTTAAAGCAATCATATACCTCTGATAATTAAAATTGGATTTATGAAAATTCATAAAAATTCAAAGAGAATTATGAGGCGATAATCAATTACTTCAATCTTATAGGTTATATTCTTTCATATTTGGGTTTTCTCAGGTATTTGGTATCTGGAATATGATTCGCCTTGAGGAGGAGGTTAGTATCAGTGGGGATCAAATAATCTATTTGAGAGAAGAAGATGGATGCGTAGCAGATACGAGCTAAAGGATGTGGCGTGCAGTGGCAACATGTGACAGGGACCGATATTATCAGAGGACTATTTCGCATGAGCTCTCGGTTTGACATGAATTTCGATTTGACTCAAATCATGCAATCGCGTGCCCTCCTCCCTTGACCTGATACGTGTCAGGTAAGCACGCGTATAGAGCCTAGCAGCCTTCATAATACGTATGTGTTATGTGTGTAATATATAACTTCCACAGTTTTTCTTCGTAGAATAGCTGAACTTCGATGATTTTTGGCGCCATACTCATCGACGACTCGGACGAAAAAACGACGTTGTCTGATTAGGTCTAAGATATTCTAGAAGGCAATCTAGAACCTAAGGTGTGAAAACTTATATGCATTCGATATCTTGAGCAGTCTGTGATACTCTTGTTTTACGTTTGCTATAGTGTCATGTGTGGACGAGGCTAGGTCCGCGCCCTTCGGGGCACGTGGCCAGGTATGTAATAATATTGCCACACAAGAAGTCGGGTCATTCCCGAAGTCAGGGTAAGCAGAGGCATCCTCGTGTTTGGAAGAGCTGCACTCTCAACATAGCACCCAACTGCAAGGGCTGGGTCAATGCGAACACCATGCCCGAGTCAGATGTCTGCAAGCGCTGCTGGCAGACAATTAAGTCTCAAGAGTAAGGGGATGAATCCCCTTCTCCTTGTTTTTTGTGTGATGCACACTCAAAGACAGATGGCGTGAATCAGACATCCTTTATGGTGAATGAAATCGTGATTTCCTATGACAGCTGAGAAGATCACATCAATATGGCTAGTATTCGTTGGGATTTCAATTTCGCTACTATGGATTATCCTATTCTCGACCAACTCAGTCAATGAATCGCATATCAGTTTCGTATTACACCTTGCTGCAGAAGCAATCACTGCTCTCTTTGGGTTATATGTTGGACTATCGCACCTGATTAGAAAAACTGTTGTACGATCAACAATGTTCTTCACTCTAGGATTGATACTTGCTTCATCTGCTGGTGCTGGGGGATATTATCTATCTGAAATGGGTGATATCACATTCTTCGCACTTCTCGAAACCATTGCTCTGATAACGCTCGTATTATTTGTGATGCTATACCGGAGCGAGCAGGTAATTCTTGATGAAATAACAATAGGTAGTGCTCGGATGGATTCCAATTTCTCCAAATTTGTGAACTTCAGCCTTGGTTTGGCTGTGTATGTTTCCCTTAACAGCGCTACATACTTTGGTGAGAGTGGAAATTGGATAATGGTTCTGATTCATGTTTTGACAGTCCTTTCTCTTCTACACATCCACCTTGTTTCAACACGCAAGAAGAAGATTTTATCAACACAGAACTCCCTGCAATGATAAGAATCCAAATTTGGAGGGATATTACTGCTCATAGGTCAAAAGGTTCGACTTGTTCCAATAGAGGAAGAGAAGCATCTGGATCACATCATGAAGCATTTCAACAATCCAGAACTCAGAGTATTTCTTGGTGGATACTTACCATTTACACGGAATATCGAAAGAGAATGGATCCTATCTACTGAAGAAGAAATAAAGAAACGGCGAGCATTCCACTTCGCTATTGAAACTCATCCTGAGGGTGAGATGATAGGCACACTCGGTTTACATGATGTGGATTGGCTGTCAAGGTCATGCACTCTTGGAATAGCAATATACCAGCCCAAGAACTGGGGGAAGGGATTAGGTAGTGATGCCATGCGAATCTTGATAGACTTTGGTTGGAATCACTTGAATCTCCGACGTATTGACCTCAGTGTTCATTCCTTCAATGAACGGGCGATCAAAGCATATGAGAAGCTGGGTTTCGCGAGATATGGTACCGCTCATCAGAAGTCCTACATGGGTGGTAAATACGTAGATACGCATTATATGGAGCTTTTCCGGGAAACCCGTGAGTAGCAATAAACGAGGAATGAAATAGTGATTGGACAGCAGGTCAGACTAGTCCCCCTCGATGAAACATATACTGAGAAAATAATGAAGGATTGGAATAACCCAGAAATGCGTGTTCTGTTCGATGGATATATTCCATCAACTACCGAGAATCAAAGAGAATGGCTTCAATCAATAGAAAGACGCATGAAATCCCGAGAGATATTCTTCTTTGCAATTCTACGATTAGATGACAATTCCTTTCTTGGCACCCTTGGCTTATCCGGTATTGATTGGCTATCACGTTCGAGTACTCTAGGTATTACTATTCACAGGAAGGAGGACTGGAACCAAGGATTCGGAACTGAATCTTTGAAACTCATCATTGATTTCGCATGGGATCATCTGAATCTTCGACGAATTGAGCTTGATGTCCACTCGCATAATCCTCGAGCAATTCATGTCTATGAAAAAATCGGCTTCCAACGATACGGTACCGCTCATGGTAAGTACTTCAGGAACGGTTCATATGTTGATACTTACTACATGGAGTTATTCAGAAAAACGAGTGACTAAATGAATTGCTGCATCAATTGGCTTGTGATATCATCGATGTTATCTGGTGAGATTCCCCTGGAGTCATAAATCTGAATTACTCGCTGCATCTTGTCAGAGTCATGTAGGTCTTTTAGTCCCTGAAGAATACCTACTCTCCTGCCCAACTGATACTGAGCCTGAGCTGCCGAATCAAGACTCAGAAATTCATCAATGATATTCAGAATTTTTCCCTTTTCATTAGGAAGATGACCATCAACCTCTGGAAGTAGGTTAAGTATGTGATCACTGACAATTTGTGTTGAATTCACTTCAAGACTCTCAACGAAAAGACGTAATTCTCGAACTACATCTACATCACCGCATCGCTCAAACCCCTCAAAGAGATCCTTTCCATTTGGTAAGGCAAGTTGACGAAGTCGAATGAAGTCAGGATTGATTTGATTTAGGGCATCTGCAGATTCTATAGCATGTTCGTCAGAATACTTCTTTCCACCTAGTCCTGGTATCAAGTACTCTGAGAGTTCCATACTAGCATCCTTTACTTTCCGTCCTGCTGATATGTGTATCTTCTTGCTCGCTCCTTTTTTGACCTTCTTGAGAATAGCATCAGACCCGGATTCTAATCCAATATGGATACGATTAAGACCAGCCATGGCAATTGCCTTGAGATCATCATCAGTGATTTTTGCTATGGTACTTGATCTTGCATATGATGTAATTCTCTCAATTGCAGGAAATCTGTTCGTCAGGTGTTTTAGTATATCTATAATCTCGATAGGTGGAATTATCAGACTATCTGCATCTTGAAGGAAGACAGATTTCATTCCATTTCTGAGCCAAATTAAGGCTGAAGTGTATCCAAAGCGTTCGACCGGATGTACCTGATTGACTAGAAGGAGTTCTTCCTCCTCAGACTCCGCGTTCTTGAGTTGGTCAATGTACTCCGCAATCACATCAATGTCCTTCTTGATATGGTCTACGTTTCTTCTCGAGAACTCTTTCTCTTTATAGACCGGACAAAAGGTGCATCGATTCCAGTGACAATTTCTTGTGATACGAATCAGAAGACTACGTGCTTCGCTAGGTGGTCGAATCGGACCTAATTCGTAACCCCAATAATCCATTTTCTTCTCCTGCTTGCGCATCATACAAAGTTGAGGAAGTACATGTGCGTCAATTTATGCGATGTCTGAGGATCCTTTGTTTCATCCCTAAGGCGTTCCATGAACTCCTTTGAATCCACTCGGGATTCTTTAATGCACTCCTGCAGCAAGTCTATTGCTTCCTCATACTTACAATTGATGAAGAAGTCTGCAACCTTATCTAGACTTGATGCTAAATTGTTTCTGTCCACAGTAAAACCTCGTATGCACATTGTTAAGTCGGGTGATATAGATATGTATCATACCCTCTGGTCGCAGGGCAAACATTAAATCACGGGTTTTCAACTCCCGCATGTATCACCCGCGGAGTGAACTCAGTAATGGCAGAGTCAACCAAGCCGGTAGTAGTCATTGGTGCAGGAATCGCTGGAATGCGAGCTGCATTAGATTTGGCTGATATGGGCGCTAAGGTGTATATGATCGAGAGGTTATCTTCGATTGGAGGTCACATGAGCCAATTGGACAAGACCTTTCCAACACTCGATTGCAGTATGTGCATTCAGGGACCTTGGATGGTCGATTGCTCACGGCATCCAAATATTGAGATACTTGCTTATTCGAATGTTCAAGAGGTTTCAGGAACGCAAGGCAATTTCAGAGTAAAGGTTCTGAAGCGCACACGTAGAGTCAATGCTGAGAAGTGTACTGGATGTGGTGACTGTCAGCGGGTCTGTCCTATCGAAGTACCTAACGAGTATGATATGGGTCTGAAGATGCGCAAGGCCGCATACATACCCTTCCCTCAAGCAGTACCTAATATCGCAACCATCGACATTGACAATTGCATCCAATGCATGATGTGCAAGAATACCTGCAAAGCCGAGGCAATCGAATTCGAGATCAAAGATGAAATCGTCGAGATAGATGCTGGCTCAATAATTGTCGCTACTGGCTATGAGCTACTCGATCCATCCACAGTACCTGAGTATGGCTACGGACGATTTCCAAATGTCGTAAGTGCCCTAGAATATGAACGAATGGTTTCAGCTAGTGGTCCTACCGGCGGAGTTGTTATGCGACCATCTGATGGCCGAGAGCCACATAGAATCGCATGGGTACAATGTGTTGGCTCGAGAGATGTAAACCATTGTTCCTATTGTTCCAAGATTTGTTGCACCTACGCAACAAAGGAAGCCATCATTACTAAGGAGCACACTCCAGAGGTTCATATTGATATTCTTTACAATGACATGCGTGCTTTTGGCAAGGGATTCGAAGAGTTCCTTGTTCGAGGAGAAAATGACTACGCTATCAACTATGTAAAGGGTCTCCCGAGCGAGATAATGGAAGATCCAAACACAAAGGACCTTTTGGTCCGTCATAGCAATCAAAAGGGTCACGAGGTCCTCCTAGATCACTATGACTTGGTCGTTCTTTGTCCTGCTATGATTCCCTCATCAGATACCGAAGTCTTTGAGAAGATTGGTATACAAGCAGATGATTACGGATTCCTTCACGCCGCAGGAACATTCCAAAAGACTGCTGCTACAAGTGTACCTGGGATACACATGTGCGGTGCGTGCGATGAACCAAAGGACATTCCTGACTCTGTTGCACAGGGAAGCGCTGCGGCAGCACTAGCTGCATTAGATATCACGATTCTAAAACCTGAGGAAGGTGAGCTACTTACTGAATCAGACCTTGAGCTGATAGCCGCAGAACCAAGAATAGGTGTGATTGTCTGTTCTTGCGGAATCAATATTGCTGGAACCGTTGATGTCGCAGAGGTCACGGAATATGCAAAGACATTACCCAATGTAGTGTATGCAGAGAATCTGCTATACTCCTGTTCTTCTGACTCGCAAGAAGTCATCAAAGAAGCGATTAAAGAGCACAATCTCAATCGAGTTGTTGTTGCATCTTGTACTCCCCGAACGCATGAGCCACTCTTCCGTGCAACTATTGAAGAAGCTGGACTCAACAAGTATCTGTTCGATCTTGCAAACATCCGCGAGCATTGTTCATGGGTACATCAAGCCGATAAGGATGAAGCCACCGCGAAGGCAATGGACCTTCTCAGGATGTCTGTATCCCGTGCAAAACTTCTCGAAGCACAGGAAGAAGCAGTTACCCAGATTGAACCAGTTGCACTAGTCATTGGTGCAGGTGTTTCTGGAATGTCTGCTGCTGATGTGATTGCTCAGAAAGGATTCAAAGTATATCTCGTTGAGAAAGACGACAAAGTTGGTGGATTCCTCAACGAGCTAAGTACAGTCAACTTCAGCCATCAACCCACCTCCGACATTATTGCTGAATTTGAGCAGAAGATAAAGAGTAACTCAAACATTGAGCTTCTGTTAAACACTGAGGTCCAAGAAGCCAAGGGCTCAATCGGTGATTTTGACATCACTCTAAATACAGGAAAGGAGAAGATGGAAGTCAAAGTAGGTATCGTCATAGTCGCCACAGGTGCAACAGCTCTTGAAGAGAAGGGTCTCTACGGTCTGCATAAGCTTCCTGAAGTAATGACTGAAGTTGAATTCAATTATAGGTTAGTTGCAGGTGAAGGCTTTGAGGATGGAGAAACCTTCGCAGTCATTCACTGTGCAGGCTCTCGTGAGGATGAATCCCTTGAAGGCTCTCGAACCTGGTGTTCTGGTATCTGCTGTACCATTGCTCTTGAACATTCGTTGGAACTACTAGAGAAACATCCCAATTCCAGAGTGTTCCATCTGTATAGGGACCTTCGTGTCTTCTACAAAGTCGAGGACAAATACAGAGAGGCTCGGAAGAAAGGTGTTGTGTTCCTCAGATTTGACAAGGATTCACCACCAGAGATCAAGAAAGGCAATGACAAGGCACTTCGAGTAGAGGTGATGGATCAGGTATTCGGCGCAGAGATAGGCCTGGATGTTGACCATGTGGTGTTGGCTACAGCAATGGTTCCACGAGACAACAAGCACATTTCTGAGCTCTTCAAGGTGCCATTGAACATGTCTGGCTTCTTCATGGAAGCCCATCCCAAGCTAAGACCAGTTGATTTCCAGACCGATGGTGTATTTGTTGCTGGTACTGCTACAGCTCCCAAGAGCATCGCGGAGTCCATTGCACAGGGACAGGCAGCCGGTTCTCGGGCTCTGATACCCCTCATTAGAGGTATACGCAAAGCAGAGGCAATCGTTTCAGTCGTTGATCCAGAGGTCTGTGTCGGATGTGGTACATGCGAAATCAATTGTGCATATAATGCGATAGAGGTAGTACCTGGAGATGGTGGTCACGACTATGCTGTAAGTAATCCCGTCCTGTGTCAGGGATGTGGGAAATGCGCTGCTGGCTGTCCCTCAGGTGCTATTACTATGAAGCATTTCACGGATGACCAGATACTCTCGCAGATTCGTTCTTCATTAGAGAACCTATCTCCAACTGCACCCACCATTGTTACTATAATGTGCAACTGGTGTACCTACGCTGGTGCTGACTCTGCTGGAGTTGCCCGACTCCAACAGCCCACCAACGTCAGGGATATTCGCGTGATGTGCACAGGTCGTGTCAGCGTGACTCATATCCTTGAGGCATTCCGTATGGGTGCAGACATGGTATGGATTTCAGGATGTCATTTTGGCGATTGCCATTATGTCGATGGAAACGTATCATTTGAGCGACGATTTGCCATAGCGAAGAAGATAATCGAGAAGGCTGGACTTGAAACCGAGCGACTGCAATTCACTCAGATTAGTGCAAGTGAAGGTCCCATTTGGGCTGAAACTGTGAAGAAGTTCTCAGAGCTTGCAGAGAAACTGGGACCAAGTCCATTAAGACCAAGGGGGCGATAGAAGATGTCCGAGAGTTGGGGTCAGTTCAAATCCTTTGAAGGGAAGAAATTTGAGGCATTAGACAAAGAATTCACAGATGAAGCTTCCAGATTGATTGGTGGACAAGATCTTTCTGCTTGCTTCCAATGTGCCAAATGCTCTGCTGGTTGTCCCGTCAGTGACAAAGTGAATATCCAAATCCATGAAGTCATGCGGATGCTTGTCTTTGGACTCAAAGAGGTTCTGGACACTGATATGATTTGGTTGTGTACGACATGTTACACATGCCAAGAACGTTGTCCACAAGGCATCGACATCACTGACATACTATTCGGTCTCAAGAATATCGCATTTGCGAAGAACAAATCACCTCCTGGCTATGTTTCTGCAAGGCAAGGCTTGTATGATACTGGTAGACTGTATCCCCCTACAGATTGGGAACGAGAGGACTTGGAACTTGATCCAGTCCCAGAATTGAATATCGCGGACACGAAAAAAGTACTGGATAAGATGGGTTTGATGAAGCTGAGGGAGGATGAGTAAATGACACAATCATATGAAGTATTCCTAGGATGTGCGATTCCAAACCGTTTCAATAACTATGAAGCATCGATGCGGCTTGTTGCGAAGGAGCTAGGTATCGAACTCATCAACTTCGAAGGGGCCTCGTGTTGCGGTACTGTAGTTCTCAAATCCATTGATGAGGATAACTGGCTCGCTCTCTCAGGAAGGAATATTGCACTTGCTGAAAGCCGAGGTCATGACATCGTGACTCCATGCAATGGGTGCTTTGGGTCATTAAAAGACACTAATCACGTTTTGCACGATAATGAGGAGCATCGCGCAAAGGTAAACAAGGCGTTGAAAGAAGTTGGCTTGGAATTCACAGGCAAGACGAAAGTCCGCCACTTCGTTGAGGTCCTCTATGATATGAAGGACGAAATCAAAGAGAAGATCGTCAATCCCCTTGATGGGCTACGCATCGCATTTCATCCCGGATGTCACCTTCTTCGACCCTCCAATGTCGCTGGCTTTGATGACCCTGAACTCCCTCGAAAAGTGGATGAGCTTCTCGAGCTTACTGGAGCAAAGAGTGTTCCATGGAATCTGAAACTACGTTGCTGTGGGTCTCCACTTCTCATTGCAAGTGAGGATGTAGCAACTCAGATAATCAAGGAGAAGAACGCATCAGCAATCGAAGCTGGTGCAAACTGTGTTGTCACTAATTGTCCTGCCTGCCACACGCAATTCGATGTTCAGGTGCTCGGATTGAAGGATGAGAATGGACAATCACTAGAGCTGCCTGCATTGTTCATCACACAGGTGCTTGGTGCAGCGATGGATTTGGATCGTGAGATGCTAGGATTCGAGTTGAATAGGGTCTCGCTCGCACCCATTGAAGATATCCTGGGATTATAGCATCCTCGTGCAAAATGCTTGGTCCGGACGGAGTATAGAGTCCTCCCGACACATCCTCTCAAACAAGAGTTGAACGCGTAGGTACGAGCGAGTTTTTCTGCCTGAGAATGTATTTCGGATGATAGACATCCTTTACATCCACTTCCCAAGCACCAGCTAGAGCACCAGAGATCTCGATGGCTGCTAATCCTTCTCTATTTGTTGTAGTGCTTAGAGAAACGCTCTCTCCATCTGGATCCTGAATCCTTACTCTTACCCGAGCGTGCTCAACTGGGGCCGCGCAGCTATCAACAATTCGAATAATCGTTTGTAGATAGTCTTCTGCTTTTGTATATGATTTGAGAAAGTCAATTGACTCAACCTTCATCTCATTACATCTGCACTTCTCTGATAGCCCCATATGCGACACTCTTCGGTAGAATAGTTAAACAAAATCGCCTTATATTGTTTATTCTACCAAACTAATTCCTGAAAAAAAGCCTTACTTGGTATCTTAATTGTACACTTACATTGAAGCATGCTATCAGTCTGATTCAGACTTTAGCTTGCTTGTGCCATAGAATAACTCACCCAAGCGCTTCATAGCATCCCGAACACAATCCTTATTCCCACTAACCTGCAAGTGTCTATCTCCATCCAACTGGATTAGAACTCCACAATCCTCGGCCAGCTCTCCTACTGTTTCTACTGGGATATCATCAGGTAATTTGATTCGAAAGAAACCAATGTCTTTCTCTCTGGGAAGATTTGAGATATGAACTGGGGTATCCTCTATGGTTGGGACGATTCTTCCCTCAAGTGCGTCTTGAAACTTCTCTTCCCAAGTTCTTCTTAAATCGACTCCTTTCTTGTCTTCTATCCAAATCATCATTGTTTCTCTGAGTCGAAGAATTTTGAGTTCTAGTTCTTCTCGTAATTGTAGATCTGCTTGTGACTGAGCTATATCTTCCTGAAACGACCTTAGGTATTCGATGGACATTTTTGAGTTTCTGAGATCAGCGAATGTAAGATCGGGAATGAAGACCCCAGAGGACTGCAGCTCACCAAGAAGATCATTGAGGACCATCCAAGCAGCACTAAGTCCATCCAAGGATACCAAATCAATCACTCCTTGAGCATTTCTTCGACTTCTTCAAGGAAGCTCTTCTCTCGCCACCAACGGAGGTCTCTGGCACCAGTAGGACATATGGCAGTACAAGCACCACAACCTTCGCATTTCATCTCGTCTGTAACGCTCTTCTTTACTCCGGGTGAACGTTCTATCATTGACACTGCATCATACGGACATATCTCTGAGTAGTGGCATAGGTCACAGCCAACACAGAGATTCTCATCCACTTCTGCAGTCAAAAGCTCGATTGATACGGTGCCAAGATTGAGTGGTATAGTGGCTGCGCTTGCCGCACCTCTTGCTTGATTAACAGAGTCTTGGACATTCTTCGCATAGGTCACTCCGAGAAAGACACCTGGCACAGTTGTTTCAACGGGTCTGTACTTCATATGCATCTCAGCTAAGAACCCATCCTGCCCTCGGTTAATGCCAATAGCCTTCGAGAGACCGTCAATATCATGTGGGGCTTCAAGTCCTAAGGCCAACACGACCATATCGGAGCGAATCTTAAACGTTTCTTGAGAGAGTGTATCATAGATTGTGACAATTGCCTCATTAGAATCGGGTGCCTTTTCAACAGTTATTGGATGTTCTCTTACCCATCTGAGATAGGATACTCCGTGCTGTCTATTTTCTCGCCACATTTCTTCCATTCCATTAGCATAGGGCCGGATATGTTCCTTATACGCGGAGAATATCTTGGTATCCGGGAACATCTCCTTGAGCTCATTTTGCATTGAGACAACTGCAGAACAACAGACCCTCGAACAATACCTATTACCTTCTCCTGGCGTCTGTCGAGACCCTACACAATGAATGAAAACAGGGTTCTTTGGAGGCGTCCTTAGCTCACCTGCTTTCAGCATCTTCTCGAGCTGCAGAGTGGAGATGACTCCTGGGACTTGATTCCATCCATACTCTCCCTCTTTCGGTTCATACACGTCAGTGCCTACTGTTATCACAATCGTTCCAACGCGATAGACCGACTCTTCTTCAGTGTCAACATTCATTACTGTAATATCATAATTACCATATGACCCATCACGTTTCGTTGGAATTGTATTAAACAGGACCTTGATTCTCTTCTGCTTCTCGACTCTACCTATGAGGTCATCAACGATATCTTGTGCACTTTCCATCTTCGGGAAGAGATGGTATAGCTCATTAAGTCGACCACCGAGCTTGCCTTGCTTCTCGACAAGAATGACCTCAAAGCCCTTTCTCGCGATATCCAAAGCTGCAGTCATACCCGATACACCACCACCAACTACCATTGTAGTTCGAGTTACTTCTACTTCCTTCAACGGGATATCTTCGTTGTTTATCGCCTTGGCTATGGCACTCCGAATCATGTCCTGAGCTTTCTCTTGACGTTCCTCTCTTGGAGCTTTTGTATGGACAAGTGCAAGATGCTCTCGTAAACCAACGGGTCCTACGAGATAATATGGTGATAGTCCAGCGGCCTCTAAGGCGCGTCGAAAAGTCGCCTCATGTTGGAGGGGTGAACAGGAGCCAACAACTACTCGATTCAGCTTGTGTTCCTTGATTGCTTTGGTGACCAATTCTTGCCCTGGATCACTGCACATGAATATGTAATCTGTGCTGTATGCTACGTTAGGCAAGTCCTTAGCCCATTCTGCGAGTCCCGGAGAGCTAATCTCGTTGCCAATGATACCACCACAATGGCAGATGAATACACCTACTCTTGGCTCTTCAGTGATTTCTGCAGGTTCTACCTCTTCCTTCTCAGGAGGTATAGGTATTGGCAAGATAGAATGAGCCGCCATTGCCGCACCTTTGCCTTCGTTAACTGTATCAGTACCATCCTTCGGACCGTGGGCACAACCAGCTACATACACTCCTGCCCTAGTAGTTTCTAGTCCAAGAGCATTGGGATGCTTCTCTTTAATCCAGCCATTCTCGTCCAAATCGATTTTGAGTATCTTTGCGAGTTCCTCGTTCTCAGGATGCGGTCTGAAGCTTGAGTTCAGGACCACCATGGAGATGCCATCTAACTCGATTATCTTACCAGTGTCTGTATCTTCCATCTTTACGAAGAGATCATGAGTGTCTGGATCTTCCTTAATCTCTGCAACACGGCCTCTGATGAACTTGATACCCTGATTATGTTGGCTATCCCAAAGGAACTCCTCAAGTGCCTTCCCTGCCGTCCTCATGTCCATGTAGGTATAGATGATCTCACAATGGTCTTCTGGGTAGTGCATACGTGTAACTTGAGCTAGTTTGGTACCAAATGAGCAACAGACCTTGTTACAGTGATGAGCATAGCCTGAGATATTCTCCCGAACATCCCTGCTACCTACACAGTTAACAAAGAGAATCTTTTCTGGCTCCTTTCCATCAGAAGGTCTAACCATATGTGAGTCAGTTGGTCCTGTGGGATGTGATTGTCTATCATACTCCAAAGAAGTAACGACATTGGGATAGATACCGTATCCATACTCTCCATAATCATTTGGCTTGTATTCTTTGAACCCAGTTGCGACGATTATCGATCCTACTTCTAGGTCATAGACCTTATCCTCATCGTCGTACATTATACAGTCTTGTGGACACACACCAGCACAGGTTCCACAACCGATACATGCATCCCTATCGATAGTCGCAATTAGCGGAACTTGCTGTGGGAAATTCATATAGATTGCTTTTCGAAGCGAGAGACCTTCGTCATAGGCATTTGGTACCTCTACAGGGCATGATCGAATACACAATTGGCATCCAGTGCATTTATCAGCGTTGACATACCGAGCTTTCTTTCGCACTGTTACAGTGAAGTCGCCTGCATGACCTGAAACTTTCTCCACTTGGGAAAGGGGATGAACAGTAATGTTGGGATGCTTTCCAACATACGATGTAAGAGGAGTCATAACGCAGGCTGAACATTC
>JAEORN010000177.1 GCA_016840825.1 Candidatus Thorarchaeota archaeon | reverse complement strand
TTTATGAGTTGATGAGATCCATTTGGGAAAAGAAGCAAGATGTAAATGATCTCAAGGATTTAGCAAATATGCTAACAGCGCCTCAGGAAGAGATTGGTGTTGACTTAGAGCCATACATGAAGCTATCAGAACGGCAGACTCTTGCGACCAGAATCAGAACTCTTACGGTGGGTTCAGCTCAACTTCTCTTCAAGGAAGAAGGACAGATTGATTTTGATGAGATGGTCAAGTCAATTGATGGACGTACTCCAATTAATGTCATATTCTTGAAGACACTCAGGAGTGAAGAAGAGAAGCATTTCTTCATCGCAATTGTCTTGAATCAACTATATTCTTGGATGCTCAGACAAGGTTTTACAGAAAAGCCCAGAATGTTACTCTTTCAAGATGAAGCAGCACCATTCATACCTGCAGGTATGCGTTCCCCTGGTCCGAAGGAAACATTCCTTCTCCTATTCAGACAAGCAAGAAAGTATGGCATCGAATGCTTAATTGCAACGCAGAGTCCGAAGGATATAGACTACAAAGCCTTTGAACAATTCAATACAATCTCAGCAGGTCGGATAAGTAGTGAGCAATCGTTGAAGGTCCTGGAGAGGATTTTAGAACCAATAGCTGGAGAGAAAGAATCCGAAGAAATCATCACAAAATTACCAGGACAACAGACAGCTTCGTTCGTGTTCTCGTCAGCAGATCTAAAGCCAAAGGTGAATAACATAGGTGTTAGGTGGCTTCTCACGAAGCATGTCACCTTAACTGAGAAGGATATCAAAGACCACATGTCAAAATTGGTTGGTGAACAGCAAAAGATACTGAAACGACTGGAACAAGAAAGATTGGCTACCGAGAAGGAGAGAGAGCTGGATAGGCGTAAAGCTGAAGAGGAAAGGAAGAAAGCAGCGGAAGCTAAGAAGCTTGAAGAAGAACGAAGGAAAGTAGATGAAGAAAAGAGAAAGCGAGATGAGGAACTCCAAAAGCAGCGAGAGAAAGAGCTGACTGAGAAGAAAGCCAAGTTCGCGAAAGCAAAGGATGATGAAAAGGTCTTCTCAACAAAAGGACAGGCAGAAATGGTTTCCTATGAAGATATCATAAATGGTTTTGTTGCGCGCATCGAGAAAATTGCTCGAACTACATTTGGTTTGCAGCTGCTAAAGGAACTTGTCAATCGAGGAGATCTCGAATATGAACGGGCAAGAGGGATGTATCTCAAAGAAACTAGAGAAGCAATCAATCAAGGTCTAGCGAGAAAAGAGAAACTTCCCATCAAAAAACATGGAAAAACTGTTGAAGTCGATCATCTCGTATTTGATTTCGAATTGGTCCTAGGAAAGGTTGTTTCTAGTATGGGAATCAAACAGCCAGAATATGTTGATGAGCAGAGATTAAAGAAACACTTTGAGAAAATTGTGAAGACGGCAAAGAAGAATTCATTGATCGAAAGAATCGCTCTGGGTGAACCATTCTTAGAATTTAGTGTCGGTTAGTCATGTGGAACATTGGAAGTACTTTATCCCAATGGGGTCACATTCCATCCATTGCCTCAACAAAACAAGTGTGTCATATGTGGAAGTTTCTAGATATTCCATTGATACAGCCGGCGCACCATACATAATGACAAAAATGGTTTCTGTGGTATCTGTAACCTTAGTATCGTTGGAATCATGCGTAGCGAATCCAAAACACACAATCTTCGTGTCATCAGAAAGAACGATTTCTCTTCCACGACATACCTTTCTCTCTCCACCAATTCGTGTAAAGATTTCATTAGGCATGGCTTGACGAATTTGAAGCATCCCTTCAATCTTTGAAGCATCGATTAGACCAATTGGTATCTTATGATGAGCAGATGCAAGATTCACAATATCTACTACATTCGATATTCTCCAAAGATTCAATCCATTGACAATTCGTCTCAGCAATGCTTCACTGGAAATCCTAAGCTTTGTGGGGTCCATTCCAAAAGACCAGTAAAGGTCGCGATATGAACGAAATATTGGATCATCTTTGATATCTTCAAGTGATGTTTTGTCGCGAATTTTCCTAAAGATACTGTCCTCAAATTCATCCCATTCTACCTGAGATGGTTTTACGGATACATTTGATAGTCCAATTAGACCAAGATTCAAATCATTCCGCCCCACATTGAAAACGATTTCTGGTAGGTTCATATATTACCTAGATACAATACTTCATTTTGAGGCTTCCTAGAAAAAGGGATAAAGGGGAATTTGGATAGAACATGGCGATGGTAAAAGGAGGATAGCTATAGATGAGCAGGCCGGAGTATGTTTACAAGATCTGCATCATTGGAGATGCCGCTGTGGGAAAGACCAGTACAATCCTGCGATGGTCGGAGGGTTATTTCAGACAGGAGTATCAAAGTACAATGGGAGTCCAACATTATTCGCGCATAGTAGATGTTGGAAAAGAATCAACCTGTGTCAAGATGATGATTTGGGATCTGGCTGGACAGGATATTTTCCGCCATTTGAGAGCTTCTTTCTATGAAGGAGCTAAAGGATTAGTTGTAATGTTTGATGTCACAAGAGAAGAAACATTTAGTTCAGTGCCAAAGTGGATAAAAGAGGCAGTAGGATTCGTTGGGGAGAGTATCCCATACATTCTAGCAGGAAATAAGATAGACCTTGTTCCGGGTGAAAGAAATTTCTTTGGAGCTGGGGAATACGCCAATTCCTTGAAAATCCCATTAATCCTTACAAGTGCCAAGAGTGGGGCAAACATTGAAGACTTATTCCACCGGATAGGAAATATAGTACATGAATCATCCATGCAGGAGATAAAAAGCGGGAGAACTTGGATTGACTAGAGTTGAGGTATAATCTCCTCTAATGAATTCACAATATAATGAGGTGTTTTGTCCATATCACCAGCATCGAATTCAACAATATTATCTGGTCGCTGAATTAGGATTGTCGTTAATCCTGCAGCTCTTCCTCCAGCGATATCAGATGCTGGATTATCACCAACAATTACGGATTCATCTGCTCTGTATCCTAATGTCTTTACAGTTTCTTCGACAATTTCAGGAAGAGGTTTTCCTACTACGATGCATTCAACTCCTGTTGCATCTTCAATCGCGGCAGTTATTGATCGTTCGCCTATGAATAGATCTTCTTTTCCCAAATAGATTCCAGGAAAATCACGACTTCCACTGATACATATCAACTTGGCACCTTCACGTACCATTTTGGTTGCGAAATTAAGTCGTTGATAGGTTAGTCCCCGATCTGCTCCGATTGCGACATAATCGACTGGAGGATTATTGACAACAGCAAGGCCTTTGGAAATGAAATCCTCAGTGGCGCCTCCTTCACTTATTACAAAGCATCTAGCGTTAGGATTCCTATTGAATACATATGCTGCTGCGGCAGCGCCTGCACTAAAGGTATTCTCCAAAGCAATCTTGAATCCAGCTTTTGAAACAACACGATGAATAGTGTTAGCGGATAATCTGCCAACGTTTGTTAGAACAGCAACGGTTCGATCAGTATCTAATAGATGATTCCACAGAGCAATCGCATCCTCAAATGGAATGGGATGCTCGACATCTCGAATCAAAGTGTTATCAACATCAAAAATCCAGAGCTTCTTTGATGAAAGGGACATGTGTACCACTAGCAATAGAAGAAAGATATCCTCTCAAAAATGTGCCTACTAGAGCTTGGTGCTTAGATTACTTATTTAGTAGAGGGATAACACAAATGAATCGGAAGTCTTCTTTTCCTTCTGTATTATCATATCCATGTTCTATGTTCGAGGGAATGAAGGTCACATCATCTTTCTTTGCATATACTTCCTCATCCATGCCCAAGACTTTTGCGCGTCCCTGCAGAACAAAGATTTCATGTTCCTCATCATGCTGATGTAACGGTATCATTCCACCTGGTGCGATTCTAAACAGTCGCATTGCATAGGTCTTTGCGCCAGTTCTCTTGCCAATTAACCAGCGAACTGTTGTCTTGGTTGCCCCAGCAAGATTAACTTCCTCTTCAGGTCGTTCTTTATAGTTCACTGTATACATCATCATTCCTCAGAACAAACTCTTCATTGGTCCAGATACATTTTGGTCTATATAATAGCTTTAGGATATGGACTCTCGGACATAGAACAACGCCACAGAAAGCTTAATGTAATAACAGAGAACTTGTGCCAATATAATGCGCTTTCTAGAATCATAAGGACGGGAATCTGTTTGAGCGAAGAAGATACATACATTCGTGCGAAGCTGACTGAGATTAATGGTGCAATCGATAGATTGACTGAAATGCTCAATAGGATGATAGACGTGATCTCAAAGATCGGCGAAGTGCAAGATGCAACAGATGATCTAACTCTACGAGTTGTTTCAAATGGAGAAAAGATTGATGAAATTCTGAGGAAACTCGCAAGCGCTCCAGTTGCTACAGGAGCAACCGGAGGAAGCCTAGAGGATAAAGGAGTGATATCGCACTATACTGCAGTACTTGATGCTCTTGAGGCTCAGCTCCGAGAAGGTGCGATAGCAAGCGATCTTGCATCCAAAATCTCAGAGGCAGCAGATGCCCTAGAAGAGAAGGGAGCGGCTGGCGCGGTTATTGTCAAAATGAATCGATGGGTCAGAATACTAAGAACATACGGGAGAATTGACTCTGTAAGCCCCACAGATCTAGGAAAACTAAGAATAGATCTGAAAGAATGGCAAAAAGAGCTTGCTGCTAGACGATAGTCATAGGAATTGCATGTTTTCGGACTCATACATCAACTTCGTGAAATGTCGAATATTAGATATTATTTAATAAGAGAATTGAGTATAGTGAAGGCTTAATAAGGGAAAAATTAAGCTATTTTGTAGTTACGCCGGGAAGTAACGGGGTGCAAAGATATGATACCGACCGATTGGGATGAAAAGTTAGAGAAAGTCATTCAGAGCTTTCCACCACCGCATAAAGCATCTATCAGTGTGATATGGAATGAATGGCTAGATTCGAATCCACAACCACCCTACCACTCAGATTGGAGTGATTTTGCATCAACAAAGGATGATCAAGAAGCACTCTATACTGAAACAAGAGTATACATGAAAAAAGTAGCGAATGAGTTGAGAGAGCTGGAGGTACCTCTTACCACTTGGCAGAAAGTCGCAAAGGCTTTTGCAGCAGTAGCCAGCTTGTTCTTGGTAATATTCCTAGCAATTTCAAGAGTAGCTAGAGCAAGTGATTGATTGCTGGTTCTCTCGTCTGAGCAGAGCTGTCAACTTATATTCTCGATATATTCTAGAGAAGGTAGAGTTGAGTTGAGACTATGATAGACTTGCCAGGTGATATGCAACACTTGCTTGATTTAGCGGCAACTATGGTTCACACCTCGAATAACCCACTTGTTTTCTCACACATTGATGCAGATGGAATCACTTCAATGGCAATTGTTATTGAAATGCTTCAGAGACTGGGAAAGAAGCATTGCTGGAGAAACGTCCATCAAATCAACTCGGAGTCGATACTAGAAATTGAAGCACTTGTTGAAGAGGTTTCACCAGATTTGGTTATTTTCAGCGACTTTGGTTCAGGACAAATCAATCTCATTCAAGAGTATATAGAGAGTATTGATAGTGTACAGAATATCGTAATCCTGGACCATCACATTCCACCAGATGAACGAAAGAATATCTCAAATGACATAGATGGCAAGATAGTTGAAATAAATCCCTGCCAGCATGGACTTAGTGGTAGTAGAGAATTATCTGGTGCAGGAGTTTCCTTTCTTCTTGCTCTTGCAGTTTCAAGCAAGAATACAGATCTAAGTGAATTAGCGATAGTTGGAGCAACAGGAGATCTTCAAGATTATTATGGAAAGGGATTTGATGGCTTGAACAAATCTATTCTAGAGATAGGAATAGAAGGCAATTATATTAGTATAGATCGAGACTTAACCCTGTTCGGGATAAATACACGTCCCTTACCTCAGCTTCTACAATATGCGACAGATCCATACCTGCCAGGCCTAACAGGGGATCAAGATGCGTGCTACTACTTCTACAATCAACTTGGAATTGAACTGAAGGATTGGAATGACGAGTGGAGAAGATGGGTCGATCTAAATCAAGAGGAAAAACAGAAAGTCGTTCAGCAACTCATTAGCGAGTTACTTCAATATTATGATGACCCGCGAGTCGCTACTGGTCTAATAGGAGATATAATCACTCTTCTTCATAGACCATCAAGAAGCGAAATGAGTACCGCAAAGGAGTTCTCAACTCTTCTTAACGCCTGTGGACGAAATAGAAGGTCAGATGTTGGAGTGAAGATTTGCTTAGGTGATGAAGAGGCTTTCCAAGAAGGAAAAGCGCTATTGCAGCAACATCGAGCGAATCTTGCCATGGCGATTCGTAGGATTGAAGAAGGTGGCTTTGAAGAGAAGGATGGAATCTATATCGTCAATGATCCACAAACCAAAGATACGATAATTGGTATTGTCATAGGAATGGCACAGGGTTCAACTATTATCCCAGGTGACAAACCAGTGATAGGTATCAGTACAAATACATCAGATGACAGTCCTCTCGTTAAAATATCTGGGAGAGCAAGAAACAACATTGTAAAGAGAGGAGTAAATCTCAAAGAAATTTTCACATCTATCGCAGAAACGATGAACGAGATGCATGGAAAGCTCACAGTTGAAGCAGGAGGACATCCTATGGCTGCAGGAGCTTTTGTGGATCAGGAATATTTGGAAGAATTCGTTGGTAAAGTATCAGAATCAATTGCACATATTCTTCAATGAAAAAGAGTAAGAAGAGGGGGTTGATCCCCTCGTCGGGTCTAGTAATCTTCAGCAGTGAGTGATGCTCCAATTATTCCAGGAATGAATAGGAGACCAAATGCAACACCTAGATCGATGGCAATGTTTTGTGCAATTGGTAAGAGCACATCCACATTAAGTGCAGCAGACATCGTGAGAACAGCATATCCCACAAAGAAGAGGACAATAGCAATTATTGAAACTACTAGCATCCTCATTCCACTCTTTGAAACAAGACCGGCAATGAATCCAGCAACACCAAGTGCTGCTAATGGAGCGAATCCACCACCAAGAGCAGTTGTGTAGGGGGTCATCAAGTCATGAAATAGAGCTCCGCCATATGCGGCTAGCTCGTTAGTGATATCAGCAGAACCTAAGATATTAGTTTGAATAGCCTCAATTGTTAGTCCTAATATTTGGAAAGCACCGATTAGGATAGCTACAACGAGAGTAATCAATAATGCGATAATTGTTCGAAACATAGTATTGGGCACATCCTGTAATTACAAGTAATAACTAACAAATTGTAACAAAGATGCCTCTTAAGTTTCTCGGATAATTACATAGAACTCAATTCGTATAATTTGTTTGCCTTATGGATTATTTCGATGATTGGTTCGGGCATCTCATTTTGAGGTAGTCTATCGAGGGGAAACCAACCTACTTCTGCTTCAGCAGATTCAGGTCGCAATTCTTCAGTATATGCTTCTGCTATGTAATGATTGAGGAGGTAGTGATATTCGATTTTTCCTTCAGCATCAGGTAATATGATATCAGCAGTACTCACAAGTCGTATAATCCTGCATCTAACTCCTGTTTCTTCATATATCTCACGAATTAAAGCATCTTCTTGTGTTTCCCCTACTTCAACTCCACCACCAGGTATACTCCACAGTCCTTTCCCTGGATCTTTATCCCTTCTGACAAGCAGTATTCCTTTGGAGCTGTATACCACTCCGCCAACACCAGGTATAGGAAATGAAGGATATCTACGAGATGACATTGAGAGAGCATCCTTATAGTGCTAGTAACCCAACAGGCATCTTGATGATAGAGCCACAATTGGTACACTTCTGAGGGGTGTAGGGATCGAAATTAATGGATTTTGCTACGTCATATTTGATGCTCTTTCTACAGTTGGCACAATTAATCCGAATATAGCCTCGCAATTCCATGGCTTTATGCCAAGCATGCAATGCCAAGTCCTTCTTTCCATCTCGATCGTATTCTATCGCCAACGCGATCCAGGGAGCGGCAGCACCAGGTTCTTTTCGAGTCCATTTAACAAGACAATCGATGTGCTTATCATGCATACCTAGTCTTTCATAGGCAAAGCATAATCCCCGCCAACATTCCTGTTCTGAATCGATCTGTTTTTCTGCAGTATCAAGAAGATTGAGGCATCTTTCTTTGTTGCCATGTTCATATTCAATTACAGCAAGACGTGATAACGCTTCAACATTGTCTGCATGATTTTCTAGAATTTTCTCGAAATACTTCTTTGCATTCCCTTTTTCACCATTGGTGAGAGAGACCATACCCTTCAAGACCAAAGCACGATAATCTTCTGAGTCACGGTTAAATGCTTCCTCAACAATTGGAAGTGCTTCTTCAATTCGATTCTGTAAAAGGAGAACATAGGCATAATTTGTCATAGCAGCCATCAGTTCAGGGTCCAGTTTGTGAAGATTCGCCCATTCATTCGTAGCTTGTGTAAAATCACCGAGTTTATAGAGTGCCAAAGCGAGAGTCCCTCTAAGGGATAGATCTTCGGGGAATAGAATTATTGCTTCATCCATTATACGAGCTGCTTCTCCATAATTCCCCATTGAGTATAGGAGCTTTCCTAGCTCAATCCATGCCTCAGGGTCATCAGGTTCTAGCTCAATAGCTTTTCGAAGTTCATTTTCTGCTTCTTCATATTTGCCAAGACTTCTTAGTGCTCGCCCTAAAAAGAGAGCTAATACGCAATGGTCCTCAACTAGTTCCTGTGCATGTCTCAAGACTTTAACTGCATCCAATGGGCGTTCAGCTTGAATATATGCAAGTCCAAGATATACGAGAGCATCTGGATCTGGATCGTACTTCTTCGCAAGTGGTTCAAGGATGGATATAGCCTCCTCGTTGCAAGAATCTTCTATGGCTGCTATTGCTTTCCGGATTCTCTCATCAGTCAAGTCTTCTTGTTCTCCACAACATGTATTTTGCCATCAGTGGAACTACCAATTGCTGGTCTGAAATCCATCATTCATATTATAAGTAGGATTCGTTATGGCAAAATTCTATGTCAGGTGATAAGTATGCAACTCCATTTGAGCTACTGCATTCTGTTAGTTTGCTAAGTCAGAGGTCCCGCATTCAAAAATTCGCTGAATCCTTTAGTCAGGTCATTGAGCCGGGAATGACTGTCGCAGATATAGGCACAGGCACCGGAATACTGGCATTGCTGGCCGCGAAGGCGGGTGCTGCTAAAGTTGTAGGAATTGATGTGAATGAGAAATCAATAGAGTATGCCAGAAAAGCAGCTGCCTTGAATGGCTGTGAGGACATTATTGATTTTCAGGTAGCACATTTTTCTGATTTTAAACCAGTTGAAAGATTCGATGTGGTAGTCTGCGAGATGCTATCATCGATGATGCTAATAGAACAGCAGATTCCAGCGTCACTTCACATCACACAAAACATCCTGAAGCAAGATGGCATCTTACTCCCGGAATCTGTAGCCATCTATGGAATTCTGGGAGAATGCGAAGAGATCTTCGATAGATTCGTATTCCAGAATCTGAGATTCCCAAAGTTGCCACAAACTGCTGAAGCAAACCAGATAATCGAGCTATCAGAGATGGAGAAAATCATTGAATTCGACCTGAAACAATTGGATGATCTTTCTACTGTTGATAAAGAGTTAGAATATACTATAATAAAAGATGGCGTTGTTCATGGACTCTTGGGAAGCTTTGAAGCAGTCCTCCATGATAGCATAGTTCTGCACCTGGAAGATGGATGGCGGGAGATACTGATCCCCTTTGGGAATTCAAGAAGGGTTACAAAAGAAGAAAAAGTACCAATTAGATTGACATACACCCCTGGTAAGTTCGATACGATGTGTCTTGATTGGAATGATAAAATCAATATCAGATGATTTGGATACTAGTAGTCACACTTTTATCCATATCATTTTTCAAATGAAGTGAATTGGTGGATACTATGGAGCTCAAAGGTCCTCTTTGTTACGTATTGGATTACGATGATATTGCGAACTATGCATATCAAACGGCCCTAAAAATCAGACAATCGAATTGGCGACCTGAAGCGATTATTGGAATCGCAAGAGGTGGTTGGGTCCATGCAAGAATACAATGCGATCTACTTGGCGTTAAGAACCTCTATTCTGTAAAGGTCGACCATTGGGGAGTTACAGCTACAAGAGATGGAAAGGCTAAGCTGTCATGTCCCCTTGTTGGTGATGTAGAGGGTATGAAGGTCCTTGTCGTGGATGATATTACAGATACAGGTGAAAGTTTGATGACAGCTGTCCATCATATTCAGGATACTGGAAATCCATCTGAAGTCAAGACTGCGACATTGATGCATATCGTTGGCTCTAAATTTGTACCAGATTACTTTGGAGTCGAGGTCACTTGGGCCTGGGAGATATGGCCTTGGAATTTCTACGAAGATGTAACAGCTCTGATCATGAAGATATTTGAGGGCGAGAAAGTCAAGGAAATGAGTACACCTGAGGTGAAGAAACATCTCAGAGAATACAACAACATAGTGCTATCTGATGAGAATCTGTCAAAGATTAAAGCTCACATGGGTTATCTTGGCAAGATTGTATATCCACTCGACAAACATTGGAAGATCAAAGAGTAGATTCACATTCTAGCTGAAGAATCTCCTCTTGGACATTAGTTATAAATGAGTGAGTACTGGCTAGAAGGGTGAAAAGCCTCAGGAGTTGGAAGAGAGATGGCATTTGAAGCAAAGTTAGATTTTGTACCACTTGATCGAAATAAACGAGCAGAGCTGGAAGCACTACTTCCTATAGAGATTGGATTACTTGGAGGAAGTGGATACTACGATCCAGAGGTCATCAAAGATCCGATCGAGATTAAGATATTCACTCCTTATGGAGCACCTTCTGACAATTTCATTGTGGGAAACGTTGAAGGACATAGTATCGCGTTTCTTGCAAGACATGGGCGATCACATACTATCCCACCTCATGCGATAAACTATCGCGCAAATATTTGGGGGATGAAGGCCCTAGGACTAAAGAGAATACTTTCTCCTGCCGCGACAGGAAGTCTACAACCAACGAAAATCAAGCTGGGTGAGTTTGTGATTGCAGATCAGATTTTCGACCGCACTTTTGGTCAAAGAAAGGATACTTTCTTTGAAGGAGGTACGATTGCTCACCTACCATTCGCAGAACCATTCTGCCCTGAGTTGCGTAGGATTGCTTTCGAAACAGCTGGGAAATTAAACTACAAGGCACATAATGGAGGGACATATGTCTGCATCAATGGCCCTCGATTCTCAACAAGAGCTGAGTCTATGTTCTACAATAGTATGGGATGGGATGTTATTGGAATGACATCATATCCTGAATCAGCACTTGCACGTGAAGCAGGTATATGTCTAGTGAATGTCTCTATGCCCACCGACTATGATGTACAAGGAGAAGAAGGTCCAGTGACCCATGAACTTGTGCTTAAGACTATGTCACTGAATGTTGAACGTGTTAAGAAACTCGTATTTGAGATGATTAAGCACATTCCAGAAGAAGCATCATGCAATTGCCAAACGGCAATGAAACACGGATTATTTTAACAAAGACAAAGGGAGCGAGAAACAATCCCGCTCCCTGAGGAATTTTTCATGTGTACGAAGACACTACTGAAAAAACGACTTACCAATCGTCGTCGTCGTCTTCCCAATCGTCGTCGTCGTCGTCCCAGTCGTCATCATCAAAGTCATCGTCTTCATCATAGAAACGCATCACGACTTTTTCACCTCAAATCCTGTGTAGATTACTAAGAATTAAGGATGCGTATGAAATTCAAGGGAAAAAATAACTCTAGAAACATATGTGGATAGATTCATAATATCTAATATCAATGAATTGATGGAATCACATCTATTTATTAGAAAAGAAACCCTATTAGAACCGTAAAACTCCCATTAAGAGAATAGGGATGAATTTTTGGTTGTCCCTCAATACATAAGAAATGAATAAATGCAAATTGTATGCGTTTTACCGACATATAGTGGAAGGATGAAATATCATTGTCAGGCTCTGAAGCGATCGACGATCCGAAAACTAAGTCATTCCGCTTAGATCAGACTAGTAGACTAATTATCATCCCAAGAGAAGGTGTAAACCAGAAGAGCGTTCCAAAAGTCCAGGATATCAGAAAAGCGGGATCTGGTGTCTATATTGTTGAAAAGAAGAAGAGGAAACTAATTGAATTCTTTGAGGGTATTCCACATATTCGTTTTCGAAAAGCAAGAGAAATACCTAAAGGTGATTCCAGAAGGAAAGTGCCCTTCGAAGAACGGAACTATAGCATAGTAGTATTCTCATTCGAAAAGCCAACACAACAGCAGAAAAAGAAGATACAACGTATTATTCAGAAAACTCCATGTATAAGATTACGACCGGGAGTAATTCTTCTACCTCATCTCCGAGCTAAAGAAAGGTCTCGTTATTTCTCAACTGAAGAGGGTAAAGACCTTCTCGACTCTAACTCATTCGCAAAAGAAGCAAAAAATGTTGGTGCTATGGTTAGAAGATGGACAAGATTGAAACTAATCAACAAGCAAGGCGAGGAACTGATTCAGAAAGCATACACAAAAATGATTGAGCATGAAGTACAATCAATTGAAAGGAAACTGAAAGACCTGGAACCACGGGTGAAGGATCCACTAATAACCACAAAGAAAATTCGAGAGGCATACTCAATCCAATCAAGAAAGCTAAAGCAATTGAGACATAGACACAGGATACTATACTCCTTATGGGCGTATGAAGAAGATAAGGAGATTAAACGTGTGTATAATTATATGCTAAGAGTTAGAAGAAAAATCCAAGAGAGATAAGCACTAGATTTTACAAACAGATATCTTCTCAATCTTCTTCCTCCTCAGCCCAATCATCCATCTCTTCAATGAAGAGTACGTTATACACCTGTCAGGAATACAATAAGGTGCTGCATTGAAAATCCTCACCAGAAGTAGATACACTAACCAAATATGTAATAGCATTCTATTGATGTGTGAAAAAGGGGAACACATTGGTCAGATTAGGAATTGGACAAATAGAGCCCAAGATAGGAGAACCTGAGAAGAATATCTCAAGTCTTCGGTCTATTTTGAGAGAAGCTGAATCAAAGCAAGTGGAAATCCTAGTTCTTCCAGAGTTAGCAAATTCTGGTTACTCCTTTTCCTCTAGAGATGAAGCGTTTGCATATAGTGAAATAATTCCAGATGGTCCATATTCACAGGAGATATTATCTTGGTCTGGAAAGGGAAGACTAGTAGTTGTAGGAATTTGCGAACGACATGGAGAAAGACTCTATAACTCAGCTGGAATATTCGGAGATGGAAAGCATCTTGCAACCTACCGAAAGATCCATCTCTTCAATAAAGAAAAAGACTGGTTTGATCAAGGAAACGAAGAACCTCCAGTCATTATGTATCAAGACCACAAGTTTGGCATCATGATATGCTGGGATTGGATATTTCCAGAAATTACGAGAATCCTTGCCTTGAAGGGATCTCATGCTATTTTACACCCCTCGAATCTGGTCTTGGAATATTGCCAAAATGCAATGAGAACCCGTTCACTCGAAAATGGAGTCTTTTCCGCGACAGCAAATAGAATTGGTATTGAGAGAGATCTTAGTTTTTCAGGGAAATCGCAAATTGTTGATACAAAGGGGAATATCCTTGTATCGATACCAGATGGAGTGATACAAGTTGATTATGTAGATCTAGATCTGACAGAAGCTGAGGATAAAATGCTCACTCCTAGGAATCATCTTCTAAATGATAGAAGACCAGAGCTCTATGGAAAACTCACTCAGAATTTCTAACCTTGTCTGGTATTCGACCTTTCCATTCAGAAACTGGATATTTCGTCTTATTCTTTTCCATTTTCCGAAGAATAGCATTGGTAAGGCTAATCCCGATAGTATCAGCCAAGCGAATCATGTAAATGACTACATCCGATACTTCCTCAGCGATGCTTTCTTTGTAGCGCTCATTAGCTAGTAGCTCGGATATCTCAGAATCCGACAACCACTGAAACCTCTCAAGTAGCTCTCCTATTTCAATTGATGCAGACATAGCTAATGCTGAGGGTTTCTGAAAATGAGACCAATCCCTTTCCAAAATGAACTCTCTAATGAGAGCCATTAGTTCCTCGAGGGATAGACTCTCATTAGACATTCATGTCACCCTAATTCTCTGGGCTACTCTTGTCTGCAGAGAAAGTTCTCTGGATTAGCCACAAGCTATAGAGTGAGAATATCACAATAACAAATGCGAGAGCTAGAACGGGAGTGCTGGTACCTGGAATAAGTGGTAATCCGGTTGTCACGACTAATATGGTGTCAGCTGTTCCAAATATACCACAGACTAGCACCACCAGCAAATTGGTTAACCCACCATACCTTAGACGAGAACCACCAGAATTTCTCCATACTCCTAAGGAGATTACACTGGCGATGGCGACAAATACGATCAGCAAGTAGGTGACTACAAGATAGTAATGATGCTGTGACCAAATATCATACGGAGTGAGGAGAGTAAATCCAAATCCTATGATTATCAGAATGAATGCTATAGGTGGCCAAGGATCATCCAAAAAGGACTTCTCATCACCCATAACTTTCATAGGTGAAGGTCTACTACGTTCTTCAATTTCCTCTTCATCTTCATCTGGGAAGAATGCGTCTTCCTCTTCATCATCCATCTCCTCGAACAAATCCTCATCTCTGACCATAAGATTCGCCTCGTTCTAACGGAACCTTTTCTTATCGGTCTTCGTTAAAACCCTTGGGGTTGTGCTCCTCGAAGTCATTTTTTATCTGTCAACAATATCATTAATACAGCTTCCTTCCGAACTCAGCATATGTCTACCTCAGGAAAGTCCTTTGAAGCTATTGTAAAAGACGCAAGAAATCTGAGAGCTCGGGGAGAGAATAAGAGAGCGATTGCAGAGTTCATGAAAGCTCTCGCAATCAATCCAAACTCAATTGATATTTTGAATGAAATGGGTCTTGCTCACATCCATGTCGGAGAGCAATCACAGGCAATAGAAGCCTTTGACAAAGCAATAGCGATCAAACCTAATGACGATAGTGCTCATTCTAACAAGGTAGAAGCATTCCTAACGATAGGGGCATATGAGGAAGCTCTAACTGCATCAGATGTTGGATTGAAATCGAATCCTGAAAGTGCAGACCTCTACTCAAAGAAGGCAAGATCATTGGAAAGTCTTATGCGAATTCAAGATGCGATAGATGCTTTCAATGAATCGCTCAAATATGACTCTGAGAATCCTGAAACATGGAAAGCTCTAGCATTGTGCTTGGATGCTCAAGCTAAATGGACTGAAGTAGCTAGAGCATATCGAATTGCAGCTGCTTTACATAAGAAACGTAATGAGATGAGAGATGCAGAGAGCTGTGAGAGATTTGCTCAGATGGCTGAGAGCTCAGCTGATGAGATGGCATAGTAATTCAAAAAAAGAATGAGAAGTGGTCAGATTAGAATCCGACCACGAATCGAAGAGATCACTTTTTCTTCTTCTTGCTACTTTTACGAGTTGTCTTCTTTGAA
>JAEORN010000176.1 GCA_016840825.1 Candidatus Thorarchaeota archaeon | reverse complement strand
TTTCAGCATCTTCTACTCGGAGCTTCCAAGAGAATCCAAAATAGAAAATCATCATCCCAAAGAAGATAACAACTGAGATGACTAGGAAAAGTGGATCATTGAATACGAAGTCCGGACCTTGAGTTGATGCATCTGTTCCAATCTTGAAGCTTTCATTCAAAAAGTTGATCAAAGTGTGGCAGGTAATCGTCCCATACAAAGTCCTCCCAGAAGAGAACTTTTCATAATATACTCCGAAGAATGCACCGAGAATCCCAGAGAGAAGAATCATTGATATGAACTCTGATAGAGGAGCACCGTTTACCACTGGCCAAACAGCATGCCAAACGCCAAAGATGGCAGCAGAGAAGAGAATTGCCTTGTTGACACTCATTTTGGACTTGAACGTGTTTTGAAGTAATCCACGGAATAGCGTTTCCTCATAGACTGCATTTACGAAGAAGAATATGAATGCGTACCAAAGTAGATCAGGATTGTAAATTGTCAGAGATAAATCGTACGAGGGATTAACAATTGAGTGGTAAATCAGTGACCCAAGGATATCCACGAAAAGGTAGAAAGAAATCCCCAGAGCAATTCCTATTGCGAATTGAGCTCTGAAATTAGATTTTACGAGACCTAGAGTTTCTTGCATGTCCTGTTTCCCATATAGCTTCCAAAGTACAGCTACCATCACGATCAAAGGACCAATCTTGGAAGGAAGTATATTGAGCCAAGTGTCACCAAGGTTCAGAATCATAACATCAATTATCCGCCATGCAACTCCAACGATCAGCATAACAAAAGCAACTTGGAAGATGCCAGGCAAAGAGGTTCTCCCATTCATTGAACTCTCTAATGGTTTGGTTTGTTCCTGGAGTGAAGTCATAGTATCACATCTAGCAGTTGGAAATACTACAATGATGTCATCTACATGCAATTTAAACTCAGAAACATCGATTTTGATATGATTCTTAGCCCCATTTCCCCGTAATGATGGAGTCCACGAACATCTCAAGAAGTACTCCATCCTTTGGAAATGAGATAGGTGAGATTGTTCGGTCCTCATATTTGAAAGACACAGGTAGATCTCTTTCAGAGCAGACAACAATTGCTGCTTTGATGGCCAATCTATTCCATCCAGTGACATTAATGGTACCACTAGTAAGGCTAGCAACTAATGCATCGACAAATGAATGATAGTTCTCTGCTGTAACTGAAAGACCAAGTTTTTGAATAATGACAAGTCGTTCCACAATATCAAGAGAATCGAGCCTTTGATAGAGGTCTTCGTTACTCACTATATCTTCCACCGCAGGTCCTCTTTTACTTGCGCCCCATAGTACATCCTTTCCAAAGGATAAGAATCCTGCGCTTTCGCAGGGATTGCTCGCAGAGTCATCTTCAGTCATGATAACACACCTACATGAGATACTAGGATTATTTACTCAATTGCATTTAGCTCGCTACTTCCGAGCGAAGGCGATCTTGATTCGATTGCGATAGTTTTTCAGGTTAGGAAGCATATTCTATGCATTCAGATTCGATGGAGGAAGGTAGATGATAGATACCGTTGTGCTGATTACTGTAAAAGTCGGAGCTGCGGATGTTGTTGCAAAGAAGCTTGCAAAGGTCGATAAAATCGAAAAGGTCCTTGTAGTGACAGGACCCTATGATGTCATAGCGCTTGCTGGACTGCCAACTAAGACGGATTATAGACCATTCATAAATTCAATCCATGAAATCGATGGCATCGTTCGCACTGAAACTTGTCTAGCTATATAAAATAAAAATGAATGAAGATGAGCTACAAGCTCATCTTCTAATATCTTCACGTAGTCGAGATGCTGAGAACTCATGAATACGCTCTTTGGCTTCTTCACGTTTCTCCTGATGTTTCTCTAAGAATTCTCCAACCCGTGGAGCGAGAATTTGCTTGCATTCTCCACAGAGAATTTCCCCAGACCTACATTTCTGCTCAATATCTGCAAGTTCTTTATCATCAGGCATGAACAGCAAGTCATAATACTTGAAGACAGAACAGATTTCAGGATTCGCACCTTTCTCTCTTTGCTCTTCCGCAGTTTCTCTTCCTCCAGTAAATGCAGCCATGACCTTCTTCTTGGCAACCTTCGGAGTGTCTGTCGTGTAGACAGCAGACATAGGATTTGAAGAGGACATCTTGCCTCCTTCTTGTAATCCAGGAAGGAACTTGTTTTGGATAGATGCAGGTTTGTAGTATCCTAATTTCTCAGCTACATCACGAGTTGTCCGCCAATGTGGATCCTGGTCTATAGCACATGGGATGATACAGGGGGTCTTCTTCCCGTAAATCCACGAATGCAAGAATGCAGGTACAGCTTGCATCGATGGATAGAATATACCTCCAATGTTCATGCTGTTCTCGAACCCAAAGACTGCTCTTGCAGTGGAGAAGGTAATCTTCTTGGCTACTTGGACAGCAATCTCATACATAATATCGATGTGCTCAATGTCTTGAATGATGTAGGTATTCTCAGGTTCAAATCCTACTGCAATGACATCGAGTGCATTCTCGTATGTCAACTGCTTTACCTTATCATACTCAAGATCCTGTTCAAACCAGAACTTCTCATCATTTGTGAGCTGGAAATAGAGGCGTGTATCAAATTTCTCCTGCCACCATTTGGTGAATGTCCAAGGAACCAAATGTCCGATGTGAACATCACCACTCGGACCTCTTCCAGTGTAAATGACGAATTTGTTTCCTTTCTCATACTCCTTCAAGACCCAGTCAAGATCTCTGTGAGAGAAGAAGAGGCCACGGTCAAGCATGAAATGCTTCTCTCCTGTGAACTTGTAGATCTGTTTGAGGAGCTTCTCATCGATACGTTGTGTTCCGAATTCCTCGATGAGTCGGTCGTAGTCAATCTTCCCTCGGACTTCCCAAGGAGTAACGACCATTTCCTCATTATCTTTTGACATTGGATATTCACCTATACTAGTGGTGGCTTTGCGGACATGAGGTAGAATCCAATTAAGCATAATGGTCAATATCGAGTATGTCAAGAATTATATTGAACCTCTGCGAATGCCAATGGTTATCGAACCAAGACTATTCATGAGGAGGCTGTAATGAGAAGATTGGTGGTCCTTGGTCTGTCTATACTATTCATTGTAATTCTAAATACACCAACTATACTATCATTGAACACAACCAGTATGCATAACCAGAAGGATGACTCATTCACGGTATCACAAGAATATCATACCCAGCATGACCAGATTGTCATAACCCAAACAGCTGATTTTGTTCAACATGGATTTCCAGGTTCTGGAACATATGAGGATCCGTACATAATAGAACGTCTGGCAATAGATGATTACTATGGCTGTATTCAGATAACTGGAACACATTATTTCTTCACAATCAGGGATTGTATTCTGAGAAGTAATTATCATGAGGTCATCCATCTTGAGAATGTCACTAATGGCAAAATTGAGGACTGCTTGATTGAAGAGGGTGAGTTCGGCATCCTCCTCCGTGGCTGTAACTCCATAGACATTATTGGAAATACAATGGCTGGATCTCGTCCAGCAGGAGTATATGTACAGTATTGCAATTATGATATCGTAATATCAGATAACAAGATATTCGGATGCGAAACTGGTATCTTTGGTGAAAACTCAGAATTCTGTATTATCACCATGAATCGTATCTATGGCAATAGATTTGGTATTCATCTTCTTGAAGATACACAATCCTATGTAATTGGTCATAATTCATTTGGATGGAATGATAATCGAAACAATCGATTTCACGATAATATTGATGGAGCGAATGCCTTTGATGATGGTAGCGACAACAGTTGGGATGGAAATAGGTGGAGTGATTATAGATCACAGCACTTATGGTATGAGGTTCAAGGAAATACTGGAGCTCAGGATAGCAATCCATCGTTACTTTCAGACCTTTTTGCACCTAGTATTAACGTTACTGAAACTGAAATCGAAACCACTGATAATGTGAAAACCTCCTTGACATGGACATTCGCAGAGGAATTCCCATATTGGTATAATTTGTATCAAGAAGGCGAAATAATAGATAATGGTTATCTAATCCAAGATGTCATTGCATACCCCCTTGGTTCTCTTCCCAATGGATATTATAACTTTACAATCCTACTGAGAGATGGTGCTGGAAATATTGGGACCCTTCAACATACAATAAGGGTAGGTCCACTGGTAGAACCATTTGTTCTATTCAGTGTTGGAATTATTCTGGGCACTTCTGTAATCTTGATAGGGGATTATCTCAGATGGAATAGAAAACGAGAGAGAATAGAAGAGTCAGAGAACGAAGCATATGAAGAACCTGAATTCGACATATCTGAACTCTTAGATTGAGTCTTCATAAAATTGCATTAAAGCATAGACTCTGAAAGGTAAATTGCCCTATTGTGCCACACATCTCGTGTCAAGAAGAATGAAAACATTATATGCTCTCCTGATATAGATGACTTGTTTCGTAGGGCACGCCGACTATCAATTCGTGGTACAGAGGAGATGGCATGAATAAATCAGCGATAGCGGTTGTTTTGACTGCATTCATCATTCTGCAATTAGTGGTCTTTACCACTCAAACTGAATCTAGGATTTCAATATTGGAAAATCCAATACAAAGGCATGAACTTTCATATGCACCTCATGTGGCGATGAACATCTCGTCAAATGCAGATTTCACACTGCATGGATGGAATGGCTCAGGGACTGAAGGAAACCCGTATTCAATCTCTGGACTTTCATTCGACGCACCAATCTGTCTTTGGATTGAAAACACTACAGCGCACTTCTCAATTGAGAACTGCTATTTCACACATGGTACGGTGTATGGAGGAACCGCCATTAGAATGTACAATGCAACTAATGGAAATATTGAGTCTTGCGAGTTTGAAGAAATATGTTATTGCATCGATATGGGAAGATGTAACGACACATCAATTCAGTTCAATGATATTAGAAATGTCTCTCGTGGAATAGAGTGTTTCTTCACGTTTGGAGTAGACATTGTTTCGAATACGATTGAGAATGTTTCTTCAGCAATGGAATCATACTATGCCATTGACTCAATCATTACATCAAACTTGGTTTATGACTGTACGTGGTCAGGTGTCCAATTAGGCGGATGGGGAAATGGATCAGTCTTCTCAGACAATGAGATCCATCATGTCTACGACGAATTATGGGTCTATGGAGCTCTCTTCATTGGCGGTGATAATTGGGTCATAGAAGAGAACTACATTCATGATTCGCGGTCCGGCATTACCTGTGATGTTTTTTTTGTAGAGTCCTGCAATATCACTGATAATGAGATCACTAACTGCAACGATGGAATATATCTTGTTGGTGATGACATGCTCATTGAAAGCAATGATATCACAGACGTAATACGCGGCATCACTATGTATGATTCTGATAGAGCAATCATCCAATCTAACAGTATCGATTCTACTTATGAGGGAATTTCGGTCTATTCGAGCTTGCATTGCACTATTACCAACAATCAGCTCACGGGCGGAGGGATCGAGATCGATGGAATGTCGATATCTCACTTTAGACATGAGATTATTGGAAATACTATTAATGACAAGCCAATAGGCTACTTACTCGATGAGGAAGAGAGTGAAATATCCGAAACTCAATATGGTCAACTTATCCTTGTGAATTGTACAGGGGTAGTGGTAAGTAATCAGATTCTTGAGCGCGGTTCTTTTGGCATCAGAATGGCCTATTGCATCGGATGTGAGATAAGAGATTCAATCCTTAGATACAATAAGCATGGTGGAGTCCATATCGAATATTGCAACTATATCGTCATAGAAGGCTGCACTATTTTTAATAATGGAGCCCTTTACTACTCATATGGTGGGATACTAATACGTAATGCAAATGGAACCCAAATACTTGGAAATCTCATCTACAAAAACAATGGAAGTGGAATATCGGGTTCAGAGCTGACAAATTCACTAATCTACAATAACCTCATCACGAATAATACTCTCTCTGGAATATCTCTCGGATCTCATTCAGATAACAATAGGGTATATGGTAATGCTATTGGATGGAATGAATTAGGTGATGCAAGTGACAATGGCCACAATAATCAATGGGATGATGGAGCATCATTAGGAAATTGGTGGGCGAATTACGACAGTGAAGATTCAGAAATCTACGTGATAGGTGGAGGAGGTAACAGTCAAGACCACTATCCTCGAGAATTTGAAGTATGGGCTTCGACATTACCACTCGCGACGGGGGAGATTGGATTAGAGATCATTTTACTTTCCATCGCTGGGGTTGTAATCATTCTTGTAGTGATCATAATTGCTCTGAGAAGGAGATAGAACAAAAGGATATACCTGAGGGAATATGATGATGAAGTTCAAAGCGTGGTTGTTAGTACTCGTAGTAGTTCTCTTGCTCTTTCCAACCAGTATTGTAGCAAGTGGTGCAACTCACCAAGATGAACAGAAGAGCATAACGCTAGCAAGATTAGAATCCCATTTCCCCTTCATTATTACAGAAGAGGAAGATTTCCCAACATATGGCTTTGAAGGAGAAGGGACATCTGATAATCCCTATATTATTGAGAATCTTAACATTAGTGGCTATGCTTCATGTATCGAGATAGAGGATATTAGTTCATATTTCGTAATCCGAAATTGTTGGCTCCAAGCAAATGATTACTATACAGCCCTTTCACTAAACCACATCGAACACGCTGTAGTAAGCAACTGCTGGATTCAGGGCGGGGATAGAGGCATTATAATCGAAATATCCAGAAATGTTAGAATTTCGGATTGCACAATTGTGTCAGCTTCTGAAGGAATAAGATCCTCATCATGCAATGAGGTGATTTACTCAAACAATACCATCGTAGATAATGAATATGGAATGGTTCTTGAAAACACACGCAATTCAACTGTTTCAGAGAACCGTATCTATGCCAATTCACGAGAAGGTCTTAGATTCGGGTATGGATCTTCCAATAACTCGATAATGAACAACATCTTGGGCTGGAATGAGAGGGTCATTACACTTCTTGGCGAGGTCAATGCTATCGACAATGGGATATCTAACACATGGTCTGGGAATCATCTCTCTGATTATGATGGATTTGGAGTATACTCGATTCAAGGTGATGGGAATGCTACTGATTATGATGCAGTTCAGCTTGTTGATGAAGAAGCACCACTACTCGAATCAGGGGAGAGTATAACCATCGATAACACTTTACCATCACTAAATATATCCATTGACGAGGATTATCCTTTGATCTATGAACTATTGATTGATGGGAACGGATTCGACTTGGGATATTATTTTAATGGAAGAGTTGTGATTTCTCTAGCAGCATTGGATATAGGGGCCAATAACATTACAATGAATCTTCTAGATGGAGAGGGAAACGAAGCATCATTCACAATACATATAGAAATAGTTCAAGGAGTTGACCCTTTAACCGTAGTCTATGTATCGATTGGTATTGTGGTTATTGTTTCTATCATTGTTGTAATGGAAATACTACGAAGAAGGAAATAGGCTATCAGTTCCATCAAATGGCGTTGTCATTTCCTAATAATCGCATTTCCGCAGAAAGAGTTACCCTAAAAAGGACATTTTTCGAGAGGATAGAGAAGCATAGTTCTTAGGTGTGGAGAATGCAAATCGAAGATTATGAATATGAAGAAGAGAAGACGCTCGCAAATCTTGCTACATTGCTAGAAGAGATAGCTTCTCAAATTCGAGAAGGACAAAAGCTTGAGCTACCTATGCCAAGTAGAAAAGAGGGTAGGATTGAGCTATCTATTGGTGAGCCGGTTGAAACAGGAATTGAGGTAGGAATCAGGAAACACTTCATCCATGTTACATTATCTCTTGCATGGGCAAAACCAGAGATGAAAGGAGCAATAGATGATGAATGAGGTAGTATATACTAGGAAAGAGATTCTAGAAAAAACTGCAGGTATTCTTGAGATTCAGGAAGCTATTAGTTCCTTCGTTGGAAAGAGACTGTGTGATACCTGTGAAACTGCAGAAGAAGAATGGACGGAAAAACGAACACACATTCTAAAGAACTTGAAGAACCTTATATCAAAATACGACTTCGCAAGAATTCTGCCAAGAGATGAGCTTGGCATCGCAGCCCAAGCGATTCTGAGTCACCTTCTTAAAATTCAACACACCTTCGCACAGGTAGTCGTTATGATAGATATGATCCGAGGAGAGCCTTTTGGTGAGGTCTACTTGGATTCAATGAGTGCAATCTCATCCAAGACTCATCAACAGTTGACCGCATTAAAAAACATGGCCTTGGAACGAATATCAAATCAAGAGGCAGCAATTGATGCGTTACAATTGGTTCTACGATTGGAAAGAGAGATCGATGAGGACAACATTGTGATTTGCCGACAAATATCTGTAGCAAGTGTCAATGGAGAAACAAATTACACATGCTATATGATGCGTAAAATTGTAAGCGAACTGGAACACATCTCTGATTACATTAAGGATGCAGCGGAGATTATTATTGATATATGAGGTGTAAGTGAGTGGCTGATGTTCTCCCACTTTACCTTATTGCGGCTGTGCTCATCGGTGGAGTGGCTCTATCAAAGGTATCTGAAACATACAGATTCCCATATCCAATTCCTTTGATTATCGCAGGTATATTGTTGGGGCAAGCGAATCAAGCTTATGCTATATTTCCAGTTGATTTTGACGTTAGCTTCATCGCCCAACTAACTCTGGCTTGCGTGTTATTCTATGCAGGCCTCACCATGAACCTAAGGGAAACAAATCGGGCCAGAACTTCAATCATTCTTCTTGCTACCTTGGGTGTTTTGCTTACCTCTATCATTACAGGAGTCACTATGTTATTCTTCATACCTGCGCTAGGTGCCATACTTGCATTAGCTTTATTGATTGGAGCAATTGTATCACCTACAGATCCAGCCGCTCTATTCTCGGTGTTAGAAAGTGGAGGAGTCAGAGTAAAGAGGAAACTATTCACCTTGCTTGAAGGTGAGGCTGTCTTCAATGATGCAACAGCAGTTGTTCTAGTCACAACAGTGTTCGAACCACTAATCGTACCAGGAATTTATGGTGGAGGTCCAGTAGAATGGTATGTGATGCTAATTGATTTCATTTTAAGTATGGGATTGGGGGTCCTTATTGGATTTGCAGTAGCCTACGGCCTTGGCAGACTTCTTGATTCCACTGCAGGAAATACAAATGTTTCAATCCTGACGGCCACAACTCCAATCTTTGCTTATGGTATAGGAGAAGCAATAGCTAGTATTGTGCCTGGTGTACATCCTGGAGCCTTAGCTGCAGTTTTTGCAGGCATTTTCATGGCCAACTCGAGGATGGTTGGCATCCCATTTCTCCCTCAAAAGTCAATGAGAGGAGTGATGAAGAATGTCTCATTCTTTTTCGAGATTGCTGTGTACATTCTCTTAGGATTGACCTTGAACACTGTAGAGCTACTATCGCGACCAGATATTCTATTTGCCGGACTGATAGTCGGAATGCTAGTCATCTTTGTAGCTAGACCTGCATCTGTCTTTGCAGTCACCTTTCAGGACAAGACGGTGGGAATCAGGGAGAGATTCCTACTCAGTTGGGCAGGGGTGAAAGGAGTCGCTAGTGCTGCACTTGCAGCTATTGCAGTTGCAGTTATCACATCAGATGAATATGCAGAAGGTATTGCCGGACTTTGGGGAGAAGGAGCGGCCAATGAAATGGCATTGACCATCAATTCTGTTGTATTCATTGTCATTTTGATGAGTCTGTTCATTCAAGGGCTTTCCACGCCAATTCTTACTACGATGCTGGGTCTGGTAGAAGAACAGGATCGCCCGCAAGAGATCACTGCAGAACGAAACGCCATTCGACAATCACTCCTTCATCTCGTTGATCAATACACTGAGGGAAAAGTTGATTCAAGGTTGTACTCTCTGTTGAAGATGGAGCTTGAAGAACAGATATTCCATCTTGAGGATGAGCTAAGAAAGCTTGTAGCTGAAAGAAGAGCAAGACTTAGGGAGTTAGAAGTTAGGCATAATCTTGCACAGAAGAAACTTGAATTCTATTCAGCAGAATATGAAGCAGGGAGGATTTCCGATACCACTTTTGAAGATATGCGAGCTGAACTAGAAGCTGAGATTGATGAGTTATCCACGTTAATGAAGATGGCACAAGCGGCCACTTCTAAAAAGAGTGAAGAATCATAGTATCAATCGTATCGTTCATATTATGGTTATGCACCTAATGCGTGCACGGTGAGTTCATGAGTCAGCAAAAGAAAAAGCAGTTCAAGAAGAAGCGACCAACTCCAACAACAATTGTCCGTACTATTCGTCCTTTTCGTGAGTTTATTCGCTTAGAGTCTTCAGGTGGTATAATTCTCATTGCTTGTATTATAGCTGCCTTGGTTTGGGCGAATCTCCCTTTTCTTGGATGGACTTATGAATCACTTTGGAATTCGTACATAGCAGTAGGTATTGGAGAATTCTTTCTTTCACAACCGCTTCATTTTTGGATATCAGATCTTCTAATGGTCGTTTTCTTTTTCCTCATTGGACTTGAGATTAAACGAGAACTCATGATAGGTTGGCTATCATCATTGCAACAGGCAATTCTCCCAGTAATTGCTGCACTAGGAGGTATGATTTTTCCTGCTATCATTTTCACGGCACTCAACCCACCAGGGTCACCAGGCTCTATTGGTTGGGCTATACCGACTGCAACTGATATTGCAATCGTCCTTGGACTTCTATCTCTCTTTGGTAATAAGATACCAACACCCTTGAAGGTCTTCGTTGCAACCCTAGCAATTGTTGATGACATCGGTGGTGTATTACTCATCGCGATTTTTTACTCTCATGGATTGAATTTGATTTACCTTGCTTTCTCAGGAATTATTGTCTTTGTACTTATCATGCTCAACTATTATGAGATAAGACGACGAATACTATACCTAATTCTTGGAGTTCTACTTTGGGCGAGTCTTTATCTTGGCGGCATTCATCCTACAATAACAGGGATTCTCCTTGCTCTGACCATTCCAGCAACTAGATCTATTGACTATCGGGAGTTCATGGAGATTGCGGATCAGCTTGTTGACAGATTGCATAAAATCATAGATCCAGAACCAGAGCAACCAGATCCTAAGATATTTCTTAACACTACTCAGACCTTAGAGCTTTCCTGTCAAGAAGCACAAGTACCCCTTCAGAGATTGGAACACGAACTAACTCCCTGGGTAGCTTTTCTCATTGTACCGATTTTCACCTTAGCGAATGCAGGCCTGATATTCACTCAAGATACCTTGGTAGCCCTAGCATCACCTCTGTCAGCAGGTATAATATTGGGGCTAGTAATTGGTAAGCCACTTGGGATTCTCTCAGCGGTTTTCCTATCTGATAAGTTGGGATTTGTAAAGATACCAGAAACTTTTAGCAAAGGCATGCTAGTGGGAGTGTCAATCCTTTGTGGAGTGGGCTTTACAATAGCCATTTTCATTTCCTCCTTAGCCTTTGTTGATGTGGTATTTCTTGATGGTGCAAAAGGAGCTATCCTCCTCGCTTCATCATTATCATCAGTGATTGGTGTTCTCTTCTTGAAATGGCAGATTGCAAGAGAAGAAGCTGAAGTGAAGAGTCAACCATAGAAAAAAGAAGTAGAATCCCTAATATGACACTTTCCTGTAGAGGTCGGGGATTCTTACTCCGGTCTTTCCATTGAAGACATCACGTAGAAGGTCAAAGTGCTCATCAAGGTCCTTCAAAAGCTTCTCAAGTTCGTCTGTGGAGATATTAGGCTCAGCAACCCATATAGTAAGATAGTTGCTAATGACTCCCAGCTCAACAGAGCCCTCTTCCAAATCACGGAATATAGTGATTTTAATGAGAAACTCAGCTTCAAACATATTGAGAATATCATGAACACTCAGAATGATAAGATCCAAGAATCCAACTAGATCCTCAAGTTCAGGCTGTTCTGAAAGACTACCACGTAGCGATTCATTGAATGTCTGAATAGTAGACGCCTTCTGACGAAGGGTCTCGAACATCTTCATTAGTTTCGTGAAATCCTTGATACTGGTCTCAAGAGAAGGAACTAGTTTTGTGAATAGATTCACTAAGAGCTTGCCTTTTGTATTCTCACGAATGCTTTGATGTTCACTTAATTTACCGAGAGGTCCATCGAGGTGTTCAAGCTGCATTAATGTGTTTGTTACTGCTTGGATGGATTTGACAGAGTTTCGTTGAATTTTACCCCAACGTTCTACAAAGCTGTCGATGCCGTCACGAAGGTCCTCAAGGATATCGAGCTCTCGAGACAACTTGATGTTCTACTCCAATTACATCTTCTTTTCTTAGCTTATAACTCATTCTCAGGGGGCATAACTTCAAAATGTCTCAGAAATCATGATATTTTCGAAGTGTCAACCTTTGATGTCCGTCCCAAAGCTACCTTAATGGCATCAACTCCACTTGTCGCTAAACCTACTATATCACCGGTAAACAGAGAGAAGAGAACCGATGCAGCTTTAGCAGGTGCATCTGTCCTTTTTTGAATAGATTCGACCTCTGTGGAGAATCTATGCCACAATCCCTCAAGAGTACCTCGCTCAACTACCCCTTCTTCCTCTAGAGCCTTTACAAGGTTCTTACCGACAACACCTTCGGAGCTAAAATCACATATTAAATCGAGAATCTCTTTATTCTCGGGGTTCTCCTTTTGTCGTTCAAGCAATGAAACGAATGAAACTGTGGTGTGCTGAACTGTTTCTAAAAGATCAACCAATCTAGCTTTCTGCATTGGTGCCAAATCAGACTCGAGTGCAAGGTCAATTGACCTTTCGATATTTCCAAAATCCACAAAGGACAAGTCCTTGAAACGAAGGCCTCTATCAATCTTCTCGGGTTCATCAGTGATTAAATCATGAAGCTCGTTCTGTCCAAGCAATCTCAATACTGAATCAATCATCTTTCGGGAGGTTACTCCGTTTATGGGGAGGATGTCTTTCAGATTGACAAGAAATGTAGTAAAGTTTGGAAGGAATAGCTTAAGCTCCATCCTTAATCGATTCCTCGACTTTCTTGTTACTAGGTCTACCTCACCACGATTCATCCTTGCAGATATTATCAAAGAGAATTCTATCGCTTTCCGCCATTCTGATTCTAAATCAGTATCAATGATTTTAGATGCAAGAACAGATTGATGTTCCTTCAGATAAGTATCCTGAGCAGACTCTGATAGTTCGGATTCTGACTTGTCACGTCGCCCAATTACTGAAATGGCATGATTGGTAATTAATAGAAGATCCATCATGGTTGGTGTTGCATTGGTTGATTCTAATAGGGCGAGATCTGAGAGGATTCTTTTAGCAACATTGAATGCAATGGATGAAGAGAAGGCAGCTCTTCCAAGAGGCGTAAGGGAATACTTGTCAGATGGATCACCTGTAACGAGAGGCGGATCGAACGACATCATTTCCTTGATGACCTTACCTGTAGAACCCTTCTTGAAGAAGAGGTCAAGAGAGTCAGAAACCTCTTTCCGGTCAGTATCAGTATTCATCCTTCCATGCCCGATTAATCCAAGAAGTAGGTTTGAGAGATTGCCATCATCGATGAACCTCAAGGGCATGGATGGAGAATTGTAGATTCTCTTTAATGATCCAACATCCTCAATCGATTTGGTAAATACTGTACATTTGCCAGGTCGGATCTTGCCTCTTCGAAGGCGTACTGCTCTTGCCATCATTGATTGTCTGAAAATCTCATCTATACCAGGTGATTCCATAACGACATGTGAAACCGGTGCTGTAACACCATATCCTAGTGCCTCAGTTCCAAATAGGAATCTAAGATAGCCTCGTCTAAATGACCACTCAATGAACCAGCGCTGACTCTCAGAGAGAAGACCATGGTATATCCCAATTCCTCCCTTGAAGGTGATTGGTGAAGGATATCCGACCTCAGCGATAATAGCTGATACATTGTTCAATCTTTCTTTTATCAAGGGATCCAAATCGTATGATACAGCATCTGCAAGTGTTGAACCCTCAGATTCAATATAGGAGTTAATCGAGTCAATAGACTTCATGTAGACTAGGGTTCTAGTACCTTCATCAGCAAGCTCCTCCAAAAGTGAGTTCAGAGTCTCTTCTTTTTCCTTTGTTGTTCCATACTTGATCAGTTCGATATCAGGTGGCATGTATTGCGAATCATCTTGAACAAGCTTGACTCCAAAATAAGGTTCGAGCCGCTCCGGTTCTTCAAACTCTGCAGATAATACCAGCATCCTTGTCGATGAATCTGCTAATGACCGAATGATAGTAGCAATCTCAAACAATCGTAGACCTCTCATTGGATCATGCAGAATAGAGTGTACGTCATCAAGTACAGAAGCCACAAGCTTCTGAGACGCCAACCAAGTACGTGTTGTATCGTATCGAAGGAATTCTCTAAGTGCATCAGGAGTTGCTATGATTATATTCGGAGGCTGCCCTTTCGAAAGACGAAACACAATATCAGATTCTTCAACACCTCGAAATAACACCAAGGGCCTTAGGAACCAACCAAAATACCGAGAGATTGTAGCTGCCGTTTCTCTTGCTGATGCATGAAATGGAGCAATGAATATACCAACTTCATTGCATTTAGCTCCACCGGCTGCTTTACTCTGAGAGATGGATTTGAACATCTCATTTGCGATGAAAAGGATTCCAGCAAATGTCTTTCCAGTTCTTGACTGAGACATTAATGCATAGCTATCCTTGGATTTGAACAAACCTTTCCTCTCGGCTATCCGCTGAACTTCGTTCAGTTCTTGAATTCCAAGAGCTTTTAGTGCTTTAGCTAGTGATGGCTCAAGTGTCTTCAGTTTATCTCCTCTCCGCTAGGATTGAAGCGAGAATATCTTAGTAATAAAGATACATACTATAGGACAAGGATACCATCTCTTATTTGAGCAAGTAAATCTGAGCTTGTTATAATGCCACTCAACCTCCCTTGCTTCTGGACTATTACAGCTTGATGTGCTTGAAGCAGTGGAATGATGGCCTCAACAGGAGTGTTCTCATTTACCATCGGAATTCCTTCAGGATTCATGATTGCTTCGACTGTCATATCAGTGAGATTCAGATTGAGATTCCTAATGATATCTCCTTGTGAGATAGAACCGACCAATCTCGTACCTCGGAGGACAGGTAATTGAGAGAAGCTGCCAGCTCGCATAATCGCTGCTGCCTGTAGAACTGGGTCTCTCGCATCAATAGTTTCAACATCAGAAGTCATGATATTTGAGCAAACCTTCTGTGTCACTCCTGCCAAGAATCGAATGATATTACGGACAAGGGAAAGCTTGGGATCTAGTTCCCCTTTCTCCATACGTGCAATGAATGCTTGAGAAACCCCAACCTCATCTGCCAACTCCATCTGACTCACGCCAGCAGATAAACGCATTTGTTTCAAATCGTCAACCGTAACTATCATCCCTATCACTTGTAATATAATATTACTGAGAGTAATATCCTATAGTATGACTTATATACATTCGTTTGAGCCCTTCCTTTTCACAGACGAGTTGATTATTATGGATTTAAGAGTCACTAGAGGAGAAGGTCCTCCCTTATCACAGCAAGAAGTAGAAATTGTTGAGAGAAAAGGAAAAGGCCATCCCGATACCCTTTGTGACAAGGCAGCAGAAGAATTGTCTGTACGCCTTAGTGAGTACTACATTGAATCATTTGGCAAAGTACAACATCACAATGTTGACAAAGTATTACTTGTTGGTGGTCAGTCTAATGCACGTTTTGGTGGTGGAGATGTTATTGAACCAATCTACCTCCTATTGAGTGGACGTGCAGTAGATGTTGTCGATAAGAATTACGAGAAGCAAGTTCCGGTAGGTAAGTTCGCGGTAGAACACACCAGAGAGTGGTTGCATAACGACCTACCTCATTTGGACGTTAATTCAGATATCATCATTGATTACAAGATAAGAGCTGGAAGCACAGACCTTGTTGGAAACTTTGATGTTTCCCAAGATGTCCCAAGAGCTAATGACACTAGTTTTGGTGTTGCATTCGCACCTTTCAGTGACACAGAGAAAATCGTTCTTGAAGCTGAACATTTATTGAATAGCTCGAAGGTTAAGAAAGCATGGCCACAGATTGGTGAAGATGTAAAGATCATGGGTACACGTGTGGGCAACAAGTTGCATGTTCAGGTAGCAGCAGCTATTATTTCAACTGAAACCAAAGATGCAGATGAATACATGAATGTAATGGAAGCAATCAAGGACTATGTGCTTGATCATGCAGTGAAAATCACTGATCACGAGGTAGAAGTAGCAGTAAATACTGCAGACTCCTACGAAGACAATCTCTACTACCTGACAGTAACTGGAACCTCAGCAGAGCACGGAGATGATGGTCAAGTAGGTAGAGGTAATCGTGCAACTGGACTCATTACACCATACCGTCCAATGACTCTTGAGGCAGCAGCTGGTAAGAACCCTGTTTCTCATGTTGGTAAGACATACAATGTCGCGGCGAGAGAAATCGTTGAGACTATTGTCAAGGAGCACCCAGATGTTAGTCAAGTCTATTGCTACATGGTTAGCAAGATCGGTGCACCAATCACAGATCCACAAGCGGTAAATATTGAACTCTATGGAGATTGTGATGTTGAGGCCATCAGGAAATCGGTAGAAAGCATCTCACAAGAGGTTATTGCCAAATTGCCTGATGTGTGGAAAGGCTTTGTAAAGCGCGAGTATCAACTTTGGTAGATTATATATTCTAGAGACCCTCATATGGGTCTCTCTTCTATTTTTGGCTCTTGATACACCACTTGTTTCATACATCGGTATCATTGCATATATTATAGGAGGTATCCTTGTAATATGGAGCAGAATACAACTGGGAAGATATGGAGATGGGACAACCAGCATCAAGAAAGATCATCAACTCCTGACGTCGGGAATCTACAACCACATCCGCCATCCGTTGTACTTAGGAGGAATGCTGGGACGTGTAGGAATTGGCTTGTCGTTTAGAAGTTACTTAGGCGCAATCCTATTTACACTGGTGTACTTCATATTATTTAGAAAAAGGATGGAGATTGAGGAGAAATCATTAGAATCCGAGTTCGGAGATGAGTACGAGGAGTATATGAAGAGGACAAAACGTCTTCTCCCTTACATATACTAGTCATTGGTTACTAGAAAAAGTAAATCCATTGTAGGGAAGTAGATTCTTACTTTTTTGACACTAGACCAAAGCTAATTAGCATTGACCTTCAAGGATTTGGATATGAGTGAAGTCCGTTTGAATCACACTCGGCGAGGGTTCTCCAGTTTTGCGACGATTGGAACAATCATCCTTGCGTTCTTTCTAATCCAAGCCGCGGGGACTATCTTCTTAGAACTAGGAATCCCATTCTGGGTGGTTATTCTCATCATACCAGGCTCACTCATTGGTAGCCTTGTGAACATCCATGTCGCGACTTTGGAAACGAATCCAGAAGGATGTGAAGCAGAGGAGTACGTAACAGTATGGGGTGTTGCATACAAGGTCCACTACCCTGAATGCCCGGGCGAGCTAGAACTTGGTGTGAATCTAGGTGGCGCAATCATACCTATCGTAGTAAGTTCATACCTTCTTCTGATGAATCCAGACCTCCTCATGATAACATTCGCCTCTACTATTATGGTGATGATCTTCGTGAACAGAATCGCACGAATCGTACCAGAAGTTGGTATTGTCACACCAAGCCTCTTACCACCCCTTATGGCAGGGATCACTGCTACATTATTCTATGTTCTACTTGGCGGACTATCGAATCCATATGTTGTAGCGTATGTTTCAGGAACTCTAGGGACACTCATCGGTGCTGATCTGCTCAATATCCCGAAGCTTGGTGAACTCAAAACAGGCAAAGCATCCATCGGGGGAGCTGGAACATGGGATGGAGTATTTCTGACCGGACTCTTGGCAGTGTTCTTCGTTGGGCTCTAGAAAGAAATTTGTGAGAGGCTATTCTTTGATACCATCGGAAATCGGTGAAACTCTCGCTTGGGCCTCTCATCTATTTGATCATTCCTCTTCATAGCCCAATTCATTGTACTCCATTTCCATAAGATAGATACCTATCAAAAGAAGGAAGCCTATATAGAACATGACAATGTCAATCATGGGGAAATAGAAGGGAGAGATGATTTCGCTTCTAAATAGCATCGCAGCAAATGAGAAAGCTATCAGAAAAGTAGCTAAAACTTGTCCTATGAACTTGAATTTCCACGTATACCAAAATGGAAGAGAGTCATACTCGATGAGTGTAAAACCCAGTTCTTCAGAATCTGCATCACCTTCCATCTCCATAGATATCCCTCCATCGTTGCATCAATTATACTGCTCATCCTCATGTATGTCTGAGTATAGATCAAAAAGTCGTTCTTCATCAGTATCTATCAGATCCAATCTTCTGTGCTCAACATCCATGAGATATATTATGAATGGAAGAATTATACCTGTACCAAAGGAGAACACGTTGAGAACAGGGGGGATTTGCCTGACTATTATTGTTAGAAATGGAAAGCCAAGCAGAAACACAGCTAAGAACTTCAACATCAGTCTACTTTTCCAATTGCTCCAAGAAGGAGGAGAATCAGGGGCCAACCGTATTTCCTTTTGATTCTCTGCTGGATTAAAGTTCTTCCTTATTGTATGTCCCTCCACAAATCTGATTGAACAAAGCCACTGCGAGATTTATATTTTGACTAGGTTTAATGAATGTCCTACAGACATTATCGAATCCTATTCGGAGTCATTCTTCGATATTCACGTTCCATCATGTAGAACATTCCCCACAGAATGAGTCCCAAAGAAAATAGAATCAATGTGGAAAGAGAGGGAATGTATGTTGTTCCAAATAGTATCACAGAGATGATTCCAAAGATGGAAAATGCGAAACATACACCCGATAGAGATTTGATAATAGCCCTATTGGTCCAAGTGTTCCATTTTGGGAGTCCTAAGTCAAACTCGGTATAGTCAGCAGGATTCTCGAAATCTGAATCATAATTGTCTGCCATATGCTACCCTCCATTCACAATATGAATTCCCACTTGAAATGATATATGCATTTCCAACATGTTAGAAGTATTCGAAAAACCGCACCTCAGCTCAATGGAGTCATTCGTAACATCTTTTATTAAGACTCACGTATATCCCCATCCTAGAACAACTCGAGATATTGCTATTCGAGTTGCAATAAATCAGGAGATTTCAAAGCATGGGTAAAGTAAATGACCCAATTGCCAAACGCATTAGGCAGAAGTCAGCCAAGGATATCAAGGGAGGCATCTTCGGTAAGATTACTCACTACATCCCCGGATGGCATGGATATCAGGAGAAGGAAGAACGTCGCTCTGCAGACAAGGTACTCAGAGAGTTCCTAGCAGACCAGCTTCATCTTGTGAAGCAGGACCTTGAGAAACTGCAGATGATGGTCGTTGACTACAACCTGACCAAGACTTGGGAGACCTTCGACCGCATGCTTGCGCTTACGGACAAGATCGAGTCTGGCATTCGATATGCCGACTATGGGTATGCAGCTTGGGGCTCTAAAGAGAAGATCGGTGAGAAAGAACTCGATAAGGTATACGAGTTCGATGCAGTTATCATTGACGACATTGGAGCCATCAATGACGTTGTAGAGGAATTCCAGGATCAGATGAACCAGGGTAAGTTTGACGACGCTTGGAACTACACCTACCGCATGTGGACCATCATGCAACGCCTCGAAGAGAAGTGGAATCAACGCGAGGGTTACATGAAGGGCTATCAGGATTAAACAATCATTTAGATTCCGGGCTCTGTCCCGGAGTCGCTTTCTGTTTTTTGAAATGAGTGTTAGGAAGGAGGAGTATGAAAATGAATGATCAAACAGAGAATCTACCCGGTGGATACGAATGTTGTGTATGGTCAATTCTAGCGGTACTATTCATAACGACCTTTATGGTAGGATGGTCAAGTGATGAAATAACAACGCTTCGAGTAATAGCATTCACTATATCATTAGGATTCGTCGCAATCATAATAATTCTATATAGACTTGAGAAGCGTTTTAGAGAAATCTCAATGGTAGAAATGCCAAAAGAGGACTATCAGGACTAAATTACTATTTAGAATCCTGGCTCTGCTTCTGAGTTGTTTTGTGTTTTTTGGAATGTTAATTGCCTACAACAAGTGATGGATTAAAGCTTTGATCAGATGGGACCATTCACTTTCCTTTCTTTTCTTCCATCGCCTTTCGAAGATTCTCTTCAACATCATCCCATGTCGTGGGTTTGTATTTCTCGAACCAACTGGGGTATTTGGTGACTACCTCATCAATATTCAGAATCGTGATCTCGAGTTCTGGGGAATCTTCAACTTCAAGTTCTAGACTTCTCGATACCTCTATAATCTCTTTATTATCTAAAAAAATCTGGAATTGCTGCTGTTTGTGTTTCGACGGCATCATTGAATCAAAGGGTCCATCGATCTGCTCAAGCCAATCGTAGAGATCATCAATCAGCAGAAATGCAAGTTCTCTGTCAGTGAAAGGCTCAGCGATGTAATCCAAGATCGAGTCTATCTCTTCCCGATTCCAAGAGTTGATTGTCCAACTCTTCATCATCTCGTAGAAATTAGTCCTCATAGAACCACTCAGGTCCAATAGGTTTCTTTCTATAAGAATACATCGCCAATTTTGATACTATTATGAATCAGAGGTCTGTTCTATCATACACGATTCTACTCGTGCGTTTTGCCAAAGGTCTAGCCATTAATCCACCAATCAATGCAAAGACACCAGTTACAGCCCAGAAGACTGTAAATATGTTGGGCATTGTCAGACCGAGGTATTCCCAATCTACTATTCCAGTAAATGAGAATGCCACGACCAGGAATGATATGATCCCTGATACAATTCCAAAACTGCTAGGATTGACTGTACCTGCATACCTCCACATGGGTCCAATCTTGTCTTTCTCATAGAGATCAAAGATCATTCTTGCATATGCACTTATGATAGAGAACAACAGCATAAATCCAATGAAGAACGCTAACCCAAACGCCGCCATCTGCATGATGGGATTATAGAGGAAACTCAAAGGGATTGTCGATATCAGAATAAGCTCAGCTAATCCATACAGCACGAGTACTCTCTTTCTTAAGTCCAAACCTCGCCACCTAAATTTCGCAGTAGCTACAAACTGCTATTTGAATCCTCTTTTTTGGAAGATGATTCTGATGTATGAATTTGAATTGGGTGTGAATGATATCAGAAATGATTAGTCTCTGTCATCATCAACGAATGCTGAGAACATCTCTTGGAATCTCTTCTTTGCCTTTGCTTCATGCTCTGGATCAGCAGTTGCCTTCAGCTCATCAAGATTCAATACAGAGACTCTCATGCTGGGTGTTTCGATTACCTCGATCTCGACATCACGAAGAGTCTTCAAAGACTCCCTTCCTAATAGACTCGAAAGCTCCTTCTGCAAATCAGTTTGTCTAATTCCATACCCTGAAGGCCCCGAGATGTCTTCGAACCATTCCCACAGTTCATACATCGCATTACCTAAAGGAGTATCTCCATGACCAATCGACGAAAGAGCCTTACTGACCTCATTGACCACTTGTAGATAGAAACGTCCTTTCCAGTCCCCACTTGTCCAAGTTTCTACAACATCATATAGATTCTCAGTCAAAGCAAACACCGTATCATCCTCAGAGTAATCAACTATGAATCTTTTGCAACGCGTGCTCAATCAGGTATTATTCCATTTCAGCTTTTAACAATGTAATCTGATCTAGTTTCAATCATGTCGCTCGTTTATTATGTATCCAGAGAATTACTATGATTGCAATGACTGCGATGCTCGAGAGAATTACTACTTGCGAGATTAGCAATATGTTGTCATTTGCATCGGGAATGTTTTCAGCTGGAAGAAATGCTGTTACTGAAGAAGAATAGATTTGGACAGAAACCTGGCCAGTGTATGTCGTCCATGGTTCACTTCCCATGAATTTATGAAAATCATCAGTCGGAGCTAATCCAATAGCATATCGGAGCTTATCCTCGGGGTCTTCTTGAACACCATCCTCATTCTCTATCATTCCACCCCAGCCTTCAGTTATATCAATGTAACTTAGGTCCACTCTTCGAAACTGAGGTTCCTGCGAGTACGGAGGATATGATCGGTATATACGATTCCAGTTATCTGATGAGTCAATAAACCACGCATATACTTTGAACATCAAACCAGCTTCTTCATATGTTGAAAAGCTGCCGAGTGTTGAAACGCTGAATTCAAGAGTCACATTCACATCCAAAGGAATTTCGGGGTATGACCATTCACACTCTTGGGTGAAATAGATGAAATCATTGCAATCTGGATATGCGTCTGATTCTGAATCACACCAATCCATTTCTGTACCTGCAGTATGTTCCCAAGTTAGTTCTAGGTAACTGTCAGCAGTTTGAGAAGAATCAGCAAAACTCCAAGTATATTCAGTAGGGGTGCCATTAACAAACACATCCGGTGCATTTTCAATGTCAGAATCATCTAGAAGCTGGATACTCTGGACGTCATCTGATAGTACGAATTCCTCTGTATACTCTAGATTAGTCACTCCACGTCCAACAGAGCCAGTAGGAACTAGCATTAACAAGAGAAAAAGGAAAGCAACTAATTTCCATATATCTGCACTCAATACAAATCCTGCCTCAACTGACATAGGTGCAAAGGTAATGATAAGATTAGTTATTTCGAAGATAGAATCTAGCTAGAAGATTATTAGCAAATTCTAACCACCAAGAAACTCACCACTAATCGATTGATAGCAATTCTCAATCCGGAGATACCTGAATTCTCCTTACATGCACAAGCTCCAAACAATGATTGCAGGTGAAGTGACTAGGTCCATACCACTCAATAATATTGTTGAAATCAATCACTCCCCCACATTTCGGGCAGTGAACTCTATGCTCATTCGATAGCTGACTTAGGCGCTTCGTGATTGATATGAAATCCACTGGAGGGAACTGAGCTCGCTGATAGTCAAGTTCAGTAGGTAGTTTAGGTTCCATAACTCGATATTCTTTTCTCATTGAAATGGCCTCTCAAGTGAATGAAACTGAGGAGCTATTATCTATAAGACCGTGCAATACATTGACAGTTTGAATCATTGGAGAGGCGTGGAATTGTCCGGTTGTGTAAAACTACTTCTACTAGATCTAACCAATCTAGCAATGAGACCGAGGTAGAATAGCATCAACAGAAAGAACACATAGACTGAACCATAATGGGCATAGACTACCATATCTGGACCATATGCCCAAGTGAAGTTGGCCCATTCAGCAACGAAGTACCCCATTAATAGGATCGCTACACCTCCAATTAGGTAAATCACCTTGCTTCGTACGCTACTTCCATCTGAATCAAGAAGAAATAACAATAGAAATGGAGTGATCCAAACATAATAGGTGTAATTATTTGTTGAGTTAGAAAGATATGTGAAGATAATAACTGCTGAAAATGCAATAAGATTCATCCTGTTGGGATTTGAGTAAAACCGCATCATTATGATGAAGATCAGCAATAGCATACCAGATGATATGCCTAGTGCTAAAATGCGAATATCATCATTCGTACCGAGATCAAAGTAGAAATTCAGAACATAGAAGATACTCATGGAAGGCCAAGAGATTCCAACAGTATTAGTGTAATTCAAGTATCTCTCAAGTACATTAGTGTCCCAGAGGAGATAGCCCACGAGGATTGAAGATAGAAACATCAGTGAACTCACAAACACACCAAGCAACTTTCTAGAAAAGCTCCAGCGTTTTTCAATGAGGGAAACAACGGCAGCGATTATGTAGGGCACATACTTGAATCCGCCAAATAAACCACCTAAGACAATTCCAAGCATTGGTCGCCTGTTCTGAACAATAAGGAATACTAGTAGCATATTCATAACGATTAAATCATCGTCAAGTAAGAAGACTCCTGCATGAAGAGTCGCGGGGTTTAATGTCACTAGCCAGCTTATCAATAGAGATTTTTCTTGACTGAGGTAGGAGGTGGCAGCATGATATGAAAGGACTGGGACTGCAAGAAATGATGCGAGGATGAAAATCCCGATTGTTAGCGGATTATCAAAAATCCAAACAAGTAAGGCAAACAATAGGAGCATATATGGAGGATGATTGATGAAATGGCTGTCATAGGGATTGCCACCATTGAGGATGGCTAATCCGGCAGGGTAATAGTGATAAGTCACATCACCAAATATGAAAAGTCCATCTAGATAGATGATACAATACAGCCTCCAAATAACCAGTGAAACGCAGATTACGTATAGTCCCACAAAGGAAAGAATTTTCGCCTTAGAATGAATGACAAGCCTTATTGACTTCAAGTATGTGAGCTCCCCTAAGTACCATGTTCTTTCTACTGATATACATCCATGTAATAGTATTTCGCTTCCATCAATCAGAATAGAAGATTGCTCTTTCCTGCTAAAGAGGAAACGTATTGTTCGGTGTTATATTGTTATCCTTCATAGTTGGGTCGGGTAGTATATATGCGAAGTAATATCCCAGACTCCCAATGGAGTAGATATTCAACATTTTACTATTGTAATAACACGCTCTCACAAAATCTCCGAGAGATTGTATCTGAGCTAATCCAAGCAATCAGAGAAGGCAGTCATCGGGGAACCTTGCTTTCACTTCATGGAGATCTCATCAATGCGTTGGATAGAATTTGGATGAGAGCAAGTGAAGGAATTATCTACGTTGAATCGATAGCAATTCTTCGGGCCTTGAGAAAAGTGACATGTCCAGATATAGAGAGTCAGTTGATGAAACCCGTTCTAGATTATAGAAGAATTCTGAGAGATCTAAGACTATTCATCAATACACTTGACCACCTACTTATACCTTCTATCAAAGGAAATCAAGCACAATATCGGGCATTGTAAAAAAGAGAAGGCTAACATAGAGTTAGCCTGATTGAAACTACCCGTATTTTATTCGAGGGTCAAGCACACCGTATAGCAAGTCTGCTACAAAGTTAGCAAGGATCGCAGTTATCGCGATGATCATGAAGATAGCTTGGACTACTGGATAGTCAAGGATGAACAGGCTATCGAAGATATACCGCCCAAGACCATACCAGTTGAACACCGTTTCTGTCAGCGTTGCTCCGTTTATCAGGAATCCAAATGTAAGCGCAATAACAGTTACCATTGGCAACATCGCATTCTTCAGACCATGCTTGTAGAGTACCTGGTTCTCATCCAGACCCTTCGCTCTTGCAGTTAGGATGTAATCCTCTGTCATGACATCAATGAGATTGTTTCGCATGTACAAAAAGTATCCACCGTAACCTCCGACACCTAGTGCGACCATAGGTAAGATGAGATGGTGAAGAATGTCCCCAGCGATGATGAGCGCACCGAGTGGATCATTCTTATACGCCGTCCATATCTTGGGTTCAATTGTGCCATCTAGTGGAAAGGAGATTAGGTCATTTGTGACCGACGGCAAATAGAACGAGAATGTCATCAGTAGCATCATACCGAGCCAGAAGATCGGTAACGCATAGATGAACAACGCCACCGTTACAGCGCCAACATCCTTTCTTGAACCAGGATCAGCAGCAACCTTCACACCAGTCCAGATTCCTA
>JAEORN010000175.1 GCA_016840825.1 Candidatus Thorarchaeota archaeon | reverse complement strand
CTGCTTCAGGAAAATTATCGATATATTGACATTGCTTTATTTGGATATGAAAAAGCGTATTCCTTAGTATTTCTGTTCTAGAGATACATCTATTTTCCATTGCGCACGGTCCCCAGATATGACTGCGGATTATTTTTCTAATAAAAGTTCTAATAATACCATTACAGCATCTAGTAATATTGCCCGCAGAATCGAATGTAGATAGGGTTGAAGTTTTAACAGAGAATGCAAACAAAAGTGTGAGCCTGAGTTAGAAATGCGAATTGCCTCTATTATTGACATAAGTCTGGTTGATGTTCCAAAAATTCCTGTGACAGTGATATTCACAGCTGGATGTAATATGGACTGTCCCTACTGCCAAAATGCAGAGATCATTCCATTGTCTTCAGGTGCAATGATGGATATTCCAGACATCGTTGAGCGTGTACATGGCAATTTTACTGATGGCTACTGTATCACAGGCGGAGAGCCGACAATCCATAAGGATCTTCCAGATTTGTTGAAGGCACTACACGATGATGGGGCTGGACACATCAATCTAAACACTCAGGGCTCTGTGCCCCAAATATTGGAGCAATGTTTACCGTATCTTGATTCTATCTGGTTTGATATGAAGACTATACCTGAGCGATATATTGAGATCACTCGGGCAAAACACGACTTATGGTCAAATGTCATGAGAAGTATCAACTCAATTCTTGAATCAAATGTGGCATTTTGGCCAAGGACAACGTACGTTGGCCGCTTGATGCATCCTAGCGAGATTGTAGGAATTGCACGAGTCCTTGCGGATTTAGGCTTTCAGGGAGAGTATCTTGTGCAAAACTACATTCAATCTTCTGGAACTCGAGAGTCAGAAACAGCTGGGCTTCAAGAACCTTCTCGCGAAGAGATAGAACAGATTATTGATGAAATACCACCTGAGATTTCACTGAGACTAGAATGGCGATAGTCTGGTAAGCTAACACAAAGATAACCTTTTAAACGAGGTCGAGGTCACCTTGTTTTGACCACGCCAGAATCTAGGTGTCAATCTCCTGGAGTGTTGTCTTATCATGTTTCCAACACAAAGTATGGGCTACGACCGAGCTATCACAGTCTTCAGTCCTGAAGGACGATTATATCAAGTAGAATATGCTACCGAGGCAGTACGCCATGGACCACTTGCAGTTGGAGTCAAAGCTGTAGATGGAGTTGTATTGGCTGGCGAGAAGAGATCTCCTCATGCTTTAGCAGACCTCGATACGCTCAAGAAACTCTTATTGATCGATGATCATGTTGGCTGCGCAATTGCTGGACTTCACGCAGATGCAAGGAAGCTTATTGATCAAGCGAGAGTTCAGTCTCAGATTAACCGTTTGAGCTATGATGAACCAATTTCCATACAGTCTCTCGTTGTGAACATATGCGACACAAAACAGCTCCACACACAGTATGGTGGTGCTCGTCCATTTGGAGTGTCTTTGTTGGTCGCAGGCGTTGATGACAATGGTCCTCAACTTTACACAACTGATCCATCTGGCTCATTCTGGGGTTGGAAAGCTGCGGCAATTGGTAAGGAGTCCGATGTTGTTCGTGATTTCTTCAGCGAGAATTACAAAGAGAATCTTAAAATCGATGCTGCTCTGGAATTGGCTCTTAAGGGCCTATTAAGGTCAGAAGACCTCGCATCATTGGATGCAAAAGAGAAATCAAAGACAATCGAAATAGGGATGATCAGGACAACTGACAAACTGTTTCGTATCCTACCCCAAGATGAAGTAGAGACAATTCTTGCAGCACTATAATATTTATCATCACTATCTATGGCATGATAGACTATCGCCTAGATTGCTCAACAAGTCTATCAACAATCAATCCCGCCACATCGATACCTGTTACTCTAGCTAATGCGCTCCATGAAGGTGCAGCATTTGCCTCAATTACACAAGGCCCATCCTTGGTTTCAATGATATCCACTCCTGTATAATCCAGGTTCAATACTTCCGCGGTCTTTATTGCACATTCCTCATACTCTGGATTCAGTTTCGTGAATTCTGCCTCTCCTCCCCCATGGACATTCGTTCGCCATTCTCCATCAACATTACTTGGAATATATCGATACATTGCACCGATTACCTTTCCTCCAATAACAAAGGCTCTAATGTCTCTATTCGGTTTCTCAATCATCTCCTGAACATAGAGAACTTGACCGAGCTGATGTATGAACTTGATTGCTCGGTATGTCAATTCAGTGTGTCCTGCACGTATCGAGCCCATTCCTCTAGCTCCTATTAGAGGTTTGATTACCACATCACCAACTTCGTCAACAAAATTGACAGCAGCCTCAAGATTCTCTCCCACGAATGTCCTTGGCACTCTAATACCAGCTTTATCCAATGCGGTCAATGTGGCGTACTTATCCTTCGCTCTTCGGAATGAATATGCTGGATTCATAACGTAGATACCTGTATCTTCAAAATGCTCTAGTAGACTTATTCTGTACGTGATTTGATCTCCAGTTCCAAATCCAATCGTTCGAACCAAAATACCGTCTAGATGCGATACATCCTCTTCGTCAAGATATGTAAACTTGTTAGGGATCTGAGCTGATATATCTGATAGTCGAAATGGCTTTGGTTCATGCCCCTTCATCTTAATGGCTTCAATGAGGCTTGCTGTTGCCCAGTTGTTAATATTTTCGTGGTAGACCACTCCGAAGAAACATCCTGACATGATTTTCACCACTTTTCTACAAGTCTGGGCAGGATATACTTGGTTAAAAGAGCTATCCAGCAGACAAGATAATTAGGTCACACGCCCAATGATTATTTGGAAGCGTGTAGAGTTTTATGATTAACAAGATTGTCGAGCTTTCTGAGGAGCTTTCTCGGCAAAGAAGAAAAGATCCAGAACTAGTTTCTCGAATGGAAATTGCTGCGCATGGGCAATTTCCCCGCTTCCTATTGATTTCTCCAATAAATAGAAGCGCACAAGACTTACAGTTGTTTGGTATGATAATGGGCGACGCATTCCATGGTACACGTGTTCCAAGAAGACCTCTTCCTCCTCCTCGAAAGTCACCATTTCTATTTGGCGGTCCCGCGGCCTATAACCGAGAATTTCCTAATGAACGAGGAGTCATTCTGACATTCGAATATGATGAGCCGACTGATGTAATCAGAGAATCGCTAGATAACCTTCAACTTCATCCTGACTTGAAAGGAATTCCAGTTCTTGCCTTTCGAGTTGACTACGAACTAGGCCGAGTCAGAATTATTCCACATGGCAAAGGTCGCAATTATGAAACCGAAAACCAATTGGTTTCTCATTTGCGCAGGCCGGATGATATTGACACAGATACTCTTGTACTGATATGTTCAGATTCAAGAGTTCACCCACCTGAAACTCCACACGGACTTCCCATGGCTATTCTGACGCTTGGAGGATATATACCCAAGTACACTGGAGTCGATGATGAAACACTACAGCTAAATGAGTTCTTTACTGAGTGGCTATCCTCAAATTCTGTATCGAAACATATTCTCATAATAGGCCATGGGAATTTTGAGGGCGAAGGTCATTCCTGTGGTGCAGCGCAGGCATCTCTCAATCCTACTAATGTGAAGAATCCATTCCTTCTCTATGTTGCTTCTGAACTCCAATCTGCTGCTAGGCAATTCGAGAGTCATTCATCAAAGAACGCAGAAGAGCGTGTAAAAGCCATCACTCTGGCAATTAAGTCACATTTGCTTTCATATCCTGCAGTGAGAGAATTCGCAAATGCAAATCTAAGCGATTTCATTGACATATTGTTAATGGATACCGTATCAAACACCCTATCCGCCGCGGACATCTGACTTCCGTGAACTACCCGTTATACGAAACGACAAGATCTCTATAGGTATCAAAATCTAAAATGAATGAATTGAATTTAAACACCGGAACGACAGGCACACCCTCATGCAATTCAACTTCTTCTACGAGCCATGTTACAATTACAGGGATGAAATCGTATATTCCCTGCATCTCGATTTTCATTTTCCTAGATAGATATTCGTTCTGAGTTGAAAGTCTCATTGTCCTTTCCTTCTGCTTCACTACTGCGCTCCTCAAAGAGGATGTTTTGCCACCTCGAATCCCCCACATTTTTGCATCCACAGAGAGTACAAGTTTTCCACGGATTCCAATCACATCTATCTCCATTCCCTTATCCAAGGAATTTCCCCTTCTGCGATAACTCTCAACACATCGGAATCCATTTTCAATTAGAATGCCAGCAATCAGACCCTCGAAATCTTTCCACGTCAAAAGACCAATGACTTCTGATATGTCGACTCCTCGTTCAACCGCGATCATAGCCAAATCAATTCTCTTCTCACGGTCAATAAGGAATACACCTTCCCTACTGCCATAGATTCCGAGCTGCTCCAAGAAATCCCTATGAAATCCATTCTGACTTGTAAATGCACCATTCTCTTTTGTTTCTTTGAGGATCTCTACTACTATGTTGTTGAAATCATGCTTCATGTCATCCTCTCTTTATCGAGTTAGTTTATAACCCCTGTTGGTGACAGTATTTTAGGTGGATTCATGTCAGAGGCTGAAGAGGGTTGGCAAAGGGTTCTGAGTGCATTTGATGAGTGGATATACTACGAATCATCTGAATTTGGTCCCTATACTGGTTACTTTTCATTGGAGAATCTTCAAGACTTGACTCACGGTGAGCGGATAGGTTGGATGCATTCTATGTATGATGAGCTTATCCCTGGTCGTGTAGAGAAATGCCGAGAGGCCGCTGTTGCTTTTGAAGACTTTATGCCATTCATGCCAGACCCTGAAACTCGTGATGTCGTACAATCAATGATAGATTTGACTCAGGTTATTGAAGATGCAATGCTATCCATGAGTGATACAATTCAAACACTGAGGGAGGAATATGAGGCAGGAGGTTTCGATGAGATTGTTCCGGTCTTATCAGACTTAGCTGAAATCGAGGAGAACATTCGTCATCACATGAGTCTATTCAGTCAAGGCTTTTCGAAACTTCGGAGTATGGGTTTGGAAATGCCTGATATGGACTCCTAGTTTGCTTACATCCGAGTGTAGCAAAACTTAAGACAATACTACGCTCCATTTTTGCTGACCCAAAATCAAAACGAGGTGAAAATCACAATGGGTACTGAAACAACATACTCTGCCCATCAATATCGGGTCTCAAACACGAAAGGTGACTGCCAAATTAAGGCAGGTGAACGTGTTCTCAAGTGACCGTAAGGTCTCTTCAACTAATTATAGT
>JAEORN010000174.1 GCA_016840825.1 Candidatus Thorarchaeota archaeon | reverse complement strand
TTGAACATGCAGGAGGTGGGTTTGGCTATGCAGGGCTTCTTGCTATAGCACCTGAACAAGGCGTTGGTGCTGTCGTTGAGATGAATATGGAGAATGTTGAGCTCTCCTACAAGCTGATCCTTCAGGCTATCGACCTTCTCTTGATGGAAAGGGGAATTGAGCGTAAGATGCCAACGAAGGAGGAGTTTATGACAGTGAGAGGGGAAAAGGTGCCAACCAAGCATCTCTCACGATTGGAGGGGCGCTATAACGGAGTATGGGGGGTTGTAAGAGTCAGAGTGCGTGATGGCAAGCTGTTCATAGCAGTAGGGGGAAACGAACAGGAGATGATTCCTAAGAAAGGGTCCGTATTCGTCAGCGAAGGATTCCCATCAGTAGTAAGATTCGTTGTGAACGAGGTGTTGAGTGCACCAATCAAACTATCCCTTCTCACTAGTAGAGTTGGACCTGTCGATCTATTCTATCAACCATCTGAAGGGATAGAGACAACACAGGAAGAAAGAAACCTAGATGCATTGACAGGGCTCTATCGTGCCAGATACTATGGTATTCACATGTACTACATAGCAGTCAAGGTAGTCGATGGGAAGCTCGTTTACAAGGATTGGAGTAATCCGAATACATTGCATCCATACAATGGAGAACCAACTACCTTCTTCACCTCTGAAGGTGTGCACTATGAGTTTGGAAATGATTCCTTCAGGTTCAGTAACAGATTAGCAACGCGAGTTCAAGATCCTGTGAGCGATATTGAGAAAGTTATGAGAACCGGACATCCAAAGCCTATGCTGACGGATTGGGTGATGGACCAAGAGATCAGACTACTAGAGTTCCTTGAAAGAAGGGAAGAAGCGGAAGAGATTGGAAAGCTTCGTACCCAAATACACTCCAGTTGAAACATCTACTCGGAGGGGAGTCCATAGCTCTCCTCCATGAGCTCTACTAGACGAGATACAAAGCGAGTTGCAGGAGCTCCATCGACTACATCATGGTCAAGCGTTATGGTTAATGACAAGTACTCTCTTCGTTCTATTCTATCTTCAACAAATCCAGGACGCTCGGTTATGCCGCCTACAGCGATACTGACTGCATGCATACCAAGAGGGATTGCCCAACCACCAGACCTTGCGAACATGCCGATAGAGGTTATAGTTACGGTTCCCATCCTGTTGCTTATGAACTGCGGATCCTTTCGAGCCTTCCTCCAGAATAGCAGATTACGAAGAAATCTTGGAGCTGAAAGAAGGAGGTCAAGACCTCGATTTTCCTTTGCCTTGGTAAAGTCATCTTCTTTCTTCTTTTGAGTTTCACGTATCTCCTGATTGATCTCCAAGACCGATTTCTTGTTTGCGGATTTCAAGATGTAGTTGATGGGATATGCCTTACCCTCAATGACAGTTTCCACAAGAATTGCGATGTTCACATCATCGAATATCACGAATTTCTTGCCAATCATAAGCGCATGAACTTGTTTGTACTCTCCTACAGCTTTGCCCACACACGCAGCTATCCACCCAGTAAATGAGATGGATTCGCCAGTAGATTCCCTGTATCTATTGAGTTTTTTCCGCACATCTGTAACATCAGCCTCAAAAAGTCCAATCATCCTGTGTTTCTTGAGTGCGTACTCACAGCTCTCTATAATGAGCTTCCTTGACTTCGGAACAGATTCTAGATGATAACCTCCATTTTCAACCATATCTAATCACTTCTCTAGTTATGAAATACTGGAGGTCTATATGGATGATGAATATTTGGTTTCAAACATGTGCAATGATGGAAGATTCGATTACATACAAATCGACGAAGCTGTTTGCATCGTGGTTTGACAAATCTTCTGCAGAAATTCGAAGTCTATCTTATCAATTGTATCAGAATGTGTTTGTATAGATTCTCAGTATCAAGCATCTTCAGGAGTTTCTGTGTATCCACGGAATCATCTCCCTACCTGAATCTATTGTATCCGAGAGCTCCATATTAATGGATTCTATTGAAGAGGCTATGAGAAACTGAGTTACTCTACATCATGACAGTTGAATTCAGGCATGGAGGAATACTGTGCATATTTCTCTTTGCGAGAATCAAACAATCCCTTTGCTTTCAATGTTTCCCAAAAATCGACAACGCCATCCTGTTCTTCCACAGGCAGAATGATTTCATCTGGATTATCATTGAAATAGAGGTAACAAAAGTGAGGTGCTCCATAGTCATATGACTTGAAGCATACTCTCGATATCGATGTCCACGGATATGATCTCTCCCACTTCTCCTCATCATTGTCAAACATTACAGTAAAAGACCTCTCATCATGGTTTACGGTTATGTATGACCAATCCGTTTCTTTTGTGTTCAATACATACACCACCTGTCAGAACTACCATTTCAAATAGAAGACCCTCACAAATCTTTATATATCGTTAACGACATTGTTAACTACGTATTAAACGATATATGTGTTGTGAAATTATGTCGCAGAAGTTGATGAAGAAATGGGTCAAACAGACAGCGAGAGTGCCTAGGGGATATCTCAGGTTCCAGTTCTTGACACTGTTGAGAAAAAAACCAATGTCAGGTTCGGAGATGACTGATAGAATCGAAGAAGACACTGATGGTGAGTATAGACCCGGTTCTGGTTCAGTCTACCCAGTTCTAAAGAAGCTTCATGAGAGTGGTTTCATTGACAAACTCCCGATAGAGGAAGGTGTTCAGAGATACTTGCTCACTGAGAAGGGCAGATCCTTCTTCGATGAGAATGAGGATGTTATGGAAGATGTTAGAAAACGTCTGGAAGCTGTAGAATTACCTTTCATAAACCTGTTTCAAAAACAGCCGCATTTTCGTTCATACTTCATGCGAATATCCAGATTCATGATGGCATTCAGTGAACTCCCTGAAGATAAGTGGAACAAACGAATATTGGAAAGATTGGACAATGTTCTTGCCTCAAGTGCAGAACAACTCGAAGCCATCTTGAAGAGCATAAACAGTAGCTAACTAATTTCAGGGGACGAATGAAGTGACAAGCGCAGAAAAACCAGAGAAGGATGCGAGAAGAGGAAATCCCATGTTCTCGGTAAAGGAATTCGAATACCTAGAACGGCAAGAAGAGTTTAGAGATCTTGTTTTTGTAGCTCGTGAAGACGCATTACAGGAGGGATTTGAATACTTCATGAATGTGTATCCACACATGAAACCTCCAGATGGATTCACAGCTGAAACCGCCAGCACTGGACAACTAATGAAATTTAGGAAAATACCCAAAAAAATGATGCCCGGGATGCTCAAGATAGTACGGAATCTGCAAAAGGGAATGAAAGAAAGTTGGGCAGGCATCGATTCCTATCTTGAAGATTTGAGTCCGACTCCTTTTGAACCTAAAACAGGTCTTTGGGATGATTTGCAGAAATTTGTCGAAAAGAAGTGGAATGATGTATTCATTGGTTTTACCGAAATGCCTCAAGAGATGATATTCAAGGGCAAATCCACCCTATTTCGATATGCAGTAGTCGTTTGTCAGGAAATGAAGAAAGACAAGGTTGACAGAGCACCTGATTTTGAAGCAGGAAAGGAAGTCATGAGGGTTTATGGAAGCCTTGGGTTAGTTGTTAATGATATAGCAAGGTGGCTTAGAAAACATGGAGTACGATGTCAGAGTAACCATCCCCTGGGAGGATTAGTCAACACACCTTCTCTTGCAGGCAAAGCAGGCATGGGTTGGATTGGTCGGAGTGGACTGTTAATCACCAAAGAATACGGAGCTCGTCAAAGAATCGCTCCGGTTTTTATTGAGCACCGATATTTCGAATACACAGACAATAGAGACCACGATTGGATAGAGGACTACTGCACATTGTGTGAACGATGTCGTAAGGAGTGCCCGGGAGAAGCTATCTATCCTAAGAGTGTTGTGAGGTTTGATAATGTCCCTGGAATTGATACCATGCGAACATGTATAGATCGCGACAAATGTTTCCCATACTTTTCAGAAACACTTGGTTGTTCAATCTGCGTGAAGGTCTGTCCCTTCTCAAAAGCTGGGGACACCTATGATCGACTAAAGGCAGTTGTAGAAAAGAATAGGTGATACAATGGGAATGAAGAGAAGACTCCTGCTTCCGATAATGGATAGAATAGCTATCCCTCGAATCAGGAGCGTTATAGAATTGGAAATGACCACAGGTCAAATGCCTGAGATGATCCTACCTGTTGAGAATTCTCCTCCACGATTCCATATCCCTCTTGAGATGATTCAACTAATCAAGAACACCCCTGAGATGTCCTATCGCACTCTCCCCCCAATTCGAGTCTTACCTTCATTACTGGGCAATTTGAAGAAGGCTGTGACCTCCCTTCATGACAATCCAACAAAACCACTCTCAGAGGCAAGTCCAGAATTCTTGGATGAGCTGCTAGAGTATGCTCAATCTATAGGAGCAGATATGATAGGATTTACAAAACTTCAAAGAGAGGAGATATTCCAAGAACAGGGAATATTGCATGAGAATGCTATTGTACTTGCTCAGGAAATGGACTGGGACAAGATGGA
>JAEORN010000173.1 GCA_016840825.1 Candidatus Thorarchaeota archaeon | reverse complement strand
TAGCGTGGTGATTAGATGAATGCGTACTTCACAATTGTCCTAATTGGTTTCATCCTATTCTTTGTAGTATGGGGACTAGGTTGGCTATTAGAAAGATTGTCTCAAATTGCATTGCAGGCTACAAGAAAACCTGGATCAAGAGCATGGTATGGTCTTGTGGGACCTGGTGTGGCACTCCATGAATCATCGCATGCCTTAGGATGTGTTTTCACAGGAACCGAAATTGTAGAATTCAAGCCAATAAATATCTCAGTAGAAGGAGATCAGGTAGTATTAGGCTATGTGAAGTACGTGAATCCATCTAGCACTCTAAAACGAACAGTCATTAATCTAGCTCCTGTTGGAGTTTCATTAATACTACTGACCTTTTTTGCACTGGTAGCAACCTATCTTATTCCCGATGCACATCTAGGAGGAGAAGCAATTGCTTTATTGCAGGAACTAATCAATGTTAAAACTGATCCTTTGCTCCTTGCTGATGCAATGGCTCCACTGACTGCAATCGGGAGTTTTGTTTACAATTTCTTTTACACATTCGCTGGATTGACCGTCATTAATCCGCTTTTCTGGATTGTCGCCTTTCTTGCTATGACAATCATGTTTAGCAACGCGCCTTCAGATGTTGACATCAAAAACGCTCTTCCAGGATTGAAGTATATCGTTCTCTTCAATCTTATTTGGCTGGTTGTAGCATACTTTCTACCAATTGCAGGAATCGTTCTCTATGGTTTATACGAACTACTCGCAGTCATGTTTGCGTTAGCCATAGGATTTGCAGCAATTGCATATGGTTTCTTTATCATGATAACTGCAATGGGAAGGCTCAAAACTCCCTATAACCTTCTACCATTCTTGGGAACAATAATCGCAGGATTTCTACTATCCCAATTCTCGACATTCAGTCTTGCTTCACAGACTGTGATTGCGGTTGCTGTTTTCGTTGTCATTGTAATTCCGCTTTTGATGGTTGATGGATTTAGAGTGAAGACGTAATACTTGCCCTATTATTTAATAGATCATTTAGAAACCTTGGCGAGTATCAATGGCAAAAATAGATTTGGTTAGGCGTCCTTCATTAATCCAACCAACTCACTTACTCCGATACGTATTCTTCACCGAGATGCAGGTATCTCAGGCAGCAAAGATACTGAATGAAATAATGTCTTCAAATGGTGTAGTTTCAGACAGTGACTGGGAACGCTTCGTTTTGAGTAGCAGAGGTCTCTATGTGAAAGTAATGCGAAAGCTACGAGATGTAGGCCTTGTTGAAAAGCGAATGGGAGAGTATAGAATGGCAAAGGATTTTGCATCAGCGCTCACAAAGTTAAGCAAATACTGGGCGGATATAGTTGAATCATATAATGAAGGTGACCGGACAATATCCTTCTAACTAATCGACTTTCACAACGCCTTCTGATATCTCAATATCTTTCAAAGTGGAAATAGCCATCTCGTTCTCAACTTTTATGACACCAAGTTTAGCCAATTCTCGTGCGTGTTTTGCAGCAAGACCAGCAGGAATGCCAAGAGCCTTGCCTAAATCGGTGAATGACATCTTGCCTACTTCATCAACTAGTAAAAGCACCTTTGTATGTGCTTCTATATTTAGTACTTTGATGTATCTTTTTGCTCGTTCCTCAGCCAAGTCCCTCATTTGAAGTGCCATGTCACGTTCTTTTTCCATTAATCGAGTAGCTTTCTCAAAAGCCTCTCTTTGCATCTCGACAATTGGTATCTTTGCTTCTGCATCCTTCAGTTCATTTTGAAGGTCATAGACCTTTTGTTCTAATTCTCTGACCTCTGAGAATTTGGTTTGCATAGATTCAATTTCACTTAGTCTACTGGATGCTTCCTTCTCTATTGCTTGCTTTTCCTTATTAGCATCAGATAGAGATCGCTCAACTTCTTTGATTTTTGCCGATAGTGTTTCATTCTCTTTCCTTTTATCAGCCAGAGCTTTCTCAACCAGCTCTACCTTGGACTCTAGAGCTTTTAATTCAGCTTCAGCTGCTGGAGAAGCTTTCGTCTTTGAACTCTCAGCTTTCTTGTAAACGTCTAACTCAGATTTTGATTCTGCTAGCTGAATCGTGAGTTCCTCAATCTCAATTCGTGCCTTATCTCTCTCATTTGTACGTTCTTCAATTGTCGTATCTTTTCGGAATAGATTCTCCCTCAACTCAGAAATCTCTGCTTCAAAATCAACGATTTGTCTATTCATCTCTTCTTTCGCAACTTCAAATGAACGTCCCTCATCCAATTGCTTCTCTAATTGGATGATCTTTTGCTCCAATTTCCTAATTTCTTGGTCTTTCTCCTTGAGGGTATCTCCTGATGCAAATGCTTCTTCTTCCAAGCTCTGCATGAATGATCTAACAATATCCTGTTGTTGCACAATTGTGGCTTTAAGTTCTGTTTCAGACTCTCTGATCGTCGTTGCAAATTCTTTGAATCTTTCTTGGGTTTGATCCACAATCTTATCTACTAGCTCTTTCTCAAGAGCTGCAAACTCTGTATCGACGATATCGACAAATGTTGATTCAATGACGTTCTTGAACATGGGCATACGGAGCTTCTCAACCATATCTTCTGAAATTATGGTCTTTAGGTCTACAACCTTCCCTCTGAAGGTAAGTAGTTGTGCCGCGAATATCCCAACTACACCTCGTTGTAAGGCAGCTATTTCTCCTCTCATTGATTCAAGTCTTTTGAGTAAGGAATCAAATCCTGCAGCAGCTGCTCCACCTTCACTTATGGACACAGCTTTCGATTCAGAAGAGTCAAGACCTTCAACAAATTCTAATGCCGATGCAGCAGCAGATATCATCTCATCCTCTGATTCAACTGGAGTTGCTTCTCCCCATTCATCTTCTCCCTCTGCAAGGCGAAGAATATCCTTCTCAGTGAGAGACGCATCTTTCAACGCCTTCTGCATAGCGGCTTTTTCGTCTTCTTTTAATTTCTCGTCAGCCATGAAGTTCCCTCTATGGACCAAGCTACACTACTTTCAGATATCGCTCCGGTATAAGGTTTCCTAGAACGTGTATGTATGAGTGTGTTGAGTATGAATAACACATCGCCTGATTAGATTTTTGATTCATAGAATTCTACCAATTGTAAAGCGGAATTCTTAACTCTCCTTGATTATGGACTTTCATATCATCAATTACCTCTCTTAGGTATGACGGTAATGGCCGAGGATATGTTTTCAAACATAATGAGATGAGCTCAGCCAGCTTGCGATTATACCTTTGGACCCGACGAGCAGTCCACCAATTACGAATTCCTCTATGATGAAGATCCATTCTTTTCTTATGCAATTCGTTTATCTTGGATACTAAGTATTTCTCGATAACTTGCGAATCTACAATCTCTTTCAAAGATAGAAGTCTACTAACTATCTGATGCGAAGGAGAATTGTTGTGAAGTATCCTGACAATTCTTGGAGCAGATTCAATTAGCATTCTTTTCGATTTCTTATCAGAATCCAATAATACCTCAACTACTTTCCTTAGGACCACCTTGCTATTCGTTTTCAGTAGAGGTGCTATCATTTGAGTAAAATTCTCTGGATTCCTCTCAGCTAAACTCTCAACTGCTGCTTCTTTGATCTTGTAACTCCTTGAATTTAGCATATCCACAAGGAAGTCAGTAGCTTCGTCTAGATAGATGCCACCCATACCTTGAGTGATGGCAACCTTTAGTCGTTCCTGCCATCTTCCTTGATTATTGAATTGGGACTTGAGAAGATCAAATGAATTTGGATTACCGATATATCCTATCGCACGAGCAATTGAACCCCTTGTCTTCATATCAGGTTCGGAAATAAATCTGCTATGTAGGAATTCTAGAGAACGCGAATCTCCACGCTTTCCCAAGAGTAATGCAGCTTTTCCTCTATCCCATGGTGTCATATATAGTGTCAATCTGATGATATCTGCTAATATTGCACTAGTTTCAGTACTACATTTATCAGCCAAAAAATAGGATGTTCCTAGAGTTTCGTATCTTGAGTTAAGATGAATCTCCGAACTAAAGTCCTTCATTATCTGCGTAATTGCAGTGACCGTTTCTTGTGCTAATCGAGGTTGACTTTCATACCTTCTGTGCCAATATCGTCTATATTGAAACTGATGGTCAGTAGTATTTGTAACTCCATTCAAAGTAAGCAGGGTAAAACCATAGTAGGTTCTTAGCAAATCATTCCTAGACGGTTGTCCTTTGATGCTTTCAAGTTCTTTAAGACGGGCATTCATAACATCTTCAAATAGAACCACAAAAGGGCTTGTTGCTAACATTTCAGCATCAATAAAGAATGTGTTACTTTCTTTTAGTTGAGACTGTAGAATATCAATTGCTTTGGTATTTGCTTCAGATCTAATTTCAGAAAGACTCGATCCTGATAGTGACCCGAACTCATGAAAGATGTTCGAATCAGTTCCTCCAACCGCTTCCAGATCCAACACATTTACTAATGCGTCTCGGGCTTTTCCCGCTGGCTTAATTTTCTCTATCCTTTTCACGAAAGAATTCCACTGGCCTTCCCTTGCATATTCCTGAGCAATTTCTGCAAGCTGTTCATAGTTTCTTCTTTTTGTAAGTTCAGGTATCCTTTTGCTAACCATCAAACTCCCCAGTAATAGTCTAGGTAAGAGATATATTAGCCACACTAATTTCGATTGATTCATATCATGTAAGATATTATCGAGATTTCAATGACTAAGCCAGAAATCAGCCTTAAAGGGAAGAAAGTAGGAGTTATTGGCTTCAATGCTCGTCCTATTGCTTGTTCCATCAAGCGATTAGGAGCTACAACCTTTGTATCGGATTATTGGGGGGACCTCGATCTTGCTTCATGCTCGGATGAATGGATTGCAGTCCTAAGTCCTATACCTGGTAGCAGACAGAGAGGTTCTCTTGAGAATCCAGTTCATTTTTCTCTCACTGAAAACTTCTTAGCTGCATTCTCAGAAATGGAGTTGGATTACATCTTAGTAGGAAGCGGATTTGATGATCATACTTCTTCTTTAGAGAGTATTCACAAGCAGTATGGTATCACTGGAAATTCTCCAAAGCATATGAAGAAGTCCAGGAATAAGAAACGAATCGAGCAGATAATAAAAGCACGTGACCTTAAAATCAGATTACCCGTTTCCTATCGATGTTCTTCGTATTCGCAAGTCGAGAAAAAGGTTCAGAAAATGGGATTTCCCTGTGTGGTACGGCCCTGTACATCCGGGGGAGGTTCTGGAGTCAAATTATTCACCAATTGGGAGAGATTAATCCAATATCTAGATAATCGAGAAAAGCATGATCTTGTAGTTCAAGAATATATTACTGGAAGAGACTTGAGTGTAAGTGTACTTTCCACTGGGACCAAATCGATAGCACTGTCTTTACAAGCACAATTAATTGGAATGCCTTCATCAGGTCGGAATTGTGATTTTGTCTACTGTGGCAATTATCTACCGGTCAATCTTTCTAAATCACATATTGCTTCAATGAATGAAGCATCAGCTATGATAAACAATGAGCTACAACTTGTCGGTTCGAATGGTTTTGATTTCGTTTTGGGTGCCAACTCAGAGATTATACTGCTTGAAGTTAATCCACGAATTCAAGGTACATTAGAACTACTAGAATTAGCGGGAAACATATCCATTACGAAGATGCATATTGATTCCACAACTGGTTCCTTGCCCAAAATTATACCAGAGTGGAAACCAACCGTGAAGATGATCTCATATGCACAAAAGAATGGAACAGTCCCTGATTTATCAAAATACCCTTCAACTGTGGACAGATCACCGAAGGGAGTGAGTGTTCTTAGGGGCGATCCAATTTGCACAGTGATTGATACCTCTAGAGATGTTCTCAAATCATATACAAAGGTCGTTCACATCATTCAAGAGATAAATGCAAGTATCTAATTAGGTAGGGATTTTGGGATAGTTTTGGAAAAGATTTGGGTAAGATTGTGGCATACTAGTATATACTGTACTCATTTGTAAGAAATGAATCAGAATGGAAAGTCATAGCACTGATGCAACTGAAAGCACTAGATTATTCGACAAAGCTCATTTGATAGATTATACCCTAGTCATGTTTGCATTTGCCCTAGTAATCATCATCTACCATTTGATCTTCGGACAACTGACTCCTCAGATATTGCCATACCCTCCTTCTGGACCACCAGGCCAAGCTCCTGATCCTAAAGGTCCTGGTTTACAGACTTTTTCCGACTATTGGCCTATATGGGGAAGGCTTGTCATTCCAGATGTTTCTCAAATACTTCTTGCAGGTTTGATTTTCTCAATAACATCAATCATTATCTGGAAGAGCTATTCTAAGGTGTCATCTTCTCTAAGGTTGCCTGCAATTATTCTACTTGGCATCTTAGTCATGATCCTTACAAATACCATCCAAGGATGGGAAATAGGTATATTTGGTCCATTTGGAGGAACTGATTCTATATACCAAGATGCTCTTAATATTACTTCAATCATGGAATTCATATCCAACTATGAAACACTACAACCAACTTTAACCACACATGCTCTGACACAACCACCTGGAGCTGTGTTATCCATATACATTCTCTACCTGATTTTTGGGAACCCCACAGGAGTTGCTTTAGGACAAGCTGCCTTCTGTTCATTCGTTTCTTTTGCAGCTCTTAGACAAATCTTGAAGAAATACTTCAACGATGCCGCTTCGAATTATGGTGCGTTACTTTTTGCATTACTGCCTGCGATTCAGGTATATTATCTAGCCAATGTCTATGCTATTGTGTCCACACTCTCTATTCTATCGCTCTATTTTTATTTGCACGATGATATCAGAGTCAGTTATTTTGGATCAATCGCATCAATTTTCCTTGGAACTTTCACATCATTTCTCTTCTTAGTCATTCCATTGTCATTTCTCATCTATGAGATTCTTTGCTCAGTGTATGATGTTGAAAATGAAAATATCCCAGCAATTCGATTAGTTTCGAGGAATTTATCCAAGCCGTTAGTGATAGGAGTTTCTGTACTTATCATCTACCTAGCTCTTGACTTAACACTTGGCTTCAATTATGTTTCTGTATTTCTATATGCCAGTGTATCTGAAAATCCGGATGGATTTATGTTGTTTGCGAATCCTACTCAGTATTTTGTAACACGAATTCAAAATGTGATGGATATTCTAATCTTCCTTGGGCCAATCCTCGTTGCATTCTGCTATCGTGGACTTCAGTTAATGAGAAGGAAGGGATTTTCGATGGAGGAACGGAAGATGTTTGTCTTAGTAATATCCGCCTTCATTGCTCTATTACTGATGTTTCTGACTGGAGCTCCTAAAAAGGGCGAAACTGCCAGGATTTGTATGTTCATTCTACCATATGTACTAATTCCTATTATGTATCGTATAGAGTTCGGAGGTTACTCTTCGAAGGAAAGAGCGCTTTTGTTAGTACTAGTGTTCTTTCAGGCTGTAGTGATGCAATTGGTTGGAATCTATATATGGTAAACCTAATGATTTCCATCTTATTATTACAAAGCTATATCAGAGACAAAAGCTACTAAGTTCATGCCTGAGTTGAGGGTGAACACTAATGAGAGTCTGCGCCAATTGTGGAAAATCCAACTTACCAACTAGGAAATACTGTATCCGCTGCGGACGTTCGTTAATAACAGCTGAGACCAAGTTAGCTCCATCAAAGCAACCAAAACCAGAAGTACCAGAGATTGGAAGGACAGTTACAGCCGCGTCTTTAAGGAAAGAAGCTGAAACTGAACCACCCCAACCTGTTGACTCAGATGAGGAATGGGTAAAACCTAGTGAAGTATCTAAAGATCGAGTTCGAACAACAAGTACCAAGCGTCAAACAGAAATGGAGAAGGCACAGGCCGCATTCAAACGTGCTGAAGAAGTCGGGATAGATGAGGATACAACAGGTATCGTCGAAACGAGGATGCTGCGAGCAAGCGAAGTGAAGGAGTTGATGGAAGGAGTCACTGAAATGCATGCTACCATACCTGAGATTGAAGCTGAAGATGAGGAAATTCCGACTGGACCACTTCCGATTGCTGCACCAAGTCCAAAGGATATCGAATCACAGATCTTAGGTAGTATGTCTGCATATGTTGAGAAATCAGAATCAGCTCCGTCAGAATTAGCTCGAGTCGAGCAACCATTCTCAGATGATTTCACTTCTTCACGATATGAGGAAACACCTGGGAGTGAAGGCCTTGACTATGATCTCTCAGGTTTGGATGTTGAAGATGAAGTATCTTCGCCAGCACCAACAACTGTAGATGATGCAATTACAACATGCCCAAGTTGCGGCGAGATCATCAATGTAGACACATTTGAGTATCCTAAGGAAGTCTATAGTGCGATGGGTGCCGCGAGGGTCAAACAAGCTCGATTCTTTGTTGTTCAGGGTAAATATGATGAAGCTCAGAAGATTGTGCGGATTGCTAGGTCCCTCTATCTTAAAGCTGAAGACTCAACAGGTCTGGCTGAGGTAAGTAAGCTTGTCGATTCATTAGCCCGTAGAGGCTAGGCACTTAGCCAGAGATCCATGAATTTCTTACGTTCAGAGTCGAAATTCGTTTGATCAGCACACATCATTAAGAACTTGCCATCATAGTGTCTTTCTTTCAATTCTCTGAATAGAGGGATGAAATCAATATTTCCTTCGCCAATTGGCAGATGCTCATCATATTTTCTCGCGATGATTCTCATTTCTTCAATGGAGAGAACCCTCTCTTTCTTTATGTTCATGACCTCATCAACCATCGCTGCACCATGATTATCGTGAACGATGACCATCTTGATTTTCTCTGGAAAGCTCTCGATATGTCCTAATGCCCTATTTCGCCTTGCCATAATTTGACCATGACCTAAATCTAGAGCCATTGTTATTTTTGGATGAGCGTCAAATAATAGCATCAACTCTGTATAATAAAGTCCCAAGGTTTCTATTGCAATATTGATGCCCGAATCCTTAATGACATCACAGGCAACTGGAAGAGCAGAAAGGAACATCTCAATATCATTGTCATTGTAGAATAATGTGGATAATGTTGTGTGGAAGGACACAAGATCGGCATCTATCTCACGTCCAAGATCACAGTAAGGAACGATATCCTTTGCTAGATCTAGTGGATTCCAATCTGGGCTACTAGGTAAATGAAGAGTACACGCAACACCAGCTTCTTTCAACATCTTCTTGGCATCATTGAAATCAATGCTATAATGCAAGTCCATCCTGAGATCAATGAAATCTGGTTCGTACTTGAGAGCGTACTCAATCTGCTTATTATCTCGCGCGAATGTTCCTATCTGCATGAACTCCACCGTATTACAGATAGATTGTTACACTCGTCTTTTGTCACTTTTGGTTCCCGATAATCTTTTCAGGAGGTGGTCGATAATTTTATCAGACGCATCAATTACATTACTGCAAGCATCTTTTGGAGTATCCATCCCTTGACAGAACACGTCGCCTATCTATGGAAATTGGTTTTTCTCGGAGAAGGTGGTGTTGGGAAGACCTCTCTGGTAGGTCGATATGTTTACGACTCGTTTGAAGGCGACTATTTAGCTACTATTGGTGCAGCAATGCACACTAAGCCAATTAAGATAGAGGATATTCTTTGTAAACTTGTGATTTGGGACATTGCTGGCCAAGATGATTTTGCTCAGCTAAGAAAGGCATACTATCAGAATGCATCTGGAGCCTTCTTTGTTTTTGATACTACTCGACCTGAAACCATTTCACGCATCGATGAATGGATTGATGCTCTAACAACAGTCACTGGAAAGATTCCAATTGTACTTCTTGAGAATAAGGTGGATCTGGAATCAAAAATAGACAAATCTGAACTTGAGAAACTAGCTAAAAAGCATGGACTAAAACTAATTCAAACTAGTGCTAAGGAAGATACAAATGTAGAAGAAGCTTTCTTGGAAATGACTAAAGAAATCCTTGAGAAATCAAGATTAAAGAAACGAGCAGTTGAGTGATAAAATACTTCTAATAGGTGCATGATGATGTCAAACCGTGAACCTGACTTTGTCCACAAGTTGGTCTTTCTTGGAGATTCAGGAGTGGGTAAGACATCACTTGTTGAGCGATTTGTTTATGATAGCTTATCAACCGATATGAGTAGAACTCTTGGTGCAGTTTTGCATGTGAAGAAGGTGGACCTTCGCGAGAGTCTACATAAGCTTGTTATTTGGGATCTCGGTGGTCAAGAATCGTTTGCTGAATTGAGAGAGCAATATTGTGCCAACGCATCAGGTGCATTTTTCGTCTTTGATCGGACACGACCTGAAACATTTGAGAGCATCGACAGATGGCTAACAGCTCTTAGATCAGGTGCTGGTGATGTACCCGTTGTAGTTTGCGAGAACAAGGTTGATCTTGAACCTGTTATATCAGAAGACAAGGTTCATGCAGAAATCGCCAAACGAGTTCTCAAATATATCCAGACAAGTGCCACAGAGAATATCCATGTTGAGATGGCGTTCTTCGAGCTCGTCCGAGAGATTCATGATAGAATATCACGCGTCTAATGTGGAGCCACATAATCTTTCCTTTTGTATGCAATTCCTAGTTTCTGCTTCTTGCCCGTTTTCATATAGATTGCCCTTTCTGCCATTTGGAATGCATGATCAGCAGCACGTTCAAAGTATCGCCCCACAATGACATAGAACATAGACATGCGTTCTATACCCTCTTGCTTTCGTAGATATTCACTGATCTCTTGGAACATATCTTCAGTTTCTTTATCGCTCTCTGCTTCGAGCTTCTCCAGCTCATCGATACCGGATAGGTCCCCCTGCAGAATAGCTCTTCGAGCAATATTGAGTGTCTGAACCGCTAGGTCCGCAAGATGAGGGAGAGAAACGAGCTCCTTGTAATGTTGATCATTCAAACAGAGTTGAGCAATGTGTGCAACCTTGTAAGCATATCTTCCTACACGATATAGGTGATGACAAACTCCTAGATATGTTGACAATGTACGAAGGTCCCTAGCAACGGGTTGTCTACGAGCAATTGTCTCGAATATATCACTCTCAATTTTGTCAGCAAGTTCTTCTATCTTACCAGATTGTGCTTTTACATCAGAAGCGAGTTTGTCATCTAGCTCTTTGAAAGCGATTATCGATTTTCCTAATGCATCTAAAGAAAGATCAAACAACTTACTCAGACTTGTCGCGATTCGTTCAAGATATTGCTCCAAGGGTGTTTTTCTCATCGTCATCTTATCCAATCCTCCCCGTGATGAATGCCTCAGTTCGCTCATCTGCAGGAGCTTCAGCTATTCGACTTGTCTGGTCGAACTCCACTAGCTCACCGAGATATAAGAATGCAGCTTGGTCAGAAACCCTGAATGCCTGCTGTACATTATGTGTTACCATGATTATTGTATAATCCTGTTTCAGCTCAACCACCAGCTCCTCAATTCGTGCTGCGCTAATTGGATCCAAAGCACTGACAGGCTCGTCCATAAGAAGTACAGGTGGGTCTACAGAAAGCGCCCTTGCGATACACAACCGCTGTTGCTGTCCACCTGATAGATTAGGGGCAGGTTGATCAAGATCATCCTTTACCTCCTCCCAAAGCGCAGCTTTTCTTAGACAGGTTTCAACGAGCTTCTCAAGCTCATCCTCATCACTCTCACCATGGAGCTTAGGTCCATAGGTGATATTGTCACGAATACTCATAGGGAAAGGATTAGGTCTCTGAAACACCATCCCAATATTTTTCCTTAACTCGTAGACACTATATCCAGGAGCGAAGATATCCTCCCCAACAAATCTGACAATTCCATCACGTCTGAAACTCGGAACGAGGTCATTGAGTCGATTAAGTGTACGGAGTAATGTCGATTTACCACAGCCTGAGGGCCCCATAATAGCAGTGACTGTGTTATCCTTAAAGTAACATGAGATATTCTTGAGTATCTGCTTCTTTCCAAACCAAGTGCTTAGATTTTGAACTTCGATATGATTTTCCCATTCAGGCATTAGACGAGCCTCCTTGTGACCTTTCTTGAAATATAATTAGCAATGATATCGATTATCAGAACCATGATGAGTAGTGCAAGAGCTGCACCATGAGCTTTTTCTTGAATGTAGGCTCTTGGGTCGGAGATATAGGCCCATATCGTGTATGGCAATGACGCGACCCATGACCCTGACCCAGATAGCTCCGTTGGCACGATGAGATTATTCCCCGCTGTGAAGATGAGTGGTGCAGTTTCACCCATTATCCTTCCAACCGCAAGAAGGATTCCTGTGATTACTCCTGGAAATGCAGAACGCAATGTGACATTCCAAGTTGTGGACCATTTAGTAGCTCCGAGTGCTAAGGATGCCTCCCGTAATGACATAGGTACCGCTCTAAGGGCTTCTTGTGTTGTCCTCAACACGGTTGGGATCATCATGAATGAGAGAGTTAGGCTACCTGCCAGAATACCCATACCTATGTGGAGAAAATCTACAAGAAATGCAAAACCAAAGGCTCCTATGACAATTGAAGGAACACCAGCCAAGACATCCGAAGTGAATTCGACTATACTACGCATCCATCCTGGTTGTGTATACTCGTTGATGTAGACTGCTCCTAATACGCTCAGTGGAATTCCAACGGTACTGGCAATAACGACAAGCTCAACAGTACCGACAAATGCATTTCGAATTCCTCCCTCTAAACCTGGACCTGGAAACGTAAAGAAGAAGGAAAGTCCTTGCCCTGCTTCTGTACCGAAGACTTGCCAAAATCCTATCGATGCGACTTGGAACAAGACTAGGAAAAACGGGGAGATTATGAGAATAATAGCTATTGAAAGAATTACCTTGAAGATGAGGTCCTTGACCTCCCTCTTGGATCGATATCTTTCTAATATTTGCTCGAAAATGTTAGGTCCATCTATCGTTTCTTGAGAGAGAGCGGGTGTTTTTTCACTCATTTATAGCATCCCCCTCGTCTTCATTCCCCATCGGATGAAGATCTTCGCTGTGATCGTGAAGCAGATGGACATAATTAGTAGAACTAGACCTATAGCAAAGAGTGCAGATCTCCATAGCGGAAAGACAAATGCATATCCTAATTGGTTGGTAATTATGCTCGTCATCACATAAACTGGATCAAAAATAGTATATGGAATCTGCATAGAGTTGCCTGTTACCATCAGAACTGCCATCGTTTCCCCTACAGCTCTTCCTAAAGAGAGAATAATAGCTGCACCTATCCCCGGCAACGCTGCTGAGAGTGTGATTTTCCTTGCAGTTTCACTCTGTGTTGCACCTAGTGCATATGATGCTTCTCGAAGACTACTAGGTACAGTTCGTAGAGCATCAGTGGAAATAGTAACAACAGTAGGGAGTAGCATTATCGCAAGTATTAATCCACCTGCCAGTAAACTCAGCCCATTTGTTTCACCCTGAAGAAAAGGTATCCACCCAGTGATCGGGTTATTTTGAAGAGATGGCGCAAGTGTATTTCTAATGTAGGGGACCAATACGATATATGCCCATAGACCAAAAACTATCGAAGGAATTGCTGCCATCATTTCAATTATCATCTTTATTGGTTGCCTCAAACGCATCGGGCAGTACTCGCTAAGGAAGATAGCTCCACCAAGACCTAACGGGACTGCGATTCCTATCGCAATCATCGTACAAAGGAGAGACCCTACAATGAAAGTGGCTATGCCATATAGGTCTCTATTCGGGTCCCATGTAGGATTTACTATAATGCCAGGGCCTCCTGCAGGATCTACGAAGATTGGTACTGCTTCGAACCATAGAAATGTCAGGATCAGTATGATAATCAGAGTGCTTGTTAAAGCGGGAATCAATAACCCCATCCGACCCAGCTTATCAACCCGTCCCGGTCGATCGGATTCTCTAAATGATTTAATCTCATTCACAATAACAGAAGGAAGTTTCTTGAGCGAATTGATTATCCCACTCAACCGAGTAGTTTGCTGCTTGTCTTTCTTTTCCGATTCTGACACTAATCTTCCTCCATGATAGTCCTCTATTTCTATGGAGATGCTTCCAATAACCCTAGGATTGAAAGTGAATAGTATTGAGCTGCAGTATCCGCGATGGGAACATATCCCACTTCAGAGATGTATTTCTGCCCTTGAACCAAGCACCATGTTACATATGTAATCGTATACCATTTCAGGAAATCTGTATTAATGAGATAGAATAGTAATCTGGCGATTGGATAGGCTCCTTCTAATTCTGAGTTCATTAGATTTTGTCCAGGATCTGTAAGATTACTTGGAATTGCCTTTACTGCATTCTCGACAGAAGGTGATACCCATTCGTTGATTCCTGGATTATACAATTGAACAGCAACTAGGTCACCTATAAAGGCGAGACCCACATAGCCAATTGAATGATCATCACCTTCAACGCCTGATGCTACACCTGGATTTCCATCAACTGCTTGGATTCCTGAAGGAAAGGAGATAGCTTCTTCGTGACCAAGCAGCCATTCATACTCAGCGCCATTTGGATTGATGTTCTCACCAGATGTTTCTAACCATTTGGCGAAGGTTGCTGTTGTTCCACTTGCGTCAGAACGAACATAGACACTAATAGAGCCAGTTTGCTGGATTTCTACATCAAACGTTGTTTCAAACTCCTCCCAAGTTGTTACATTTCTCTGAAAGATGGCTACAATCATGTCGCAATCCATCTTTAGTTCGCTGCCATTGATTGCAGGATTGGCAATAACTCCCAGTGCATCAGCAGAAACTGGTAGAATTCTAACCTGAGGATTCTCTTCAAGGTAATCATTCTTAGGATAAGAGCTAGATGCTCCTATATCGAGTAGACCTTGTGCGATAAGAGATTGACCAAAACCTGAACCCCCTGCATTAGGACTAACTGAGAGACCTGGATGTTCTATAGAGAAATACACCGACCATATCTGAGATAAAGGATAGACAGTACTTGATCCCGCTGTAGAGATTGTTCCTCCTGTACTACTATTTGGTGGGGGACTAATGAATATCAAACCACCTGCTCCAAGAATGATTCCAAGTACCAGACCTACAAGCAGTCCTTTCTTTTGTTTCCATATCAGACGCATGGGTATTCCTCATTTTCAGGCTAATTGTAGCTAGATGATTTCAGATTAAAGAGCATCGCTTCCCGATTACATCTAGCCATCATTTCGTGTTGCATGTATGACTTTCTTAAATGACGACCAGATGAATCATATGTTCAAGATTGTCGCAAATGCTTCATATGATAAGCATCAAAATACAGGTTTTTAGAGGCTAATTTCAGGAAACATTCAGTGTTCTTATCATACGACATTATGAGGTACTGAATTTCAAAGATAAAGTCTTTATTGCATTTACAGCATTTACAACACAGGGCTGGCAATGGAATCGATGACAATTACAACTAGAAAACTCAACCAAGTTAGAAGTTCATTCTATGTCTATCTTCCTAGGACTTGGTGTGATACATTCAAGCTTTCAAAAGATTCTGAGGTTCGAATCGAGCAGACACTTGATGGCACTCTCAGAATCTTCCCTCCAGATTTTGAGTTTCAATCATCTCAAAGAGTGAGGTATGTTGTTGACGAATCAAGCTTCGAAAGCATTGTAATGATGTTGATCGGTTCATATATCGTAGGCGCAGGTGAGCTTGAACTCCTATTCGGTGAAGAATTGGACATTAAGACGCGAGAGGAAATCAGTCGATGGGTTAGACGATTACCAGGTTTTGAGATTCTTGAGGAGCTTGGTAACAGCATCATCATAAGCGATACTAGCGAAAAGCAGGTCATATTTCCCATTTTGCGCAGACAGTTCTCAACGGTGAAGTATATGCTATCCAGTCTAATTGGAATAATGAAATCTGGTAAGCATAATGAAGCTGAAAGAATCATAGACCGAGATGAAGATGTAGATAGACACCGATATTTTGTTGAACGATTATGCCATCTTGCACTCCAAAATCCCGCTTATGCAAGAAGGATTGAGATTACACCACCAGATGCACTTCACTTCAGTCTAGCTGCAAAATATATTGAAAGAATCGCAGATCATATTTGCTCAGCCATCGAACAATTATTGAAGATTGAGAAGATAAGTCCAAAGCTAATACGAATTTGCGAGAGGCTCTTGGATGCTTATAATGAAACGACAAGTATCTTCTTCAAGATAGACAGAAGTACTACATCTGTATCTTCAACAGATGAGAATGCCAAGAAAGCATTTTCTTGCCACTCTAAAACAAGAATGGTTTCAGCTCAACTTGATAAGATTGGTGGATCTTCTGAAACTCTATCAGCTAGCGAGACACTCCTCATTCTACACATGAGTCGTATAGCATCGTATTGTGAAGATATCGCTGAAGTTGCCATGAATAGAATAATCGAATTTGGATTCAGTAATGCATAGTTTTCAGCTGGCAATAATTGAAACATATGCAGCATATGATACATATGCTTCAGCTTCAAAAGGAAGGAATTTCGGGTTAGCTCCCGTTACACGATGGCAAGTATCATTGAGAATCTGTTGGTCGTTATTGGTGGACTCGGTCTTTTTATGTACTCAATCACTCTTTTGAGAGAAACCCTTGGGAAGTTATCTGGTGCAAGGGTAGCCAAGATACTAGAGAAAGTAAGCAATGATCCAATCCGAGGAATGGGGGCTGGTACTGCAGCGACGTTCATGACCCAAAGTTCGAGTATCACTGTCCTAACACTCATTGGATTCGTTAATGCAGGGATGATGACCTTCAGACAATCAGTGAATATAATGCTAGGCTCTGAAATAGGTACCACCATTACCGCTCAGATAGTTTCATTCGATATTGGTTTCCTCTATTGGCCCTTGATTGCAATTGGATTCTTTGGAATGATGTTTTCGCCTAGGGATAGTTGGAAGAATATATTCAGGATAATTTTCAGTCTCGGCGTTATATTTCTCGCTATGGAATTCATGAAGGATGGTGCAAAAGCCATACTCAATGATCCAGAGAACACTTTCTTTGTTGATGCGATTAACGAATATAGTGCTTCTCCGATTGTGGGCATCCTGATTGGAACAGCAATTGCTGGAACCACTCAAAGTAGCTCTGCGACTACTAGTCTGGTTATCGCTCTTGGCGGGGCAGGGTTGATTGGACTTCCCATGGGAATTGCATTAGCAATGGGTGCAAACATTGGTACTTGCTTCCTAGAACTTGTCGCAGGAATCGGTGCTACTACTCCTGCAAAAAGGACAGCTGTTGCTCAGACTATGATCAATATTGTTGGAGTGGCTGTATTCTTTCCATTCATTGGTCCATTCTCTGATTTTATAGCACTCACTGCTACTGATATTCCTCGTCAGATTGCGAACGCTCATACTATCTTCAATGTGCTTGTTAGCCTGATGTTTATCCCTCTAGTTGGTTTACTTGTTCGTTTCTGCGAGTGGTTAATCCCTGACAAGGAAGGAGAGATTATTGGACGACATTTCTTCGATGATCAAATGTTGAACTATCCACAAGTCGCTCTTCGTGAAGCTGAGAAAGAGATGCATAGAATCGCTGAAACAACAATCGAGATGATCAATCTGAGTGAGAGTGCTTTGCTTGATAAGAATCTTGAGAACGCAAGACGAATTATGCTCTTGGAAGATGATGTTGATGAACGATGCCGGTCCACTGAAGAATTCATAGATAAAATCCATGAAGAAGAGCTAAGCGAGAAGGACAAGATATGGCGAATGAAAATGCTGGCAATGCTCACAGATATAGAGCGGGTTGGAGACCTATGTGAGAATATCGGCGAATTCTCTTTGGAAAGAATGCAAAATGGAGTCACGTTCTCTGAACATGGTATACATGATATACGTGCAATGTTTCAGCTTGTTGCGGATACCTACGAACGTTCTATTCAGGCATTCAAGACAAAGAATAAGACAATAGCTAAGGATGCCGAAGAAATGGAAGATGAAGTTGATGCTGTTGAAAGAGAGCTGAGAACAGCACATCAAAGAAGAATGGCACAGGGAGTCTGTCAGCCTGAAGCAGATACTGTTTTCGTCGAAACCCTGAGGAGTCTTGAACGCATTAGCGACCATGCTGATAACATCGCTCTTGATATCTTAATGGACCGCTAGTACTGGACCTCGTTAGATTTATGAAAGAATTATCGCTTTCAGCTTGTGTTGGTAAATGTGTCCAAAAAGACTTCAAAACCCCCTCTAAATGATCTTAGTGGTAAAGAGTGGGTAAAAGCGACTAAGTCGTGGTTTGTGATCAATCCCAAACCCCGAACAAAAGGGCAAATCAACCATCCTGCAAAATACCCTGAGGAACTAGTTGCTCATCTACTTAGATTCTTCACAAAAGAGGATTCATGGGTAATAGACCCTTTCGCAGGAGTAGGAAGTACTCTCATCGCGTGCAAGGAACTAGGACGAAATTGTGTAGGAATTGAACTGAATCCTGAATTCGTAGAGATAGGAAATCAACATCTGATGAAGACGAAAGGTAGAGGAATCACTCATCTCATAGTAGGAGATGCGTTCAAAGCCTCTGAACACCTGATTGAGAAGTTAGGTGAAGAACCTCCTTCATTTGATTTCCTTATGACATCTCCACCATATTGGAATATGCTTCGAAAATCTAGAGGGGGGAATGATTCTGTTCACAAGGCGCGAGAAGAAGCTGGTTTGAATCTCTACTATAGCGATTTTGAACGTGATCTCGGGAATATATCTGAGTATGAGGAATATATCGATTCACTTGGTGCAATATTCGACAAATTGGACTCGTTTCTTACTTCTGGAGCCTATCTTGTGGTAGTTGTTCAAAATATGAGAGATATTGATGGAGAATTGAAACCTATTGCTTGGGACCTCGCGAAAAGAATGTCACAGACCTATTCATTAAAACAGGAAATGATTTGGTGTCAAGATAATAAGAAACTTGGTTGCTGGGGATATCCAACTACCTATGTTTCGAATGTTCACCATCATTATTGCATCGTCCTACAAAAGAATTAGTGCTCATTCTGCATTCCCCTTAAGCCATTAGCAAATGGTGAGATAGGAGTATCGTCCATTCAAACTCTTCATAAATACTTGGTATTCTCTCCAGACCTATGTCACTCACAGTTAGACATCTAACTTCAGAGGATCTTGATGAAGTAACCAAGGTTTCTCATAGCGTGTGGGAGGATGATTATGCACCTAACGATTTCCTAAGTTGGCTTGAGAATCCAAATTGGACTCCAGTTGGAGTGTTTGTCAATGGAGAGTTAGCGGCTTTTGCTGCTCTTCATATTGAGCCTGAAGGAAACTATGGCTGGGTAAAAGCACTAAGAACACATACCAAATTCCAACATCATGGTTATGGTACAGACGTTGTTCAGAAAACCATCGAACTTGCTAAAGAGAAAAAGCTCAGAGAATTGAGGTATGCTACCAGTTCAAGAAACATTGCATCAATGGGATTAGCCAAAAAACTGGGATTTGAATTGAAAGATGAAGTTGGATACTTCAGGCTTGAGGCTCCTTACCCTCCAAGGCCAAAAGCAAGTCCTGCATTCATTCCTTTGAGAGTAGATGCAAGAAGAGTGGCAGATATGCTAGAAAGATATCCCGACATGGTGGAAACATCAACAATCCCTATATCATGGGAATTTGAAGATAAGGATCTGCAAGGACTTGAACGAATGCAAAGGAAAGGTGACTTCTACCTAATTATCGATGAAAGTGGTGAAGCACTCTCTCTGTACTACAAACGCATTTTCGAGAGAGATGGAGAGTTAATGGCAACATATTCAGTATTCACTCGGGAAAGAAGTACATTCGTAGATACGATGTCTAGGATTCTTGAGGAATTAGAAAGAGATGCAATAGGCCGTCTTGTCTTCTTTCTTGGTCCGACCGCGAAAGAATGGTCCACAACTCTCATGCTCATACCTGAGGAATATTCCGATCGGAGATTCATTCTTTTCTCGAAGGATCTTTAGAAACAGGACAAGTGCAAAGAGTAATATGGTCCAACAGATACTGTGTCGTTTTAGTGATTATCATGGGTGAAATACCGAGAGAAGTAACAATTGCGAGTTACATAATCCTTGCTGATATTATCACAGGGATTATTGTAAGCATAGTAATGTTTCAGATAAATGGTGATTGGACCGCTGGAGTAGGACTTATCGTTGCAGTGGTAGGCATCTGGGTCTTCCTAGAGATAAAGAAATTGAATCCTCAAGCTTGGACGCTTGGAATTATCTTGAATCTCGTTGGCATCGCTCTATATCTATTGGGTGACATTACCATTGGAATTCCTGGAGCCCTCTTATGCATAATTACGGTGTTCTATCTCTACCAACCAAACGTAAAATCTCACTTTGGCCAGTAAGCACTTCTAGGAGTGCTTACTCCATTTCTATTTCATCTTCATCAAATTCTTCATATTCATAGAGTTTGGACCACTGAGGTGCATAATGAATTGACTCGAGGTCTCGTTCTTCAAGAGTGAGCCCTTCTTCTTTCGCGATTTCTTTCCGTAGAGTTAGAGATTTAGCTCCATCCCAGCGAAGGTAATCATTGAGGTTGTATGAGAAATTCCCCTGAAAGACACCACACTTACCACTACAGAAGACTTGGTTTTCACGGAT
>JAEORN010000172.1 GCA_016840825.1 Candidatus Thorarchaeota archaeon | reverse complement strand
CGAGCATTGAACACTCTACCATCAGGATCAATCCACCATTGATACCCATAATCCCAGTATGGCATACTTGCATGAGGATAATGAGACTGAGCAATGTAGTCAGCTGAGATAATCTCTTGACCATTCCAAGTTCCATTATTGAGATAGAGCAGACCCAGTTTTGTCATAGTGCGAACAGTGACAAAGAGCTGCGTGCCACCATTATTGATACCTTGGGGATCTACAGCCCACCCACCTATGGTCATGTTTAATGGGTCAAAGAGGTATTCATCTGCAAAGGCACGAGTGGTCATGTTGGTAGCTTGTGTGATGATTGCAGAGAGGATGTGTGATGCGCCTGTCGAGTACACCCAGAATGTTCCGGGATCATGCGTCATTGGGAGGTCTAAGAAGAACTGGACTGGATTAGTACTTCCAAACATCTGATTGTACATGTTATCTGGGTCACTATACGTTGTGTTCCATTCATCCCAGTCAACACCAGGTCTCATCGTAAGAAGGTCTTCTATTGTCATCGCATCCTTTCGCGGGTCAGGGTTTGCGAAAGTCATCTCAGGGAAGAAATCGAGAACCCTCTGACTCACATTGTCCAAGTAACCCTCTTTTAGTGCGATCCCAATCAGTGCTGCTGTAAAGCTCTTTGTGCAGGAGAAGATGTGATGGGTAGAGGTCTCCGTGTTGTAATTCCAGTACTCCTCTTCAACGATGTACCCATTCCGTGTGACAACAACACCTTTGACTGGTGCATCCTCATCCTCAACGAACTGTATCATCTCAGCAAGAGTTGCAGAATCCATTCCTTGTTCTTCTGGAGTCGTGCTAGTCCATGAACCATCTGGAAAATATGTGATTATGTCAGCAGGAAGATATGATGATACCTGTCCGATACTAGAGTGAAAGAGGACAATCATGAGGAGCATTGAAAGTAACCTAAGAACACGAAACTGCATATCAAGAAGAGATGCCATTGAGAATAAAAGCCAAAGGTTCTTCGCAATGGATTTGTTATTGAAACGCAATTGAGGTATTCTGCATTAGCTCATCCGATGAACTTCAATTTTCTTAGAAAGTCAAAGCCGTAGCAATCACTGCTTTGCATATCTTAGCCAGAAAGGCAAAGTCCAATTTATCAATTATATCAGCAGGTGTATGATAGTAAGGATACCTGAAGTTAGCAGTATCTGTAATCAAAAGAGCTGGAATATTCTCTCTCCAGAAAGGAGCATGATCAGACCGTAGAATATCTGGCATGATGTGTGCAGCTTGTTCGTAATTGAAATCTTGTTGAAGGCAAGCATAGGGCAAGTTGATACTATCATGTTCACACTGAGTGTAGAAACTTTCAGCTAGGTGACCGGAGTTACAGTCAGCAATTATTGTCAAGAAATCGCCAATAGTCAGACCCGAGTCTGTATTGTATATCTTGAACATATCAGGGTCCAATCCTTCAGGCCACTGCTGAGAGTTCTCTTTAGAGCTAGTGTAGCCCATGGTCTCCAGACAGAGGACTCCTCTTACCGATATTCCTCTTGCAGGAGCATCTCGAACCCAAGCAGAACTTCCCATCATTCCAGTTGCTCCAGGATACCCGAGCTGAGTAATCTCTTCATTGAGAGATTGTAGAACCTTCAGGTAAGAGAGTTCATGAGGGCGAAGGTCATCACTCATTTCCGTGATTATTCGTTCAGATACTTCCGTGAAAGAGGTGTTGCCTGGTCGATACTTGAAGAAGAGATTCCAGTACTTGTTGATTATTTTCTGAGAACGCCACGAAGTGAAACGACCTTCATCATCAGTAAGTCCATAATGGACAGATTGTTCACGGAGTATCTTCTGTCGTGCAGGATTCAGTTCTTCTAGATTGAAACCGACAAACCGTACCGCATTGCTGGGAGGATGTTCAGAGAGAACTCGCGCAGCCTCAAGCATCACTGTGATTGCACTCCCGTTGTCATTTGCGCCAGGTGCATTTCTGATTGTGTCATAATGGGATGTTATGAGAAGCTCGGGTCCAGATCCGCCGACTGTTGCTTCGATATTGCGGAATGTATAGTCGAAT
>JAEORN010000023.1 GCA_016840825.1 Candidatus Thorarchaeota archaeon | reverse complement strand
TTGATTGGGTCTATCTCACCAGCAATCAATTTCTTCCAGTTTGCGTAGGTACCTGTATAGACATATTCTGCGTCATCGTCAGGACCTGCCATGTGAGCTTCACGACATTCGCCATGCCAAAGGTCGAGGTACATCCCCATCTTCTCTTGGACGACCTCTCCGTCTGCCTGAATCTCGAAGATGAACGAGCCCTCCCATGTCTTAGCCGCTTCTTTGTAGGCATCATTTGCTCTCAAAAGTTCCCAGTACTTCGCAACCCATTCTTCTGATGGAAACAGGTGTTTGTCTGTCATATTCTATCACCTTATCACGGAATCGTAACGCATCTAGGCACATTGTAGAACAAAAGCCTTCTGGATTTCATAACATCTGAGCAATCCATATCTGACCTCTTCACTTTGAACCATACTGCTAGAAATGAGCGATTCAGACAGTAACAGATGTCTTCCCTTATGCATTCGAGACCTGATGGCAGTTGCATCTGCTATCAATGAGGGCACAAAGGGTACAGATTTCCTTGTACTGATTGATGATGATGAGATGAAGGGATATGGCGACACTGAGTTAGAGATCAGGTTCGGACAGGCTGTTCAAGATATCGAGAAGTATCTGGAACATTATGGAATAGAAGAGGTATCATGTCGTTCTGATATAGTACAATCAATTCTCTGCAGTCTTGTAAATGTCCAAGCCGCAGTTGATGCATATCGCTCGAGAATGTTTGCATATGCGACTGATTGGGGCTCAGAGGTTTCGCCTGTTGGGAATTGGAGTAGAAAGCTTCAGGATCTTCTCGATACGATCATCAAGCAGATGTCCGTAAAAGATCGGGACTTGATTTATCAGAAACTCCCTACAGAAGTCAGGAATAAGACAATTCAGAGAGTATATTGGACTAGTAATGACAGACACGATAGCAAGCATCGTTCAATCAAATCCATTCTCTTCCCAGAGTGAGTTTATCCAATTCTTTTCAGTGGAAGTTCCAGAGCTCTTGCAAGCTCGATTTGATTCTCTAATCTTCCGATGAACTCGAGTTTGTGAGCATCACTTCCAAATGTGAACTTGCATCCTGCATCTCTTGCCATCTCGAGGAATTCTGGATATTGAATCTCATAATGCCTGCTCAGTTCTACTGCTACGTCATTATCAGCTAGGACTCTAGCAACTGCAAGACCATCCTCCTCGCTAAAAGTCGTGAGGTATCCATCCCAATGTGCAAGGATATCAAAACGCCACTTCTCAACCGCTTTTTGAATAGTTGAACGCCACTGAGTCGAGTTCACAGCAAAATGAATTGAACCAATCACGAGGTCAAAGCTATCTAGTGGAGCTGCAATCTCCGCGTAGGACCCATCAGAAGACATGTCAACTTCAGCTCCATCCAAGATTCTCAGCGGTTTGAAGGCAGTCCTAAGATTCCAGATCTTATCCCTGCGTTCTTCAATCCACTTGCTACCTGCCTTCCTACTACCAAGACAAGGCCAGAAATGATCGCAGATTGCAATCGTATTGAGACCCATGGAAATCGCTTTCTTCGCAATATTTCTGACTGAACCTAATCCATCTGAATAGTCTGAGTGAATATGTAGATCATAACCAATTGGGTCCATGAATCTGTTCTGAAGATGTCAGTCTTATAATTCACTGGGTAGTGTCTAATTCCTATCTTCACTTGCTAGCAAGGACCACTCGTTGACATTCTTCAATATAGTCTTGAAGTCGTTTCACTTTCTGATCTACCGTTTCAGTGGCAGGATTGATTGATGCTTCAATACGTCTATTTACCTTCTCAATATGTTTGTCAATTAGGTCAACTCTAGTATTGAATCCCTTTTCAAATCCCAGCTCTCTAGCTTTAGCAAGCTCCTCAAGCGCCTTCAAGAATTGCTGATTCTCCATTCTCAACAAGCCATGTAACATCATCAACTGTACTTGAGCTCCATAGGAGTGCGTTGATTCAGCAAGATGAAGGGTTTGTTCAAGTCGTTCTTCCATGCGTTCAAGATACTCTTCTTCTTGTGTCATCCTGTATGTTTGTAATTCAAGCTCAACAAGCTGAATTAGTGATAGAAGCTGGTATTCAAAGACTCTACCTTCAGATAGCTCCAAACATCGAACGAAGTGTTTTCTTGCAGTATGAAGATTCCCACTTCTTTGAGCCAGCATGCCGCCATAGTACTCACATATTCCAGTTGCAAACTCGGACCTTAGATTCGCTTCCGCTGCCCACATCTTATCAAGGAATTCCTGTCCCTCTTCATACCTCTTTGTCTGAGAAAGAATACTAACCATTAGACCACAGATTTCGACATAGACCAGGTCTCGAGTTCCCAGGTCATCAAATATCTTCAAAGCCGTTGTGACTCTGTTCTCTGCTTCCTTGAAATTCTTAATTCCTAACGAAACTGCTCCGAGGTTACCCCAGCACAAAGCCTGTCCATAAATGTCCCCAAGCTCCTTATCTGATTTCATGGATCTCTGATAGAGATATTCTGCATCAGTATACTCTCCTCTGAATCGATAGATCTCGCCGAGATTATTGATTACAGCTCCCTCGCCCATCTGGTCCTTGATTTCCTTGTAGATGTTCAACGCACGATTGTAATAATCAAGTGCCTTATCGTACTCTCCTCGTTCCGCATTTGCTACGCCCAGATTATTATAGCATCTGGCAATACCTTTCTTTTCATTTATCTCTTTAAAGAGGCCTAGTGATCGTAGATAGTAGTCTTCTGCTTGATCGGGGAAACCTTGGTCGAAAAGCACGTTTCCTATCAGTCTTAATGACCTACCACTGAGGTCCATACGACCGATTCTTATCCCCAAATCTCTTGCTCGTTCCAGTGATGCAATAGCTGCATCATAGTTCCCTCTTTGCCAATGAATCTCTCCAATACTCACTAATGCTTCAATGTAGGTTTCTGAGTCCTGCGAATCCTGAGCAATGATATCGGATAGCGTTACCACTGCTTCATCATAGTTACCAGCCTTCATTGACGCTTTTGCGCGCACTAGTAGATCATTTGGTTCAGAGTTCATCCTGACAAAACAAGGAATCTTCCCTCTTGAAACTTATGTGTGGAGAGCTAGAATAGAAAGAGTAGAGAAGGAAGCCCGAAAGCTTCACTTCTTAATTGATATCCTATCTTCGTTTCATTACCATGATCAAACAGATGACGCCTACAGCGATAATTGCTAGAAGAACTAATCCTCCCCCTCCATCACCAGCACCATCAGGTAATGTAGTATCAGTAGTCGGTGTCGTTAGAGTGGGTGGCTCTTCGATATTCGTGTATGCAACATATACAGGGTCTTGCTGCACTCGTAAACCATTCCACTCTGAGAATGAAACCCCGTACCACCACTGGCTGCTATGAAATGCTGTTCCTGCATTCTCAACAAGCTCTCCTACGTTTGCATATGTTGATCTGATCTGCTCTGATAGGGCATATGCTGCGTGAGCAAATAGAAATGCTGAGAGTGGTGCTTGCCAAGCTACAAGCAAGAAGTCACCTGCTCTTGCTCCTAGTAGTGCGTTGAGAGCGGTTTCATTATCCGAAACTGTGGTCCAAGGAGTAGTCGATTCGTTGATGAGCGCATAGTTCCTTCCTAGACCAATATTAAAGGCTCGTTCATCATCATCTCCAACCTTGATTGAGATGTTCTCATTGATTGGAGTCGTTGCTGTGGGAGCTTGTATTGTATTTCCAGTACCAGCACTTGTCACTTTGTAGTTGCTTGTGAAGATCGAGAGATAATGAACTGCGCTAATGCACATGGTTTCATTTATGATATCTCTTGGATCCACCTCGAATATGTCCAGGAAAAGTCTCGCTCTTGTTACTTGACCAATAGTATACAATGTTTCCGCATGAACTTGACCTGTACTCGGATCGATAAATATGTCATATTGAATGACTATCTCACTGAAAAGCACAGTCACCAATGGTATCAACAGAGATGCGAAGAAGCCTCCCGGTGAGGTAGCATCTACAACTCGAGCACTAATATTGACATACCTCATTCCAAATCTATAGTGATTCTCTCCCAACTTCTCTGCAGGTATCGGTTCAACTTGAGGAGTGACATCATTCCAAGGATTGAGGGAGGATATCGGCAGAATATACCAGGCCTTCTCATTACCCACATCGGGCAGATTATTGTCACCATAGCTTTCATTGTGTACCATGAGAAATGCGAATATTGCTCCAATGAAGACTTCTTGATCTTCAGGTGTGAGGAAGTGCATTCCGAACAGCTGATACGGTAGGATGTATTCCCTGCTATCATTTGCAACAAGCTTGTTGAATGCGATTAGGAATGCAGAGAAATTATCCTTTCCTACATAGGATGCCGTAAAGGTGGCTACATTATCATTCTCGTCCTCTACAGTAATCGAATCATTTGTCCAGTATTCTTCCGTGAAAGTATGTCCAAACATCGCTGCCTCATCGCCAGGTGTGTAGGAACTCACAATTGGGATTGAAGCATATGGCATTACGAGCATGCAAACGACCCAAATGGTCATGGCTATTCTCTTGACTGCGTGCATAGTAAATCTCCCAGATTTGTTACGCACTCTGTGTATTAAAGGAAATGTAGGATTCATACATAGCCTAGAACAGTTTCTCTATGACCTTTTGAAAACCTTCCAACTCGTCGCTGGAAATGCTGCCTTTTGTTATTGCTTCAACGAGTTGTCTTGCTGTTTCCTCGGTGAATTTCAAGGTTGTTAATGCATCTGCCATGTCATCTGTCATAGATTGATACTTTGTTCCGCTCGTTGCTTGTGGAACAGCAATGATTGCGTGATCCGCTTCATTGCTCTCAATAATGTCATTCAGTCGTTTGACAGAATAGTATGCAGCCACACCACCGCTTCTATCCCAATCCTTTACATTAGCAATATCAATGCAGACTTTCTTTGTCACATCACCCTGTGAGAGGGCTAGAATTGCAGTAGCTTCTCTATCTGCAACACCTTTAGCAACCACTAGTTGTGTGGTGACATTCTTAGACTTCCCTGCTTCCTCAAGGGCTTTCGCAACAGCATTAATGATGACAGGTGCTGTCAACTTGATGACGAAGTCCGTCTGCTCCTCTAATGGTTCTGGTGGTTTCTCGAATAGAATCTCATCAATTCGTGGGATTACATATCGTAAGGCTTCTCTTGGCACTCCCTTTGAATGATTGAAAGCTTCTTCAATATCTGAAGATGTCAGTGGGAATAGCATATCGTCTGGAGGATCGATATTCTGATTATCCCAGTATATCTTCATTGATGATGAGATGAATTCCGCAATGTCTTCTTTTGTAAACTCTCGCAGGCTTACAGGTTGCTCCATTCTGGAACGCATGGGTCCATCTGCTGCACTGTAAATCCTCTCCCAAATATCGGATAGGCAAGAAGCAACAAATACTACATTCTTCCCCTCGTTATACAACCGCTTGATTACCTCGAGGAAGTGTCTCTCGCCTACTTCCCCGTGTGTATTGTATGGTCCCTCAAACTCATCTATGAACAACACAATTGGCTGTTCTGAACCCTCAAGTAGTAATTTTAGGGTAGCAAGAGTCACGTCATCTTCTTCTAGTATTGTCCTTACATCGAGCTTCTCTATCTCTAAATCACTCAAGGCATCCCCAAGAAGCCATCTTCTTGCTAGGTCCTTATGCGCAGGGTCGAGTCTGTATCGCAACAGAACTTTGACTACATCTGCAGATATTCCAGGATATTCCACCAGAAGTCTTTCCAAGGCATATGTATAATCGTAAAGTTCGTGAGTGACTCCTTTGACTCCCCCGAACTTCGTAATGAGCATATCCACTGCATTCTCAAAGAGGCCCTCGCCCATCTCATCTACCAAGCATGCATGAAAATGTAGAGGGACTCTCACTGGTGCTGGAGGCGAAGGTACGTATACTGCAGTGAATCTTCCCTTTTTCAGAGCGGTTTCCTTATCCTTCAGGGCCCAGAAGAGATGGGTCTTGCCCATACCCGCTGACCCCAAGACTGGCTGGAATCTTGGAGTTGAATCGCCCATAACAAATCGCAGTAGTCGAAAGATGGCATTGTCAGCATCCTCATGGGGGCCTTCAATGTCTATCTCGTCTGGAGTATCTCCTCGAGAAACATATCGTTTCATTGGGGGATTATCTCGTAGTATCTCCAGATACATCTCCTTGTCAAATATTGAATTTTCTTCAGAGTGGTCCATTCCTCTCCCTCTGCGCAAGCAATGATATCCAGTCATACTGAGAGATTATGAATCTATTGACATGAGCGTGCAACTCGAATCCTCTCCCGCCAATAGCGAGTTCTCTAGGAGTTTATCTATGGTGCAGAGAACCTACTAGGGGTCATAATCAATCTCATGTGGTATTGGTTCTAAGACCTCCCCAAAGTCTGCCTCGCCACATGGGTTGATTCGACCCCTCTCGCGATCTTTAGTTGAAGGGAGCCTCATGATCCCAAGTACAATTTTTATGCTCTCATGTTTTAGAAGAATATGACATTATGAGCAGGGCGTGTTATCTTGACTAGAAAGATTGTTGGACAGATAATCAATATCGTCGATAGCGATTCCTATCTGACAGTCACAATCGAAACTGCTGCGGGAGATATCACCCACCTTCGCTATGACGAGTCTGCCTCTGGTCTGGAGCCCGTGATGGGTGTTATCTGCTCTATTTCATA
>JAEORN010000171.1 GCA_016840825.1 Candidatus Thorarchaeota archaeon | reverse complement strand
TCGTCTCCTGAATCCACCGGCAACTCTGAACCTAGGTTTCATAGAGATAGAGATTGGAGACTGGCGTGAATATGATCTGATGCTTGTTGACTGGGATGACACGATGAAGCCAATTATTGATCATTTCTCGCAGATTGAGAATGCGACAAGGCTGGTAGCGACTCAAGGCTTTTTGGTTCATCTTAACCGTGACCTATTGATCAATCCATATGATCTTGGAGCCTCCTCAACGAATATTCAAAATGCATTAGCTAAGATAGAGGACAGAACAGCTATCTATAACACTCAGTCATCAAACCTTGTTGGTACTACTCTAACGTTCCTTTCACTTGCTGCTTCTCTACTTGTTATATCATTCGTATCTCTAGCAGCACCTGTCATTTTCATGTCATGGTATTCAGCAACAATGCTGAGTGATGTGAGCTATAATCTAAGAAGAAGGGAATTCGGACTTTTACAGACAAAGGGCTTTGGTCCGAAGGCCATCAAGCGCATGCTACAGATTGAAGCGATAATAATTGGCATAATTGGTGGTACAATTGGTCTCTTCCTTGGCACATATTTAGCACATCTAATTGTCAATGTTCCCATAGAGTCTCCCTTCGTTACGCTTGCTGCTAATCCTATCAATGTCGTAGTAACCATAGCATTTGGTGCAATACTGGCCTTTTGGTCCATACGAGGTCCATCTGATAGAGCGGCTAAATTGGATCCACTTGATTCTCTTAAGCAGTATATCTACATTGAAGAACAGCGTGAGTACAAAAGACTACTTCCGGTGCTTGCATTCGTACTTGGCTCATACAAGCTCATTGTTTGGATTCTAGGAATTGATATGAATACACTAGTGGGCGGGGCACTGAGTACCAACTTCATCCTGCTTATCGTATTTGCTCTCTGGCTTCCCGTCGATGCGTTTCTTAACTTTGCTGGTCCCATAGCTTTCCTCTATGGAGCAACTAAGATACTTCTTCGCGGATCTCAAAGATTTCAAGAATCAGTCGTTGGAGCCGGTCGCAGATTCTTTGGCGCATTTGGTAATCTTGCAACACGTAATGTAAAAAGAAACCCATCTCGAAATGCTGCTCTGGTATTTGTAGTAGCATTAATCGTATCATATGGCATATTCAGTGTCGGAAGCCTGTTTTCTGAACAGGACCTTAGGGATCGTACTGATCTATATGATGTTGGCTCTAATGTGAGCGCTATTTATGGTACTGGTGAGAATCTCACGACCATTCTTCCTGATCTAGAAGCAATAGATGGAGTCGTGTCATTAACGACTGAATATCAGATTGCACTTAGCACAACCAGAGGGCAGCTGCAAACGAGAGCAATTGATCCAGAATCTTGGAGAGACTCCGCATTCTATGAGGATAGCTGGTTCTCTGGTGATACTGTTGAGAACATGTTCTCCAATTTCACTGGTCAGAAGATAATTCTATCAGTAACCGTTGCCAGGCAGCTCGAACTTAGGTTTGGCAACACAGTTACAGTAAGGATGCCGACAGGAACTGCATATCAGCTTGAGATTGTTGGATTCACTGGGTTCAGAAGTCCTCTTGATGATTTCCTCGGTCAATTTGCATTTGGTGGGTCGTATCCATCATATATTCCCATAGATTTCCTTGAGTCAACAGGGTTCCTTGATTATGCTGAGCCTCATGTACTAATGAAAACTGAAGCCGGACTAAATGGAACTGCTATTGAGCAAGAAATTCTCTCAATCTCTCCTGAAGTGAGAAGCACTGATTCTGCAACATCTCGCGCCGTGGCAAGATCTGAGGCAACATTTGAACAAGGAGGAACAAGAGCAAGATGGCTAGGGATTGCTTTTGCAGTTGTGTTGGCCATAGCAGGGACTGGCTTAATCGTTAGTCTCACTCTTCGCGAGAAAGAATATGAAACAACACTACTAGCTGTGAGAGGTTTCACTAAGAATCAAGTCATGAAGGTTCTAGTGGCTGAAGTGATGGTCATGATTCTATTCTCGATGATTCTAGGTTTGGGAACTGGCATTATTCAGCTATTTGGCGATATCGCGAATACAAGTCAGAATACTCAAGCTCTGGTAAGACCGCAAATAGTTCTGACACCCATAGTAATCTCTCTCATGGGACTGATTGTGGGAGTCATAGTACTATCAGCGTTAATTCCGATTCTCTTAACGACACGATTTGATGAAAGTAAAATAGATGTACTTAGGGAGTAATTGAAAATGACAAGCTATATTGAAGCAAAGGATCTGGTGAAAGTATTCAAAATGGGAAATGTCGAGGTCCAAGCACTTCGAGGTCTCTCTATCCAGATTGAAGAAGGTGAGATGGTCGCAATTATCGGACCAAGTGGGAGCGGGAAGACGACTCTATTGAACATCATTGGAGGTCTTACAAAGGCTACTGCAGGACAGAGCTTTGTAGCAGGGAAAGAGATTACGAACTTCTCAAATGCAGAGCTCGGTTTTCTGCGACAGAAGGCTGTTGGGCACATATTCCAGACTCTCAATCTCATTCCAACTCTTACTGCATTTGAGAATGTAGAGCTCCCTATGCTTGCTATCAAAATGCCTGCAGCGCAACGCAAGAAGAGAGCTGAAGAACTATTGACTACTGTTGGCCTTGCTTTAAGAATGAAGCACAAACCTGACGAGCTCAGTGGTGGTGAAAAGCAACGCGTGGCAATTGCTGCTGCACTTGCGAATGATCCCCCAATCCTTATCTGTGACGAACCTACAGGTGATCTCGACCAGGAAACTGGAGGGAAAATAGTCCAATTCTTGCATCGTATCAACAAGGAGATGGGTAAGACAGTTGTCATGGTCACTCATGATCCAGCGATCGCAAGACAGACAGACCGGATTTACAGGATCATGGACGGTCAAATTATCTCAATTCAAAAACCAAGTGAATCAGAGGAAGCTAATGCCGCTATGCGCGTACAGATGTATCGTGATAGGTTGAATGAAACCGAAATAGAGATTGATGATCTTGAGAGTGCGTACAAGGAACAGAGGATCAATGCGGCCACTTTCGCTGAAAGGTGGCACAATCTTAACGAAACAAAGAAGTTCCTTGAACGAGAACTCCATAGGATGGGTCTCTAACTAGGTTATATCAAACTCATCTAGATGAATGATGGGCAGAGATATGACAAACACAGTTCCTTTAGTATGATCGCCAGGAACTCTATCCAAGACCTCCACATATCCATTGAACGACTTGGTCAAGGCAAGCACAACAGATAGACCCAGACCGATTCCCTCCGCACCTCTCATGAATCGTTGAAATAGCTCCTTCTTCCTGGATTCTTCGATACCTCTACCATAATCCTCAACACTGATATTCCAGAAGGGTGCTCCATCTATTGTGCTCTCCTTTATCATCACTCGTACTCGTTTTTCCTCATCGGAATAATTCACAGCATTTCGGAAGAGGTTGTAGAAGAGATCCATGAGGAGACTATTCGCTTTGGTATAACATTCTCCAGGAAGTCTATTTACGCTGAATTGAATAGAATCATTAGGATGTTCAGATTGGATTTGGTGGAATGTAGTGAAGAGGACTTTCACTATATCGATATTCTTTAGGTTTCCTGAATCCATCTGGTCCGCAAGTCCAATTTGCCGAACGCTGGACACAATATCGGCAGCTCGATCAAGACTTTGCTTAGCATCCGTAATGGTAGAAAGGTAACTCTCATCTCCTTCAAGTTCAGCTTCTAATAATGAGAGAGCTACCAATATAGCTTGATGCATATTCGTGATATCATGAACAAGCAGGTCTGAATACAAGGTTGCTCTATGTTGAGAATCTTCTGCCTTTGACATAGAATCGACATATAATGTACCAAGTAGGGGTGGTCCAGCTCCAAGTCCCGCCAATATTACTAGTTCACTCAACCACCACCCTATTGTCCAATCTGGAAATACTCCTTTCAAGATTCCCGGAACAATGAAGAAGGCTAAGATAATGACTGCTACTCCTTCAATATTCTTCCAGTCTGCAGATTTCCTCGTAATTATATACAATAATAAAGAGAAACCAAAAAGCGCAAGAAGATTGATAGTAAGAAGAATGACTCTTCCTAAGGGGAATCCTATAATTGCGGGATTCTCACTAATTATCCTGTTCTCGATGAGGATCGATCCAGAGGTGCCAATAATAACAATGAGGAGTCTTGGTAGAATCCACCTATATTCATACTCTCGAGGGTCTTCTCTTGGTGGTCGATTTGTGTACATTATCCCTCTATTAATAACAAGCAATGACATCAGACCACCAAAGATGTACGGTACTACTGACTCTCCATTGATTGTCATGTAGTATGAGGGAAAGCTAACTATGATTATTATCTCGATGAATGTCCAAGTGAGGTACAATGTCATCAAAGGAAATAGGTTCCACCCTGGTTTTTTCTGGAAATACACAAAGAGTAGAACTGTCATCATTGCTGAGAGAAGAGCAGCTGCTCCATGTGAGAGAAGATAAGCACCAAAATCTATCAGTTGAACTCCTGGAGCGAATGCCTCTGATAACAAGCTCAATGTGAAAGTTGCCAAAGACAACGCCAACAGAAATGATAGTATATATTCAGTTGCTCTTTTACTGATTGTAGATTCCCTATACAGAGGCTCTCCCATTGCCAGAAAAAGAAGTGAAAACGCCAATGCTTCCTGATAGATTACCATTGTCCATATTGAGTAGTATCCTATCGCATAAGCTAGGATAGAGATAGATGATATGAAGAATGCTAGGAGAGCTGCAATGAAGTAGTGTGGCTCATGGATTGCGTTTCTTCTTGGGGTCTTGAATGTTAGGGCTACAGCCAATGCAAATAGACCCATTGTGAAAAATGCAATGATAATAGTCAACGATTCCAATTGTTGGAGTGTCAGAATTGGTCTTAGGATGAAAACTGCTGCGCCATATAATCCAAGTGTGAATAGCAGTACTGAGCCTCCAACTATAATAGAAACTCGTCTTTGTGACTCTTTAAATGAGAGAATTAAAGATACACAGAGCAGCACTCCGAAAAAGAATATGGCTAATAGATCTGTGAATGCTCTGTTAGGAGCATTGGCAGGTGAAAGATCAGGTTCTATGAATGAATAGACTACGGATATGCCAAAGTGAATGATACATTGGAATAGAAAAGATAGATAGAGTATGTATCTGGAGGATGATGGTGCTCTATAATTCCTTAGGAACGCCAATGATGCAAGAGGAACAGCTAGGAATGCAAGTAACGCATGGTAGCTCACGAATGCAATCCTAGATGATTGAGCTGGAAAAGTCATCCAAAATAATGCTATCGCTAGAAGTAGTCCTAATACGAGACGGATGGATATCTTCCATAGTGTGCTTATGCTCGCATGCATTCTTTGGTCCCCAAAATGATAAGATACAGAGTAATCAGATTTCCAGTTGCATCTCTTTTAACTATTAATGGGATGATGTTGCAATAGGATTTTATGAAAGGATAACCTAGGCGTAGCTGATACACTAATGATTAAACCAGCTATAGTTGTACACGGCGGTGCAACTACATTCAAGGTCAAAAATCACAAAGATATTCTTCATGCGGTAGAGAATGCCTCCAATGTAGGTTACTGTGTGCTGGAACGAGGAGGATCTTCCATTGATGCAGTAGAGGCTGCAATCTGGGAGCTTGAAGAAACAGAACTATTTACAGCTGGCCGCGGAGCTTGTGAGAATCTGGATGGTGAGATTGAAGTCGACGCAATACTGATGGACGGACAACGGCTCGAAAGTGGAGCTGTGATGGCAGTACGGGACATCGTGCATCCAATCTCTCTTGCACGATTTGTATTAGACAGAACATCAGTGATGCAAGTAGTTGGTCCTGGAGCCGCACGTTTGTATAAAGAGATGGTTTCCACTGGTTTCAGGAAAGAAGAGGGAAAGGGTCGAACAAAGACCATTCAACACGCAGAAGCATGTGATACAGTCGGTTGTGTGGCTATTGATGAGAATGGTCGTCTTGCGTCAGGAGCGTCAACAAGTGGTTGGCCTGGAAAGCTCCCTGGTAGAGTGGGTGACTCTCCAATTATCGGTTCAGGAGTTTATGCGAACGAGATTGCGTGTGCAAGCTGTACTGGGAAGGGTGAGCAAATACTTCGTATTGTAATGGCTAGGGAAGCAGTGCTGCATGTAGAGAATGGTTTCACGGTGATAGACGCATGCAAGAGGGTTATGAGAACCCTTAGAGAGAAGACTTCTGGGGAAGCAGGGTTGATTATGCTTGATTCAAAGGCGAACTTGGCATTCGCTTTCGATACACCACACATGCCTATAGCAATTGCCCGTGATGGCCAAGTGATATATTCTTCCATGACACCTGAGTTTACTTCTATATTATTGAAGTAATCATTATGTTACAATAGATGTTGAAAGGATATTTCCCCTTACACCAATAATGTGCGACGTGATCGGTAGATCCTTTCCTGCAATCTGTAGTGCTTGTTTTATCATACGAACCAGTCCACTACAGCACGGTACTTCCATAATCAATGTGGTGATGTCCTTTATGGAATTGACATGAAATATCTGTGCCAGCTTGTCTACATTACTGCTATACTCTTCAAACTTTGGACAGACTTGAATGATTGTCTTCCCTTGAAGGAAGTCATTGTGTAATGCAGGGTAAGCGATACTGGTGCAATCCGCAGAGAGAAGCAAACTTGTATCTCTCAAGGCCGGATGATTTGGAGCTATTAGCTTCAACTTTACAGGGAAATTCTGAAGGTAGGAAACACCGCCCCTGTAGGAACTAGGCTGATCCTTTTGAGTTTCAGAAGAATCATTCAGGCTTACAGTAGGACAACAGCTTGAGCTTTGATGTGTTCCTCTTAGATTCTGTACGTGGTCCATCGCTGCATCTTCATCGAAAGGAACCGTATCAACCTCAAGTAGAGTTAAGGCTCCTTCAGGACAGTGTCCAAGGCAAGCACCCAGTCCATCACAATAACTCTCTGAAACGACCTTAGCTTTTCCATCAACGATTGCCAATGCTCCTTCCTCACAACTTGGAACACACAGTCCGCAACCAGTGCACTTCTCTTCATCAATGTGGATCATCAATCTTTTGACCATGTCTGTCACTCTTAATAAGTTACCAATATATAGTTACTTTAAAAAAGTAAGTTATAAATGGGATAGTTACCATAAAGTAAGTGAGTGTCATGAACGATTTGGAAGAAATCTATGCGCCGCGTGTAAAAGCAGATGTTGAAGGGTGTCCGGTCTATATTACTTCTGGAATTCTAGGGAAAAAATGGACCATTCTTATTCTGCAGACGTTGATGGCTCCAAGAGCCAAAGAGGGATTACGGTTCAACGAGATCCAAAAAGACCTTAGCTGGGTATCTTCAAAGATGCTCTCTCAAAGACTCTCTGAGTTAAAAGATGAAGAGATTCTTACGAGAACTGTCGATTCTTCAACCATTCCAGCAAGTGTTTCTTACAAGCTCACAAGAAAGGGTGAGGATCTAAGAGGTGTTCTGACAATGATGCAGCAATGGGGTATGAAACATGGTGGAGATAAAACAGGCAAATGTCTTGGTCAAGGCTTTTCGGGTTGTGATGGATGCAGACAACCTTCATGAATCACGATGAAGCATCGTGAATTACCTTCAGAATCTCTTCCTCCATAGATGGAGTCATCTTTGGGCGAGTCTTTATTCTTCCAATCTCTTGTTTGGTATCTTTGCTGAAGATGATGATAGTCGGACTACTTCTAATGTCGAAAGTATCTACTTCGAGTGGACTGGGTGGAACTGCCCAAAATTTATCAGAACCCCAAGATGGTTTCGTCATTCCACCTAATGCTCTTATCTTGATGTCAAGGGATGTTTCCAGATGCGCTAGTGCTGGAATTGCTTTTTTGGCATCTCCACACCAATCTGCAAACATCACCACAATTTCATAATCATGAATGATCTCTTTTAATTTCCCTATAGCCTCTTCATTGATTTGGTATCTAGTGAACTCATCCAACCACCGGCTTCTATACATTGGATTCATTTCGTTGATGTATTCTGTGCATGAAGGATAGTCTTCCGATACTTCTGATAACGCTGGCAAATTATCACCTACATCTGACTCTGATTCTTTATCATGCGTCTTCTGTTTCACAAACTATGTCTGTTCCTTTTGTTCCTTTCTTTGATTGCAAAGGTGATGTTTGTATCAGGGTTATCAATCCTTCGAGCTCCTTCTTATGATGTTGCTCATCATGTTTCAGATGATTTAGAAGGAATTGAGCTACCGGATCCTTTGTGGATTGTAGTGCTTTCTCAGCAAGATTGAACATCTT
>JAEORN010000170.1 GCA_016840825.1 Candidatus Thorarchaeota archaeon | reverse complement strand
GTAAGTGATTTGAAGAAAATCGATGCAACCCCATCAATAGCCTATGATATAGGCAATCAGCTTATCTACTACCAGTGGACTTGTTGTGGCCAAACTCTAGGAAGCGACCACCCTATTACGTCCTATTTCAAAGAATTTCTTGATTTTCTTCAAAATGAATACGAGAGCATGCTTGTCAGAGGTGATTTTTGGCGAACAAATGACACGCCAAATAGTGCGTTCAACCAATTTTTGAAGGATAAGCCTGATGAATTCATTAATTACGAATTGGAAAGATCCCCCGAATATATCTACGCTCTCTTATCCGCATCATCCAAGAGACGAAATGATGAAATCAAGAAACACAAGGCAATCAAGAAGAATCTGAAGAACCTTCTCAAAGACAATCCTGAGGATGCTGATCTATGGAATGAGTTTCGCTTGGTTCTTTGGATTATAGGAGAGTACAAAGAGTCTAGCTCCGCCTTCAAGAATGCAAGAGACCATGGGTGGACTGGGTCTGTTTCAACTGTTGTTGGACTATAGGTTAAGGACTGACCACATCATAGGTCAACATATCCTACGGCTCTCAAATTGGCAAAGCTTCGTGGAGAAAGAATTGAAACTCTAGTATTCTCCCTTCAGGATCCTTTGCAAAGAACTGATATATTCCATATTTCTGATTCTCAGAAGGCGTATCGATGGAGATTTGCTGTATATTTCTATACATCCTATCTACCTCTTCCCTAGAACCATAAACGAATGTAATCATACCCTGATTTTCAATGGATTCCCTTTGACAAAATCCTAGCAACATATTTCCATATTTTAGAATTCTGCAATCTGGCTGTTCAAGCCATAGAGACATACCAATCCTATCAGTATAGAATGCAACAAGATCGTCTAGCATACTTGTCTTGAAGAAAATGATTCCACTCATAGTACAACTAGAGAGAGTCAGTTGAAGTAATTACCGATTTTCAACCTGTTCCTTTCTGAGAAAGTCTCTCATTGCTATGAAACAAGCTATTTTCCGCACTTACCGGTTACCGTGAATAGATATTGGATTGATGCCTTGATATTCCTGAAATACAATGAATTCCAGCTCCGATCTATATCAACGATTCAAAGAACTAATGAATGAGCCACTTGCATCTGAAACATTAGATAATCCTGAAGTTATTTTTAATCTCCATCAGAACGATTGGATACGAATTTTACTTGTGCGAAATGTAGAGAATCCTGAGATCACGACAATAGAGGTTGAGTCCTCTCTACCCCTACGTGTCAAGGGTGAGCATATTGAAGTAGAAGACGCAGTTCAAACATGTCAATTGTTAGAAGGAATGATTGACACTCTCAAGTATCTACTTCGTCTTCAAGAATCTGGATTCAAGTTGGATATAATCGGACAGGACTGTATGTGGACTGCTTACATGGAATTTGATGTCATGCCAGATGAGGAAATATTCCAAGTACTACTCCCCTAAGCCCTGTACTATTTCTTATGTCTTAAGTCCCACGATAAGCTGGAAAAAGGCTAAATTACGCAACATTACTATGATTTTCTTCAATTCGTCCAATTTCCGAACTGATTGGTTCGAATTTATGCAAGCTCCACCCTCTGTTAGCTCATTTCTGAACCTGCTGAATCCCACGAATAGATATTCCTATTTTTGCGTATAGGTACCTGTGAACTACAATGACAATGGGTGTAAGTATTCCAAAGAGTGCGAGAGTTGTACTACACAGTTTGGCCACTACAGGTCCGATGTCCCCCAAGGAGATTAGTAGGAAGTCCGATCTTCCATTGCGTACGGTTAGCTTTGCCATAAGACGGCTAACAGCTTGGAATCTCCTCAGAAGAATTCCCAATTTGCAGGATATGCGGCAGCCTCTGTATAACATTCAAAATGACGAGGTGCGAAAACTGCTGGTAAAGAATGGAGCTGATTCCCTGATTAAGGTGCCACATTCCCTTCTTGACCTCAGAAAGACAGTATAGTGTATAAATGGCTAATCTTCACAATCACGATTACTCCTCCCTCTATCTCTCAAACGGCCCTGCCCCTTTTGGTAGGGCCGTCATTATCCAGTCTGGTATCATGGACCACTGCTGGGTGCGTTATGTTTTTCACTACCAACAACTCCTCTGGCATCAATATAGATGAATCTCTCTTGCTAGGTGATGAAGTGTGGATGTTCTTGACAAAAGAATCTTGGTCGATTTGCTATCAAATTGCAGGATGACCTATGAAGAACTCTCACGGAATCATGGTATCTCAGCAAATGCTGTTAGAAAACGAGTTATGAAGCTTGAAGAAACCCGAGTAATTGATGCGTATTCTGTCTATCTTTCTCCTGAGATGGCAAACGTCGAGCAGATGTTTGGTCTTCTACAGACAGATGGCTCACTTGATGAGGTAGATTTGGTAAATAGGATAGCTTCCAATAGCTGCATAGTTGCAGCATCATCATATACCGATGGAACCTATGCTCTCGTTGGAGAATATGCCAATACGAACGAGCTGATGGGCATTGGCACCCATCTGCGATCGTTAGAAAGTGTGAGTCATGTCGAGATGCATTCCGTCATTCAGAAACGAGGTGGTTCAATGAAGATGAATAGCCTCCATTTACGGGTCTTGAAGTGCCTAGTCGAGGATCCACGCATGTCCATAATTGATATCACTGAAAAAACCCGGCTCACAGCAAGACGTGTGAGGAAGATTCTCCAGGAAATACAAGACAGTCAGGCCGTGAGATGTTCTCTAAACTTGGAGCTTGGTGCAGCTAGTGATATTCCTTTCCTAATTTGTCTAACCTACGACCAGTCTGTTGCTTCACCCGACGAGTTAGTGAAATGGTTACGTGCTGAATATCCCCTGCCTCTTTGGGACATTTACTTGTCTGCGTCTGAGCCTATTGCTATCTGTCTATTCGCAGTCGATACTTTAACTGAGCTAGATGAAATTGTACGAAATATCAGAAAGAATGATGTAATAGAAAAAGCAAAGGTGACCATCAGCACTCATCACAAGTATTTTGATGGTCCTAGACGTCGTTTACTCTTTGAGATGGTAAAAGACATCTCCTTTGATAGATAGATCTATGCTCTCCTTCTATGAAATTCACGAAGTACGACTATCAAAACAACAGCAATGACTACGACTGAAATAGAGATTATGATGATATCATTCCCATAATTAGTCACTATACTTGTACATACATAAGCTGTGGTTTCAGCATCAGGCAATTGTACGAGTATGTATCCTTCGTAGTCCAAATGAATCGCTTTCGGATTGCTCTCCAACTGGAACGTACAGTCAGTCGTGCCATTAACCCAAACGAGTGTATCAACTATCAGATTGTCAAGTGTGTCGAAAATCTTGACCGGTATCTGTTGAGAATATGGATAACTGTTGTATTCCTCATTCATATCCTCTATCCTAAATGTTAGAGTTGAATCAGGTACATTGTATAATGCATCTGTAATCACATAATTGGGTAGAAATTCGTTGTTATACCAAGGAAAGAAGAACCAGTCCAAATCCATATCAGATGTAGTTTCAAACGCGAATTGTAAATCATTTAATGTAGCTATATCGAGATATCGATTTTGAAAGAACAACCTTACTCCATCAAGGAATTCTTCGTTGCCTATAGTCATTCTAAGCTTCTCTAGAATAAGTGGCCCTTGGATATAATCAATGAAACTTACAAGATCTTCCCTAACGTAATTTGAGCGATTGATGATACATCCTGATTGGTACGTTGCATAAAATGTTCTTACATTGTCTAGGAGGGTTGGCATTTGAAAATGCTCCCAATCCGAATAGTAGTATTCCCCATAATATGCATGAGACCAGCTCGCAAGATTCTCATCGAGAAATCCCCAATCAACGCAGTCATCACCGACAATTTGTGACCACCATTGGTGTGCCACTTCGTGAACAATTACTAACTCATGATACCAGGAAACTCGGCTTCCTGCTTGTATTTGTTGTGCAATTATTCGGGTCACATATACTTGACACGGAAATTCCATTCCTCCGTAATACGCATGCTGCTCTACAACATTCAATGTAGGATATGGGTAGATGCCAAATGTCGAGTTGAACAAATCCAGTGCTTGTGTCGCTTGCTCCAAGGCGTCCGATTCCCATATGCTCGCAGAAACCGGCAAGTAATAGATCGTGACATTTACTCCCTTGAAGAGTGTCGATTCAGTTTCATAATATCTAGAGACGGAGAATGTCACCTCTCGAACCGGAGTTGAAATCTCATAGTGATACTTTGAACGCCCGCTCTCGTGCGAGATCTCGTTTGGCGATCCTGTCGCTGCAACTACCATCCCTTCAGGAATATCCAACTGAAGGTCATAATATGCCATATCGAAGTAGAAGGGATCGCCTGCATGGATGTAAGGATCAGTATTCCATCCATCATATTTGTCATAGACACAAGGAATTGGATAGAATCCAGAGAAGGTGTATATCCTGTTTTGATTCGCATCAGAACCATACACTCCTGATCTATCATTACCTTCAGGTAAAATCGTTCTGAAGCTTATATTCAGAGTCAGAAACTCTCCCGGATCTATTGAATCGTCAAGATGAATCCACATCAACTGCTGACCGGATTGGACCTCTGTATCTGTCACATTTGGAGATGCTCCAAGCGAAACAACGTTCTCTATCAGAATGCTTCCTTGACGAGTGTCATAATACATGCCTGAGGGATACAGATGGAAAGGTATCTCATCTAGAGCGATATTCTCTGCATTATAATAATCAATCAGTAATGTTCCGTTCAGTGAAGCATCTGATTCATCCATGACAACAGAAATGTTCAGGCGTGACAGAGTCGTGTCTGCATAGCTTCCAGTCGCAAATGTATCATAGTTATTTGGACTCAGACTCGCTGCAATGACATTCGGTTCGTGCACAGAATCCGTTGAAGCGATATCTGAATCGAATGGTCCTGACACTGTGATAATGAGTATCGCGATTACTATCGCTAACATTCCATTGTATCGCAAAGAAATTCTCTCCAGGGATTTCCATATCGAATCTAATGAAGATAAGGGCTCGTTTTGACGTATCCAACTAAAAATCATAGATTCGTTCTTCTATTGCATTACTCATCAGGTCCAACTCCGAGAGCTAGATGCCTTTGTAGTTCAATCAGATTCGTTTTTCGAATGTATAAGATGCAAGTCTGGAGGTTCGAGGGCCATGAACACCTCCTCTTTCGTATCTCTATTGAGAACGGTAGAAGCTATTAGGATTCCTTCTTCCTGCAGTATCTCCAAGCTGAATCCCATAAACGTGAGACGCTTCAGATATTGAAGGATAGCAATCTGGCTTTCGATGGAACTTTGCATTCTTGATATATCCGACGTTGCTGGTAGGGAGAGTAGAGAGACCTCAATATCGATATCGAGGTCCTCTTTCCTGTAAGCATATCTGGTCAGAATGATGCGCACTGTTCTGGTTTCAAGAAGAACCTCTGAAACCTGTTGCATCCGATTAGGGGGGATGCGGGAGAGGTCGGTTTCGACAAACCTCAGAAACCTCTCCTTCATCTCGTTCGAATTCATCATATTATTTCTCCAGACTATAGCTCAGTTCTCTCAAACACGAAGAGCGCAATGACTGTGAAAATGACGATCTGGACACAAGCGGATAGCAGTAATACTTCAAGACCCAGAACAGGATCGCCTGTGATAAAACCAATTCCAAATATTGGTAGTGAGTATGGGATCAGAAACAGGATAAGTGGGAAGTAGTTCGCCATTATCTGTGCTCCAAGACCCAATCCTACAGATGCTGCAAGTACCTTGCCTCTACTGGTTGTAAGAGTACCTATCATTATTGTCAAGCTAGCAAAATATACGACGACAATACCAGTGAGTCCGAGATCAATGATAAATCCAGTTATGCTTGGACCAAAGCCATATGCCACAAAGAGTCCATATGCTACGAGACCATTAATCACCACTGAAACCCCAATGATTGATAGACTGCTAGTAATCAATTTCGAGAGTAGATAGGACTTCTTTGATACAGGTTTGGAGAGAATCCATGCAGATGTGCCTGATACCTTTTCATCGATAATGACACCCTGCAGTAAAACAGGGATGAAGATAGCGATGAGCAAGCCCAACATGCTGAAGAATATCACTAAACCGAGAACATAGGCTGTTGCCATCTCCTCAATCATACCAGTAGGCAGACCGAGTATGAGAACAACCAGTCCGTTAGTAAAGAGAGTCCAGACAAGTACCTGCTGTATCCAATACATCCTGCTGCGTTCGTGATAGATCTCACGACTGAACAGATTTCTCATCCCTGCGTACCAGGGTTCTGTGTTAGTTCGTTGTAGCATTTCAGTTGTCATTTCTTTTGTCCTCCACAAGTTTAAGGAATATCTCTTCCAACTCATACTTCTTGATGCCAAATTCACAGACTGAGATCGACCTGTCTTCGAGAATAACTCTCAGCAATTCGTCCTCTGCTGTCCCATCATCGTTTACAGACACCAACCACTTTGTCCTACCATTCAGCCTGGTCATTTGCAGGGAGTTCACCCATGCCTGCTTAGTGACCCGGTCCTCAGCTCTCTGTGGGTTACCTTTCAAAACAATCGAATAGACAGTGCCTTCAGCGCCTGCAAGAAGCTCGTTCAGAGTAGCACTTGCTACGAGATTTCCTTTGTTCAAGATAGCCACACGATCACTGATTCTCTGTGCATCATCAAGAATGTGTGTTGAGTAGAATATAGTTGTTCTACTTCGGAGCTCCTGCATCAAATCAAGGACATCCTCTCTACCCTGAGGATCTAACCCTGCTGCAGGTTCATCGAGTATGAGTAATTCTGGGTCATTTATGAGAGCTTGAGCAATCCCCAGACGTTGTCTTTCTCCACCTGAAAATCCTTTTGTTGGACGGTCTGCCTTTCGATCAAGATCGACAAGATTTAGCAACCTTTCAATCCTGGTATCTAGTTGACTGCAATTGTCTTGATAAAAGAACTTGGCTGCGAATTTCAGGATTTGGCGAGGAGTCATATTTTCTGAGTAATGTTGATTCTGAGCCATGTAACCTACTCTGGAACGAATCATTTTGTTCTCCATTGAGAGGTCATGACCTAGAATGGTTCCGCCGCCTGATGTGGGTCGAGCCAAGCCCAAGAGTAGCTTGATTGTGGTCGTCTTCCCAGCACCATTTGGACCTAGGAATGCGAAGACTGAGTTCTTCGGTACCTGTAGATTAAGCCCTTTCAACGCATAGAAATCACCGAACGCCTTACTGAGGCCGTGGATCTCAATTGCGGTTTGGCTTTCATTTTCCTTCATTTTTTCTTGTGATTCTATCATAGTGATTCACAAGGTATTCATCTGCTGGAATTGGATATCTACCTGCGTCCGGTTTGAACTTGATAGAATATCAAAAAGTGACTCAAAAAGTGTCATTTTGTCAGGTGTCATCCTTACAAAGTGATATGAACGAGTCCAGTTAGACCTCTGCAGCCTGAACAGCTTCCTCAAGACGAAGTCTCTTGATACTTTTGTATCTGTATGTTGGTCTGTATAAGAAGGCTTCAGAGTAAGTTATCCCGGGATATGACTTCAGATTGGTTGTAATCGCGTCAACATCATTCATACTATCAACGGTAGCAGCGACTACCAGAAAAGGCTCATTTGCGGAGGCAAGGATTTCCCAGAATTCCTCTTGATATCTCTTCACCATCATTTCTATGATCTGCTCTCTTGATGTTTGCTTTGGGTCCCATCTCATCTTCAGAATGAATGTCACTCTCTCTCCTACATTGAGGCGCCAGATGAGCGTAAACCTAATCGCTTCACTCTGCTTCAGCTCTCTTAGCGTCTTTCGAACGATGCGCACAGTCAGACCAGTTTCGCTGGCGATGTCATTGATTTGCATTCTGGCATCCTTAAGGAGAGCTTTGAGAACTCTCAGCTGAAGGTGCGTGAGATCCACCTTCTTGCCATGTGGACTAAGCAGAGTATGCATCTCCATGGAGATAATGTGAGGATTTCTCCTAAAAGCCTCGGTAAGAGTAGCCAACTCAAGTGAGCTGGTGTACTCTGCAATCACCATGAGGTCCCCTCCGTAAATGCGAGTAATTTGCATGACGCCTCTGTGTAAAGCGATCTCTGAGATGAATTGCTCTATATCCTCTATAGCATCTGTTTTGAGCCACATATACAGAACATCAGAACCAATCATAGATGATGCAAACTCGACATGGAAGTCTACTATGATTCCATTCGTGATCAAATCATCGACTCTGCTTTTAATCGCAGTCACAGACATTCCCAGAGATTTGGCGATCTCTCGATAGGGTGTTCTACAATCTGTCCCTAGTATGTAAAGGATTTGCTTGTCAATATAATCTAGCTGAGGCATTGAATGATCGAATGAATAATCAACACTCTAGCTTCATGAAGATTGTGCCAGACTCCTCTTCCTTTGCAGCGTAAATATCGGAATTCCTTTTCCCCAAGTTGAACGGTCCTATCAAGCGCACGAGAAATTATAAAGGTCTGTTTCTTCCAACACACGATTGCCGTTTGGATCGTAGTAGGAGAGAGCAAGAATATCAGACAGTGACATTCCTCATTTCATCAAATTGATTCCAAAAGATATCGGGATCGACCTCGTGGAACTTTAACAACATGCTCAGAAAGCCATCGCCACATTGCATCCTGATCAATGTGTAGGCGCCTTACATGTGACAAGGACCCGTGCCCAACAGGACTATCAAGCAGGTAAACTGGATCTAGTTCAGGCAAGTGTGCTCTTCCTTTCTGTTCTTGAGCTGAGCTATAGAGTGAAGGATTATGAATCACAGATCATCACCCTCTGTAACTTGGGTTTGATGTATCAAAACGCCCGCGCATATGATGTAGCTATCATTTTCGCATCTGAAGGAATTAGTATTGCATATGAACACAATTTACTTGAGAGGAAACTTGATGCTTTGAAACTTCTCTCCCTGGTATACACTAACACAGTCCAACCTGAGAAACGAATGGATGTAATGGAAGAAGTTGCTGAAACCTATGGAAACTTAGGGCAATTGGACAAAAAAGCAGAGATAGAGGGACAAATCAAGCAGTTGAAAGAATTCATGGCATTATTAGGCAAGTAGAAACGAACGCTTCTATGAATTCTATCACTTCGTAATGCATAAATTCTCGCTCATTCTCAGACTCATTGTCAAGGATGTGAACCTATGGACCTTGTTTCCAAGGCAATGACTGTAAAGCTATCATCGGAACTACCACCAGCTCCTGTGTTCGATCATCAGTACAGACGTGCTCCGAGTAGAGGATATGATCTGAACGAACATGATACCATTATCGCTGTGAAGAATGCACTCAGATACATTCCTCCAGACCTACATGAGATATTAGCTCCAGAGTTTCTGAACGAGCTTGTGACCCGCGGTAGGATCTATGGATATCGCTATCGTCCCCACGGTGCAATCAAGGCAAAGCCTGTTGGAGATTATATGGGACTCCTAGAAGCTCGTGGTCTCCAATTGATGATGGATAATAATGTGAGCTTTGAGATTGCGCTGTATCCATACGAGCTTGTGACATATGGCGAGTCTGGTCAGGTCTGTCAGAACTGGATGCAGTTCCAGCTCATCAAGAAATACCTGGAAACTATGACGGAAGAACAGACCCTTGTTGTAAGTTCAGGACATCCATTGGGTCTTTTCCCATCCAAACAAGAGGCGCCTCGAGTCATCTCTACCAATGGGCTCATGGTTGGCATGTTTGACACACCAGAGGACTTCCACAGGTCAGCAGCACTTGGTAATTCGAATTACGGCCAGATGACAGCAGGTGGTTGGATGTATATTGGTCCGCAGGGAATCGTGCATGGCACCTACATCACCCTGCTTAATGCAGGTAGATTGTACTTAGGCATACCCGAAGATAAGGATCTTCGAGGCAAGCTGTTCATCACATCCGGACTTGGTGGAATGAGTGGGGCTCAAGCTAAGGCGGTTGAGATTGCTGGAGGCATCGGAGTAATCGCTGAGGTAGACAAGAGTCGCATTGATACTAGAAGCGAGCAAGGTTGGCTTAGAAAATGGTCTGATAGCCTCGATGAGGTATTCGAGTGGGTTGATGAACACCGCGAAAGTGGTGAACCAATATCCATCGGATACTATGGCAACATCGTCGAAGTGTGGCAATATGTCGCTGATAAGGGTATCAAGGTGGAGCTTGCATCTGATCAGACCTCTTGTCATGATGTCTATGGTGGTGGCTACACACCTCAGGGCATCACCTTTGATGAGGGTCGAGAACTTCTGAAGAACGATCGTGATACTTTCAGGGAACTGGTTGATAAGTCACTGATCAAGCAATTCCAACTCATCAAGAAGATGACCGATAATGGCACATTCTTTTGGGACTATGGTAACAGCTTCATGAAGGCAGTATTTGATGCAGGGGCAAAAGAGATTGCAAAGAATGGTATGGACACCAATGATGGCTTCATATTCCCATCCTATGTAGAGGATATTATGGGTCCGATATGCTTCGACTATGGCTATGGCCCATTTCGCTGGGTCTGTCTTAGTGGTAAGCATGATGATCTTGTGATGACCGACCATATCGCTATGGAGAATATCGATCCTAATCGCAGAGGACAAGATCGTGATAACTACATCTGGATTCGAGATGCTGAGAAGAATGCTCTCGTAGTGGGATCACAGGCAAGAATCCTATATGCGGATGCTTCTGGACGAGTCAATATTGCTTTGCAATTCAACAAAGCCGTGCGGGATGGGAAAGTAGGTCCAATCATGATAGGACGTGACCATCATGATACAGGAGGAACTGACTCTCCGTTCAGAGAAACCGCGAACATCTTTGATGGTAGTAACATAACAAGCGATATGGCACACCAATGTTGGGCTGGGAATGCAGCTCGAGGAATGACGCTATGCGTTCTCTCCAATGGAGGTGGTGTTGGAACTGGGAAGGCTATCAATGGTGGTTTCGGTCTGGTTCTTGATGGAAGCGATAGAGTTGACTCTATCATCCGAAGCGCACTTGACTGGGATACAATGTGTGGTGTTGCACGACGCGCTTGGGCAAGAAACGATCATGCAATAGACACCGTCCTGGATTGGAATGAGCGCATGCGCGATTCAGGACAAATCACACTTCCCTACATTCCAAAGGATGGTTTGGTAGAAGATCTTGTCAAGAAGCAATTTGATTCCTAGATGAATACCGAACTCTCAGGAACGATAATTACTAAAGCAACAAAAAGCGCGAAGTAATCTAGTCCTTACCAGAGAATCTTGAATGTGCTGTTCTGAGGGATCTCAATGGTCGTATCAATTGACGGTGAAACTCTAACAATTGAAGATGTAGTGAATGTAGCACGGCATCATTTTGAAGTTACATTAGACAATGACGCTCGCGAACGGATTCTTGCAAGCAGAGAAATTGTTGATACAGCGCTTGGAGAAGGTCGTACAGTATATGGGGTCAATACAGGCTTTGGAGACCTCGCGAACGTATCGATTGAAGGAAAGGATCTTGCGCAACTACAAGTCAACCTCATTCGGAGTCATAGCGCAGGAGTTGGAAACCCATTCCCTACTGAAGTAGTACGAGGAATGATGTTGCTAAGAGCGAATGCACTGGCTAAGGGATTCTCAGGTGTGAGAACCACCGTCGTTGAGACACTCATTGAGATGCTGAATAAGGATGTCGTCCCCGTTGTGCCTGAGCAAGGATCAGTAGGATCGAGTGGGGACCTAGCTCCGCTTGCTCACATGGTTCTGGTCATGATTGGTGAAGGCGAGGCTTTCTATAGGGACGAACAGATTCCTGGTAGCACTGCAATGAAGAAGGCTGGCATTAAACCCATCAATCTTCAAGCAAAGGAAGGTGTAGCTCTCATCAATGGCACACAACCAATGACCTCTATTGGAGTCTTAGCGGTTCATGATGCGATGATGATTGTGAGGAATGCTGCCATTGCGGCTGCTATGTCCCTTGAGGCATTAAGAGGTACCCGTGCAGCGCTCGATAAACGGATTCACGAAATCCGCCCTCATGAAGGACAAGGAGATATAGCTGAAGTCATGCGCATGCTTCTCCCAGATAGTGAAATCAATCAATCACATGCAAATTGTGGAAAGGTGCAAGATGCTTACTCCTTGAGATGCGTTCCACAAGTTCTCGGAGCGTCATTGGATTCCATTCGATATATTCGTAGTATCCTTGAAACAGAGATTAATTCTGCCACTGACAATCCACTAGTATTTACAGAAGGTGGTGATGTCGTTTCGGGTGGCAATTTTCACGGTCAACCTATTGCTTTGACCATGGATTTCCTAGGCATTGCTCTTTCAGAAATCGCGAATATCTCAGAACGTAGGATTAATCGCTTGGTCAATCCTGATCTCAGCGGTCTTCCGGCATTTCTCACTAAAGAAGGCGGATTACGTTCAGGACTGATGATCGCTCAATATACTGCCGCTGCCTTAGTATCTGAGAACAAAGTACTTGCCCATCCTGCTAGTGTCGATTCTATTCCAACAAGTGCCGACCAAGAGGATCATGTGAGTATGGGAACTATCGCAGCACGGAAGGCAAGGAAGATATTGGAGAATGTCCTGAATGTCATAGCAATTGAGCTATTATGTGCAAGTCAAGGAATTGATCTTCTTCATCCATTGAAGCCATCAAAACCTCTGCAGCTTGTCCATCAGGAGATCAGAAAGAAGGTACCTGTATTAGAGGATGATCGAGTTATAGCAAAGGATATCGATGCGATACGTGAGTTGATAATATCAGGTAATCTCGTTGGAAATTCAGAGGAAGTAGCTGGAACCCTATTAGAGGAATAGGCCTAAACCGATGTTCTTTCAATCAGAGTATCTATGTCATACATTCCCGCTTCCTGCATCCCATGCTCTTTTGCTAGTCTATAGTATTTGTTTGCTTGTCTGAATAATGGTATTGAATCGCCATCTTGGAGCTTAGCACAGCAAGCTGCTTGATGTAGATAATATCCAATTGATAAACAATTTTTGAACTCATCCTCTGCTCTCAGTTTGTTGGCAAGAGCAGTGTATGTTTCACATGTTTCAGGGGCCCATTTTAGATCCGCATCTTCGGACGATTCAGTGGTATCATAGTCATCAGGAGCGGCTACATTACTACAATGAGGACACATTATCAACATGAAAAGCATAGGATTGAGCCCCCAGAACTCTCTGCAGAGATTCTCATCAATGGCGCGATAACCAAAGGACGCCAATACATGTCCGAGAAAGGAACCTTTACACTCTGGGCACTCAAATCTGAATGTCTTGATTGTTGTCATTATTTTTTTGTCATGCGTGAAGCTTTATGTAGCTTACACGTATGAATTGTTAGACAGCTCTAAGAATTAAGACTCAGGTGATTACTAGTGGAACATCTCTCAAAAGCGATGGAGCAGTATCTGGAAACTATCTACAAACTAGAGAATGAACGAAAAGGAGCTAGCGTTTCTGATATTGCAGAAGCACGAGGTGTAAAAGCGCCAAGTGTGACCTATGTACTTCGAAAACTATCCAAGTCCGAATATGGTCTAGTAAACTACGAGAAGTACAATCGTGAAGTCACCTTAACAAAGAAGGGGCGAAAGATTGCTGAGAAGCTAGAAAGAACTCATGAAACTCTTCGGTGGTTCTTTGAAGCCATTGGTGTTGAACCTGTACTAGCTGATGAGGATGCCTGTGAGATAGAACATATAGTCCGACCTAGAACAGTCGAGATGCTCCTTGGATTCGTAGATTGGGTAAAGAATGATTCGAAGGCCTCTGAAATGCTGTCTAAATTCAGAACAAGCCAATAATAGATTGCTATGGTCCTAGTTTTGTATGTACAACCTCTCCGTTAGCAATCACAGTGTGAATCAAATTCACACCGAATCTATAGGCGATGTATTCGGGATTTGGACATTCCAAGATTATGATGTCTGCCCGTTTTCCAACTTCAATACTTCCAAGCCTATCCGCCTTATCCAAGGCATGCGCTGCATTGATCGTTAATGCTGAAATAACCTCTCGAGGATGCATCTTCATCTTGTAGCACGCAAGCGCTGCGGTAAAGAATAGTGATTCATTTGCACAATTAGGATTGAAATCAGAAGCCAATGCCACCGGGAGTCCCATATCTATCATATCTCTCGCACGAGCATATTCTGTATCCAAACTGAAAGCTGTTCCTGGCAAAAGAGTCGCGATTGTCCCTGCTTTCCTCATTTTCTCTAGTCCATCATCCGACGACATCAATAGATGATCTGCAGAAATTGCTTTGAGTTCTGCTGCCAATTCAGCTCCACCTAATTGTACTATCTCATCGGCATGCAACTTGATTTTCATTCCATGTGCCTTTGCCTCAAGAAGAATTCTTCTCGATTGATCAATACCAAAGACTCCTTTCTCGCAGAATACATCACAGAATTCCGCAGTGCCTACCTTAGTAACCTGAGGAATCATCTCATTAATGACCAAATCAACGTAATCGTCAGTTCTCTCTTGATACTCAGGAGGCACAGCATGAGCTCCTAGAAATGTAGAAGAGATATCCATTGGAAGCATCGATCTTAGATTAGTGATCGCTTGAAGCATCTTAATCTCATTCTTTGTGTCTAAGCCATACCCACTTTTCGACTCAAAGGAAGTAGTTCCTTCCGCAAGCATTCTCTCTCCAAATGAAAATCCATTTGCCACTAAGGTATCTACTGAAGCCTCTCGAGTAGCCCGCAGAGTGTTTAGTATACCTCCACCAGCTTCTAAAATCTCCATGTAGGTCTTTCCCGCAAGTTTCATTGCGAAATCATGCTCACGAGATCCTCCAAAAACTAAGTGTGTATGACTATCGATGAAACCAGGAAGAGCTGTCATGCCAGGTAATTCTATGTGTGAAAAGGATTCACTTTCGATTTCGTGAAGAACATCTTTTGTTTTACCAACAGCGGTAACTATCCCATCCTTTATCGCAATGGCTCCATCTTGTATAATCGAGAGTTCTTTCATCTCATCTCCTGTTTTTGGATGTTCACTGGCACCTTTGAGTGTAGCAAGCTCTTTGATATCAGTCAGTACAAGATCTGGTTTCATCGCATCCACAAGCATATTTCGTCACTCCTCCTCTTGTATATTGGGGTTGAATTAATTAGGGAGAAAGTTGAGAAATCGACAAACCAAGAGGTAGTTGCATTTCATGGAGTATCTTATACTAAGTTGGAGCGATGTATACAATCTCACTCTTCAACTTTCAGAGCGTATTGTCGAAAGCGGTTTTGTACCTGATTTGATAATTGGAATTGCACGTGGGGGCTGGATTCCTGCGAGAATCCTATCAGATGTGCTATATGCACATGCGATGTTCAATGTTCGAATTGAGTATTATACCGACCTAGGAGTACATGGGCGGGAACCTAAAATCACTCAACCGCTCTCAATACCTATTGAAGACAAGAACGTACTTATTATAGACGAGGTTGCAGATTCTGGAGAAAGTCTCCTCCATGCAATTGAATATGTCAAGAAACTCGGAGCTAAGGAACTTAGGAGTGCCGTTCTACATCTCAAACCTACTTCTTGTGTAGTTCCTGATTTCTATATGCAAATGGTTACTAGCTGGACAGTCTATCCATGGGAGATTCGTGAGTCAATTATAGCACTGGTGCAAAAATTCAAAGATGAAAATCCCGAACTAAGCATGCTTGAGATTCGAAATAAACCGGTATTTGAAGTTGGATTTGAACCAACTATAACTGACTATTTCATAAAGAGATTGTAGTCTAATTGGGGCTGTTATGAATGCGAATTGAGCGACTATATTCTCCAGCGGGTGATTTGTTTGTTGGCATCTCAGTAGTGACTAATGATAATGGATTGAGTAAGGATGAACTGATTTCACTAGCTGCTAGTTTCTCTAGTGAGATGATGGCTGTGCAATTACTTAATGCTCATTTGGTTGTAAATATGCATCATCTCTTATCCGCATCACAGAATGCTGTTAATGCTTGGTATGGAAATTACTCACAAGCAAGGTCTCTTGATATCGAAATCGCTGTTTATGCATCAGGTCAAAAGCAAATTGGACGCGCTCTTGCTACATTCGGAGTTAGTGAGCAATTAGATAGGATTGCAATAGTGGTTGTGGACAAGAACCAGGGGAATATCGCCAAGGTCATTCAAGATATTCTGTCCGTCATCGGTACATCTCCTGATGTACCATTTCCACCTGAAGAATCACGTCTTGCTGCGATAATGCAGCACTTCGAAATCGATGAATTGGAGTTGGAAACGATTTTAGACACACGAAGCCCTTCAAGTATTCAAGAAGCACTCTCTCGCTGTGTTGCTAGTCGAGTAAGTAGTGTTGCATTAGAATCCTAGATATCTAATACATGTCATCTCTCATCGACATAATCGATAGAATATCATCGTCTTGATCAAGAATGGATATTCCGGTTAGCTCTCCCACAATCTCAATCCATATTGTTTTGTCAGGATTGTCTAAATCCACAGTCCTTGGAACAACTGATGCAACAGCAGACACGACATCCATAGTTTCAAGCTCTGTATGCCTTCTCCTAACAGTTACTCTAAATGTTTCATCATTATCGATCTTTCCAAGTAACGCTTCTACACTTTCTACGATATTCTCGAGTTTGGAAGGCACGCATTTCTCAAGAGGTGTAAATCGAATAGCGAATCTGAATTGATATGCATTCTCAATAGCCATCTCCCTAAGATTACGAACAACTTCGAATGGATTCAAGCTAGTATGGCATGTTACAAGACCGACAATGTGAGTGCGATTGATTTTGAGAAGATCATCTCCCAGAAGATCCCCTATGAAATACTTCACCTCAGAAAGTGCTGCCCGTTCTCTCTCTCTGGGACATCCTATTAGTATATTGAATTCTTGCAGAAAGTATCCCTCACATGTCAGCGTACACTATTCTGTTTGTCCAGAATCTTAACGCGTCTGAGTCAAATTGAAGGCTTTCAGTTAATTTCTCTATTGAAAGGGCACCTTCTCGATAAACTTTGACACTTGAGAATCCATCGGTTTCTTCATCCACACCTACAATCGTCGAGTTGTTATCTCTATTAGAAGGCCCAGTATCAATATACAAATCCACATCATCACCCAATTGGTCAAAAGCTATTTGGACCTCAAATGGACTTGGGCCTCCTGAGAGATTCGCGCTTGTCCCTGCAATCGGTGTATCTAGTTGTTTCGCTAAGCCCCTAGGAATATCATGATTTGGGACCCGTATAGCGAGTGAACCTCTACCGCCTGTAAGATACTCCGGAACTTCTTCTTTCGTTGATACTATTAGGGTTAGTACTCCTGGCCAGAATAGTCTAATGATTGCAAGCTCTAAGCCGCGGAACTCATGATACGCTTCACACTGTTTGCTATCGGTAAAGAGGAGCGGAAGTCCAATGCTGCGACTTCGTTTTTTGACATCAAATAGCTTTTCAAAAGCTTCTTGATTTCTGGGGTCACATGTCAATCCGTAGCTTGTATCTGTTGGATATACTACAAGACCGCCAGCGAGCAACACCTCTACAGCTTCACTTATAGCATTCTTGATTTCTTCTTCGCTTTTTGGTCTAAGTATTCTGGCTGTCACAGTTCCATTCACGATTTCTTACAGTGAAAAACATCCATAAGAAGCTTTTATTTTCTGACTATTTGGGAGGAATTTCCATTTACGGTATAATACTAGCTGCTGGGGAAGGAACTCGATTTGGAGGATTAACAGAAAGAGTTCCAAAAGCCCTACTCCCGTGCCTCGATAAGACACTAGTCGAGCAGCTAGTGGATAATTTTCTAAAAGCTAGCATTGATAGCATTTCTATTGGAGTTGGCTGGAAAGGAGATGATATCAAGGACCTAATTCACTCCAGATATTCAAAGGACCAAGTAAGATGCATCGACGTTCCTGACTATAGAAAAGGCCCATTACAGACATTAGTAACAGCTACTGAATCTCTTGATGATATTGCTCTAATTTGTCCAGTCGATTTAGTTCTCGATTCATCCATTCTTACACAAATGATCAATTCGATGAAGAAATTCACCTCATTTGATTTGATTATGGCTATTGATAGAAACGCAATCAAAGGTACTTCTCTTCTGGTTGATGAGAATCTCAATATAATAGAAGTGGGAGAAGGAAATGCAAAATCAGCAATGATGCTGATTGCGTCACCTTTCTTCTTCGAATATTGTAAGGAATCCTTGATGAATGGCTATTCTAGGGTAATTGAAGTAATTGAACGAATGGTATCTCAGAGAAAGATGGTCTTTGCTAATGAAATACAGGGAAAGTGGGCTGATATTGACACTTTGGCAGATCTTTTAGATATCAATAAATTTCTATTGAGTCAGCATCAACATGAGCCTGGTATGTTCTTCGTTCCTGATGGTGACCACATTGAAATTGGTGAGGAAATGTCCCTAAAACCAAATATTCACTTTCAGGCGGGGGCTAAAGTTATTGGACCAGTATTGATATCAGGGAACACACACATTGGTCATAATACTATACTCGGGCCTAATGTTTGTATACAGGGTAAATCAATAATCCATGATAGCTGTAACATCACTGATTCCATTATCTTTGGTGAATCAAGGATTAATGCCGGAACAAGTGCATCGAGAATGGTAATCCATGACTCCAGTTTCCATATGGTGTGATGAGGATGTCTCCAAGTAAGTTTAGGTTAAGGAAGATATTTCGTTCCAGTGTTACCAAAGTGGCTACTCCATTCATAAATAGAGGTGTACATCCGAATACGATTACGTACCTTACATTGCTTTTTGCATTTGTATCGTTCTTGATTCTTGTTACTAGTCATAATCAACTCGTCTATGGCATATTCATTTTCCTGGTTGGCTTCTTTGATGGGGTGGATGGCGCAGTCGCTCGAGGGACTGGAAAAGCCTCTGCCAAAGGTGCATTCACTGATTCTTTCGTGGATAAAATCTCAGAAGCGATTATTCTTCTTGCAATTCCAATGGCATATCCATCAACGCTCTTCTTAGGTGTATACCTTGAAACATGGACTTTCGTTTGCCTCACGGGATGGTTGCTGACGAGTTACGCACGTTCTCGTGCAGATGCAATTGGAATTGAGGACCTTGACATTGGGCTTGGTGCACGATCAGAGCGTCTATTCATTCTCTTTATTTTCTCAATCATCTTTCTAATTGAAATTGGATTGGCCTGCGTTACGATTATAGGAATCGGAACAGCTTGCTACAGATTCGTACACTACAGAGGGCAAATTGTGGAGTAACATCCCCCAGAATGCTAGATGGCATGATACCATTATACTTAAGAGTGAACGACGCTTCGCCGCCATCAATTACTAGATGGAGTAATCCAACCATGGCCATATTCAGGGCTGATCATTATCTAGTCGCGGAATTTCAGGAAGTTACTGATGCAAAAGCTATTGGCGAGAAAGTCTTAGAAGCATTGAAGGAAGTGTCTGAGTTAAAGGACTTGGCTATCGTTTCAAGGCGTCTTGAAGGGAAACAGTGGTCTGAAATCTCGGGCCGCATCGATGTTCCTGAGGGCTCAAAGGCATTCTGGGCTATGGTGAAGAAAGAAGTAACTGACAGAGAGCCTTACAATCTTTTCATTCGCCTGGATCGCAATGCTGAAGGTGAGAACATCGAAGCAGCTAGAGCTGTAGTTAAGAGCTGGACTGAAACTTTGATAGTACCAAAGATACAACAGAAGACTGATGTGAAGTCCATCAAAGTGCTTCAGGCAAACCAGCTGTACATGCCAAAACTTGACTAAAGTTTCGTTTCTATTCCTAGGAATCTATTGAAACGAAATGTAGAGCATTACCAACAGCTTGAACGATTTCCTTATTGGAATCGCCATCTATATCCCCGAAGGCGATATGTGAGTCTGCACTCTTACTGGCTGTTTTGATTGATGCTTCCTCGAAGAACTCCCTTCCCTCAATGCTCAACATAGAGAGCTTGGAATTCGCAAGACTTACGAGAACTTGACCTCGTGAACGGATGTCACTTCTTAGCATCTTCCCTACTCTCATGGATGAGATGTTCCCGGGAGCTCTTATCTTTGCGAGTGTTGTTATCGGCTTCTTCTCGACATTGAATAATGTAATTGTTCTACCATCGCTTGCAGTTACGACCTCGTCTACTCTTCCACCAGTCACTTGTCCTGTGGCAACAAGATTGACCTCTCCACTCACTTTAGCAGTAGCAACCTCATGTAATCTATCATCAGCATACTGATACACGTACAAGGTTTCTGAGTCATCCCCAAAAACAAAACGAGAATAAGGCGCTCCCTCTATCCGAAGGGCTTTCATTGAAAACACAGGACGAGCAACGACTTTGTGAGCCAGCTTGTCAAGTATTGTATTAAACCATCCATAGCATCTAAGTGCCTTATCATTGGTAGCAACAATAACCTCTGCTTTAGCATCGTCCAGTACATTGGCAACAACCAATGATGTTGGCAAATTTCCAAGCATAGCATTTGATTTGAGTTCCAAAGAGTTCTTTCCAATGCTAACCACTCGAAGAGTGTTATCAAGCCCTCCAACAACAAAATCCGGAGTACCGTTTCCAGTGACATCTCCTATCCCCAAGGATGACACAGGTACTAGGTCTGACATTCTATAGAGTTCTCTAACAACTTCATCCCCTCCAACATATTCATACACTCTAAGACTTCCACTTACAGTGGCAACTACTATATCGTCTTTGCCATCACCTGTTATATCTACTACCTCTAGATTCGTAACCACTTCTTTCAATGTGTGGCTTGATATCAGATTCATTGATGGCATTTCTGAAGATACCTCATAAATGAGAATTTGGAGGGATTCACAAGAAACCTGTTTCAAGTGGAATTTAAGATTTGTCGGTCTAGAATCATTTGATGTGATGCCCTTAAGTGGCGGATTGTATACAAACAAATGGAGATATTATGGGTGCCTTTGCAACTGAACCATATCTAAGCCAAGAATATTGGAATTGTACCTCCAAGGATCTTCAAAACGAGTTGAGGACATTTGTGAACGAATTTGGCTCTTTCACACCAGATTGGTTTGCTGAGGTGAAATTCCACCTATTGAAGGAATCTGGCCTTAATCTTGTTACTCGGGATGAATTCTGCGAGGTCTCCATCTTTTCGAGAAGATGCAGTAAATGTGACCATCTCTATATGTCTCGGAATTGTCTTCTGTGGTACCGACTCTTCGATTTGGTCAAATGGGCAACCGTCAAACGTGCACCTCCATGCATAAGAGTTGCATACAAGAACAAGAGTATCAAGACAGTAGTGAATTTTCTGAAGCGTGCCAATCTGATATCCCCTCCCTTCTATAAAGCAAGAGCAGCTCCATTGTGTAAGAATATGCAGGAATGGGGTTATTGTACTCCTGATGAGTATTGCAGGAAGATGAAAACAGGTCGCGTCTTGGAATACAACTCAGTTCGTGAACAAATCAAGATAAATCGATAATCTTGTGACAGCTTAAATAGAGGCACGTCTTGTAGCGAATCTGGTGAGAGTAGGTGCAAGCAGATATTGATGTTGATCTCGTCAATTTTATTCGCCTTACTGGTTATCGTGAAGAAACCATCAAAGCGGCTAAGAAAGCAAAAGACGATGAATGGGATCATATACTGAAGACTGTTGCAGAGCATAGACGGATTCTATCTATGGGTGAAAAACATACTCGGCAAAAGGCAATACAGGATCCAGTTCATGGAGCAATTCTACTCGAGCCATGGGAATTAGATATTATTTCCGGATGGGAGATGCTACGATTAAGATATGTCAAGCAACTAGGTCCTGCGCATATCGTGTACCCTGGCGCAACACACACACGCTTTGAACATTGCTTAGGAACAAATTTCCTAGCTCAGAAATGCATCAGAGTTGTGAACTATTGTGAGGACATTGAACACCCCCATTTTGTACCTCTTTCTCAGCTTCTCAATGACTACCATGAAAAGGTGTTCAGAGCAGCTGCCCTTCTACATGATGTGGGGCACCCTCCTACGTCTCATACTATTGAGTTTGCCTTAGAGAGTTGGGTAGGTCTTTCCCATACCGATTTGGGAATGTTCCTCGTACTTCATACTGATCTTTCTGATGTCTTAGAAGAGAATGGAATAGAACCTGCATCTGTTGTTGATGTATTCAAAAGACGGTCAAATGATCCCATTATGAAGCTCCTTTCCGAATTCATTGATAGTCCACTCGATATTGATAAGACGGACTATCTTATTCGAGACGCACATTTCAGTGGAGTCGAGCTAGGTATCTTTCCTGCAGAACGTGTGCTATTAACGAATCGTGTCGTACGTGACAAGAAAGGAGAATTTCATCGAGCGTTCATGCTTAAGGCACTCCATTCATTAGAGGCGCTTATCTTGAGTAGGTCGTGGATGTTCTCAGACTTATACTTGCATCACGCGGTTCGGGTTGCTGAAGCGCTAACCTCGAAGGCAACATACTTTCGATTGAAGGAGGAGAAGCTCTCGAAGAATGAATGCATTGGCTTCTTCACTCGGATGACCGATGGTGATCTTTTTAGATGGTTAGAGAAGTCAGAGATACCCTTCGTAAAGGAATATGCTGCCCGAATACGATATCGGCGTCTATTCAAGGTAATCACAACAAAGCCAATCGCATTATTCACTGAAGATTCTAGGAATAGACTCTTGCATTTTATGGAAGATATAGAAGCCTTGGTCGAAGCCGAACTAGAGCTTATGGAAGAACCCGGTCAGGTAGTAATTGATGTCGTTAATCCTATCCTTGGAGAGCACTTTCTGAAACAGATTCCTATCCTTATTGGTGGCGATTCAGGGTTTGATCTCGTGAAATTGAGTAATACTGAAGAAGGTGGTCCATTGATGGAGGCACTCTCACAACAACGAAAAACAATTCCCGCAGTTAGAGTATATGCAGATCCAAAGAACGCAGAGCTTGTTACGAAACGCTTCAATGAGCTGTTCCCATCTCAGGAACAACGAAAACACAGAGATGACGACTATACCTTCTCTGAGTATTAGATGAGATGCACCACCATCTCCAGCACTTTACGAAATCCCATCTCGATATAGATGACTCCGTAGAATGCTTCTACTAGAGTTCCTTTGATATGTTCCATCTCTGATTTTGTTGGAGTAGGTGGATCAAAGTGAATCCTATTCTCATAAAGTCCCCACTCATCGCATTTCTGTGAAAGATGCTCATTACTTACAAGTCCTGATCTTCTTTCAGTTAGATAGCCTACATCAGAAGCTCGGGGTTTCCAAATATGGTGAAGAATTGCCATATCAATTGCAGCATCTCCTAGGAGCGCAAGCATCTTTGCTGTTTCACTTAATGCTACCATATCTGGAAGGGATTCACATTCTTGTTGTACAGCTTCCGTTTCGCAATAGTGGGTTTCTAATTCGAGAAAGAGGTTCTTTGTACTTGGCTGAAATAATGAAACAGTGAACAATCCCTTCTCATTCAAATCGAAATCGAATATCTCCTCAAGTTTTGGGGCAAGTGTTTCTTCAGCATAAGACACTCGTTGAATGATGTAATCCAAATGTTTTAGCCAACGGGTCATCTTGGTTTTGGCACGAGTGTTTCTAGCTGGCACTTGCTTCAAGTCCTGTTCAACAAGATTCCTAATTCCCTCAAGGTTATCCTTCAAGTATAATCGATGCCAATCAAGAACAGAATCACCAAGCGTCATGATTCTCACCTCTCGGATGGTATTGTGTCACTTTTGCTCGTTCATCTTCATAGTTGTCTACATGAATTGCAGTGAGCGAATATTCCTCTGCAAGTCTAATCAATGCGAGAATTGTAAGGGGTGTTCCAATAGACAGGTCCAAGATAACGCTGTGAGTTGGAATCACTTTTACTATCTCATTACGAATGAACTCATAGACTGCCTGAAGATTTCCGTGCTGCGTGTCCTCATGCTCAGTTGTTATCTCAACTGGAATATCAACCCATTCAGTTTCGATATCCATTTGTCCTCTTGAGTCTCCTGTCATGAACCTGTCTAGACTTCGAAGTGTCTGGCGTTTCCAAACTCTTGCTTCTGTGAACAATAACAACTTGCGTGGCTTGAACTGCTTGCTCCTCCTTAGCCATATGGCAAAGGGTCTCTGATCATCAGGTTGTCTGATAGATGCAACATATGCTATTGGGCGAGACACTTCCATGAGGCCCATATCTTGCAATGCTCTTCTTACAGGATGATACGCACGCAAGCATAACTCGAACACTCTTTCTCTAGACTCCCGTCTGCTCTTGATGACACCTAGCTTCTCCAAGTGAGAAGTGTTGTGATAGAGCTTCGGGTCTGTCACTACAACCTTCTTCTCCTTTGCAGTCTTCTTACCCTTCTGGTCTATCAGAGTTGCAGCCATATCCTTTCGGATACTCTCTCTCAGCTCTGTACCAGTCTTTGGACCGCCCTCTAACTGATCTAAAATGATTCTTCTAGCCCGGACACTCTCAATCTCATTCTTGATGATGTCGTCTGCAGTTTGCCCTAACATTTATCATCAACTGAATGAAACATATACAACCTATATATATTTCGTAGATATCTAATTTTAGACTAGTTCATGGTCTAAATTAGACATAGCTAACCCCCTTGAAAACTGCCAGAAGTGCTGAAAATAGCCCCAAAGCTCTGTTTTTGCCACATACACGCCATACGGATTTAGAAATATAACATATACATATATAATATAGTTGTTTGAGCAAATGAGCTAAATCCGATAAAGGCTTAAATAGAAACGCACGGGACTTTACTGTAGCACAGAGTTTTGGAAGATTTCTCTTCCAGTGTAAACTCTCTGTAATTTTCAAACAGAAAACGAGGACCGAACAAAAATGGCTGAAGACGAGTTTCTTGGCGCAAAGCCCATCGTTATCGACAACGGTACTGGGCTTAGCAAGAACGGATATGCCGGCGAAGATCAGCCCCGATCAGTCTGGCCCACATTGATTGGCTATCCACGATACGAATCAATCATGACAGACGTCGATCACTACACCCGCGATTACTACATCGGTGAGGAGGCAATCAACCTCCGTGGTGTTCTACGCCTGGTTTATCCGATCACACACGGTGTTGTAGAGGACTGGGACGCAATCGAGAAGATATGGAGCTACACATTCTATAACGACTTGAAAGTTGACCCAAGTGAGAACCC
>JAEORN010000169.1 GCA_016840825.1 Candidatus Thorarchaeota archaeon | reverse complement strand
CGTCTCCTCGTACCTCGGATAGATTCCACACGCACGTTTTCTAGTGCGTATCCTATTAATTGTTACCAATTGAAAAAAAGTACGGAATCGATTAATTGACGACAATCCGGGTGGCCGCAACACTTTCTCCTTTCAAGAATCCTTTCAGGGTCCCGGGTTCTATCAATGAAAGAAGCGCCACATCCAATCCTTCCTTGATCTGAGCCTTGAGAGGTTCCAAAGACTTGAGCTTCCCTTTCATAGCTCCACTTGCATCAACCACTCCTGATTTTCCCATCTTCGCAAGTACAGAGTCAAGATTATTCAAATCTATTCGTTCAAGGAGATGTGCATCAATATCCAGTTTTGGATCCGCATCATAGATTCCTTTCACATCTGAGATGAATATCAGATGTTTTGCTTTTAGTTCCATAGCAAGAAGTACTGCCATCTGATCGCCGCTCCCAATACTCCAACCCATAGCTGAATCAATGAGAATATCTCCGCCGAGAAGCGGAACCATACCCACAGACATGAATCCCTTCAGTGAGTCTAAGTACATTCCTGTTATTTGCATCCGATCGGATTTCATCATTGAAGAAGGATACATGAGGCAAACAGGAATCCCGGCCTGTTGGAACTGCTTGACAATGATGTGTCTGAATTCGCCTACTACTTCTTGGGTTTCAGAGAGGGGCAGAAGCTGCTCCTCTCCAAGGAAACCCTTATGCAATTTGTGTTCCAGAACCGGAGGATGTCCATACGACCCCACACCATGGAAGAGAACTAGTTGATCAATGAGTCCTTCATTCATGCACTCTCTGATTTCTTGAGCCGTGTTCTCAAGCACTTCCTTCCTGTAGGTATATGGCGTTGTCTTATCAGTGAGTAGCGAACCACCCAATTTTATGACTGTTACCTCTCGGTCCATCACACATCACCAAACTAGAATAGCGTTAGAAATGGGAATGGCCATACAAAACCAAGGAATGGAATTATAGCTACCATAACTACTGCCGCTATTGTAACAGTCCAGTTGTCATAGCCTTTTGGAGAAATTGCTTCAACGATGGTTGCTACAAGGCTGATTAGTAATATCGGGACAATCATATCACCAACAACGAAGACTGCAACCTCGATTGAGAATAGAAAGACTAAGACGATGCTGAATAGGAATGAGCCAATGAACATGCCAATTGAACCAGCGATTGTTCTTTCTGCTCCACCAAATCCGAACTTCTTCTCACCGCCATATTTTCGACCAATGATATCTGCCAATCCATCTCCTCCTGCAAGACAACCAAAAACGATCAATGCTGTCGGAGTTGCTTGAGCCAAATCACCAGTCGATGGAACATAGAACCAAAGTATTGAGAATATGACCATGAGGAGGGCATAGTATAATGTACCTCCAAGCAGTTCCTTCGGATCACCGCTTCTCGACATCGATCTGACGAAATCATCATTCTTCATCTTACCTGTCCCAATGGCTGCAAAAAGTAGCACGAAGAGCAAGGGTACGATAAGGGCTAGCCAACGGCTAAATATACTTCCTGAAAATAGAATCCATGTTATCACCCATAATGGAGCGGCAAAGATGTGTATCACCTTCCGCGTCACGATGGTTGATAACTTTCCACTTTTTTCAATTGCTGCATTGATTTGAACAAGCATCAAAATTACAACGAATGAAATGATGAATGCTATGACATCCCAAACCAATGCAAGTTCAGGTCCTAGAGGGTTGAATACCAAGTTCTTTTCCTCCCATAAGAAAGTCTTTAGAAGAGTCTTGAGTCCTCGATTTAAACTTGGTCACTGCACGAACGGATATTCGACAATTCACGAAATCAATGGAAAAAGCAAGCCACGCTATTAGCTGAAATAGAGTGGTAGCCAGTGCCAGGCGGGCGAAACTGGTAGGAGGGGGGAGTTATGAGGGCATGTTACAGAAGTAGTTTTGCCCATCTAGCCACCTGACTACCTATTTTCATATTGGCATCAGTACCTAATAAGCACTACCATTCAATCACAGCACAATTTTCCATTTTTATCATATTTCAGTACTTTTTTCTTACCTTCTGAATGTCTTTTTACAGTTCATTTACGAACTTAAAATACCTCATTGGTGTAGAACAATGAATTCAGATGAACATCAATATGAAATGGTGAGTAATTGGGTACGCGACAAGATAGTTACAATTGAAGTATCTGGAAAGCCTACACTCGAAATAGCCACGCCACTTGACTTTTGGACAGAGAGTCCTGTTGAGAAATATTCTCCAGAAGATCTCTTTTTGGCTGCGGCAGTATCATGTTATGGAGTCAGTATTCATGGCGTTGCAAAGAGATTCCATACCGAATTTACTGACTTTCATGTAACAGGAAAGGGTAACCTAAAACAAGGGGAATACGGATGGGAGTTTGAGCAAATATCGCTATACGCTGAAATATATGTGTCAGATGAATCTCATATCAGTAAGATGGAGAAGGTCGCTGAACGGGCGCATCAATATTGTGTTGTTGCAAATTCGATGAAATGTCCCGTGCATCTTGATTTCAAGATCATCGTTAGGAATTGAAGAAGATTCAAAGCTGAATTTCTAAAAATCCTCTCCAGTCCAGATTAGCAAATGTAGGCTATTTATTCAAGAATCTAATCTATGTGGTAGCGGGATTTCTGCAAGATAGTTCTCTCCGCAGGTGCACTGGAGCTTTACGGTCCACCGCTTTGGAAGTGCTACATTGAATTCCTGTATATACTCTGAGAGACTCTCTTTGATTCCTTTTACTATTTTCACATAAGCTTCTGCAAGTCTTCTTACTTCCTCTGGAAAATCCAAGTCCGATAGAAAATACTTGACACCATTGTTACACGTCGGACATGATGTAACAAGTATGTGTGTCATATCCTGACAATTCTCACATATCACCTTGTGCTCTTTCATGGAAGGAGCTTTAGGAATCTCTGGACTTACTCGATTCTTGTGTCCGCAGACATAGCAGTAGTATGTAAAAGATAAATCAGCCATCTCTCAAACTCTCTTCGAATACTAGATACTATTTACGCTATAAGGACTCCTCTTCAATGAATAATGCTTTATTCGTGATGGCCATTCGAAGTAGATGTGTCAGATCAAGATTCGACGAAAGCAAAGGTTGAGGATTCTCGGTCGCAATTGGATGAGGGTGATTATTTCTTTAATCCTCCTGAGAATCTTTGGGGATTATTATCAGCAATTCTTGCAATAGTCCTCTTCTCAGCTTGGACCCTAAGGTCTGGATCGGATCTGACGTTATCAATTCTTGTCATCTCTCTCTATTCTATTCTGTCCCTTGTTTCCACTCGTTTCAGCTACACGCGATTATCAATTTCTGAGAAGGAGAATCATTTATTTCTAAAATTTGAAAGATCTGGAATCTCTTGGAAATACTTATTCTACTGCCTTTTGGGGTCAGCGATACCAATACTCTTGATTTGGTTTATCATGGTCAATTCAATTCTTGATGCACCTCAATTTCCACAATCTATTATGATAATTGCAATGGTACTCTATATCGGAATCATTCCCATTTTGCCGTCGTTATCAAATGTGTCAAAAGTTTCCTATCTGAAGACTCGAATGTTTTCAAACTATGATATATTATCAGGGAAAATAGATCTATTTGAAATGCAGGTTCATGAGCTCGATGGATATTGGTACTCGAACAGGAATGATGAGCAATTATTGATAAAAATCAAGGAAAATCTGATAGACTTGTTTCATGAGTTCCTAGAGGTCAATTCTTCTTAGCTCAGTTGGATATCTTATCGCATCCCTAATATATGATTCAACGTAATTTTCGATTGCCTTTCGTGCTGGGTCATCCGGTTCGAGGTCTCTCAAGTACTTCGCTGGAACACCTGCGTATACTTTGTATGGTTCAGTGATCGTCTTTGAGTGAAGCAATGCAGCATTTCCAATCAACACTCCCTTCGCGACAACTGAATGAAGCATAAGTACAGCTCCCATTCCTATCGCTGCAAAGTCGTCAATGAGCTTTGAATGAATCGATGCATTGTGACCGATATTCACTCTCTTTCCTATTGTTGTGTCATGTGATTCGGTTGAGTGTACCACTGCTCCATCCTGAATATTGGTTTCATCATCTATTGTTATGATTCCTCTATCCCCTCTCACAGATGCCATTGGTGCCAGGAATACACGTTCACCAATAATAACATCCCCAATAACTGAAGCTTGGGGATGGATGTAAGCACTTTCTGCTATTCTTGGAATCTTATCCCCGAGTGCATATATCGCCATTTTTCTACACCTTTTTCAGAACGCCAACATAAAGCTCTTTTGGACCTATTGTTTTTTCGAGGTGCCATCCAGCTTTTCGGGCTATTGCATCCATTTCTTCTGGAGTTGACATAAGAAGGTCCCACCAATCTGATTCGTATCCCTGATATTCAATCTTTAGTGTCACTTGTCCGATTGGTCGTCCTCTCTCTCTATTTCTCTGGTGGTAAGCTAGGTTTGCAGGATCCTCAGTATGTCGAACATCTCGACTTTGAGCAAAGATTCTTGAATCTGATGTCGTTATCCCATAGAGATTCTTAAGCATCTGAGTAGTCTTTGTCTCGTTACCTAGAATGCCAAAATTGTTACCGAACATGATTACTGATTTGAAATCCGATCTACTGAATTGTATTTTCTCAGCAGACATGACATGAACATCATCTAATCCTCTTAATTTGCAGGTTTCGACAGCAAGTGGCGAAATGTCTATTCCAGTATAGGCTACCTTGTTCCTCTGAAGATAGATTCCCACACGTCCTGCTCCACATCCAATGTCAAGAACTGGTCCCGTCACCTCTCGAATTGCCAGTCGTTCTGAATGATGCCATTCAGATATATCAGAAATCAAATAACTACCGGGTTGCGGAGTAACATGTCCATCATCTCGGATGATGTTATGGTTAGCATCCTTTCCCTGAAACGCATCTCTCATTATCATACCAAAGACATCGGTCATTATCTATCACATTCGTAGCAATTGTTTGGATGTGAGCTCTAAAAAGCGTTATATTGTATAGTACCTATCTGGTAGAACAAGGTTTCGCTAGGATGAGGAGGATATGAAATGACCGCGCCTGAGCAAAACAAAGCTGATTTGTATATCTCCGTGTTTGGCGGAAAGAAAGATGATGTTAGTGATGCATTGCAGCAGACAATAGGAGAAGATGCCCATTACTATCAGACATGGGTAAATGTATCCGTTATGCGACGACTAGGATTTCTTTTCGTTGGGGGCGTAGAAAGCGCTGGAGGTATCTTTGACATTCTCTGTGTTCTTACCATAGTTGCTGCAGTTCTTGCAATTTTTGTCTTCTGGCAAGTTGTGGTCTTTATCGCAGTAATTATAGTACTAGCCATTTTCAGCGGTGGAGCTGCACTGAAATTTCTAAGAGGTACCTTCATTGAAGCTCATAGTGACAAGATTCCCTCCGATAAGCTGGAATCTTTTGTGGTCGATCAAGTTGTGGGAGGGAACTTCGTCCAAGTAAGAGCTCCTGACAATTACGAACTTAACTACGCAACAAAGCAATCATCATCTACAACAAAGGTGTTCAGGAGTGGTATCTATTTTGCCCTCTTTATTGCCACGCTCTTCATGATAGTTGAGGTGGTTTATTTCTACTTGAACCAAATCTGGATGACTAATTTAGAAATCCTCGCTCTATTTGGTTCCGGATTTCTTGTCGGAATTTGCATCATGGATCTTGGAGTTCTATTGAGACATCAGTTGGCCAAGAAGGTTGAGTACTAGGAGTTTGAGACCAAAAGCTAATCGATTGATGGAGTAAGGAGCCGACCATATAGGATGAGTAAGAAATTCTTTATTCGACCTTTTGAACTGAAAGACTCAGAAGATTATGCGAATACACTTCTGAAGACATGGCCTCATGATTCGATTGAGGAAGCTCGCAAGGATGTGATAATTGCTCAACAGTGGGTCAAAGAGGCGGGGAATGAACTCTGGGTGGCTGCAACAAACGATCAAGCGGTTGGATTCATACTAATAAAATCTGAACAAGAGTGGGGTCCAGATGGAGAAAGATTTGATCAAGATGCTCTCCTAATAGACTGGTTTGATGTTCATCCTGATTTTCAACGTCAAGGCGTAGGTACTCGTCTATTAAAGCAGGCAGAAAAAAGAGCGATTGAGAAAGGAATCTCTCTTATCTATGCACATACTTTTGTTTCCAATCTACCTATGTTGAATTTCTCGTCCAAGCAAGGATTCAAGTTTCAAGCGTTCATAACTGGTCCTACAGATAGATATCTGCTAGTGAAACGACTAAAGTAAAACTAGTGAAAAGTTATATCATGAAAATACCACATTACTAGTCGTGGTTAGGGGGAACGAAAGATGTCTGATATTGCATCAAAAGATGAGACTTCAACACAAGTTGCTGATAAAGAAGAACCTGATCTTTTCATCACCGTCTATGGTGGTAAGAAGGATGAGGTTGATCAATCCTTCAAAGAACATACAGAAATTCCTGATGCTCACTCCTACCAAACTTGGATTAGTGTTTCTGTTCTAAGGAGATTCGCCAGACTCTTCAGTGGCAGCGTTGAAAGTGCGGGAGGAGCCGGTGATTTAGTACTTGTTATTGCTGTCACTATTTTGATAATCGCATTCTTCTTCCTTTGGCAATTCGTGGTATTCTTCATAGTAATTCTCGTTCTGGCACTCTTTAGTGGTGGAGTTGCATTCAGATTTATCAAAGGTACTTTTATTGAAATAATGGCTGCGGATTTGGATTCGAGAAAATTCGACGAGTTCGTAAAGAAGCAGATGTTGAAAGGATACTTCATCGACTTAAGAGCAACAAGAGCATTTGACACCCAACCCTATACAAAACGAGCGCTAGAATCCACAAAGATATTCAAATGGGGGATCTACTTCTCTTTGATCGTAGCAACTCTCTTTGTGGGGCTTGAGATTCTAATCTATTTGCTAACCCATTTCTGGCAAACTCAAATATGGTTCCTAGCTGTCTTTGGGTTTGGTTTCTTGATTGGGATATTGATAATGGATATAGGCGTTTATCTAAGACGAAGTGCTGCCAAGTCTTTGGCTACCAATTTGGATTAGATTACATCGAAGACAATAGCCCAGAACTCTCTCTCTGAAACACCGGTTCTAAGGGATCTCAGATCAGCTTTGATCTTGTCAAATGATTCCTTTGATTGGTGCTTTTTGATATCCTCGTGAGTTTGCTTGATTCTCTCAGTTATCATTCTTGCTTGCTCTTCAGTTGCACTGACACCGCCCATTTTCAACATATACTCCACAAAGTGTCTTCCTATGAATTTGCCCAAGTGAAATTCCCGTCTTCTTCCAACCCTGAGAGGATTAATGGGTTCATAGGTCATAGAGTGTGTTAACTGACCGTGCGAGTGGATACCACTCGAATGAGTGAACGCGTTATCTCCAGAGATTGCTTTGTGGAGAGGCAACGGAATCATGAAGTGCCGCTCTACAAGCTTTGAGAGTCTGAACATCTTCTCAGTTTCTATACCCGTTCTGACATCATAGAGTTCTTCCAGTGTCATGACAACTTCTTCAAGCGCTGCATTACCAGCACGTTCTCCATATCCATTCACACAAACATGTGCATATGTCGCTCCTTCTTCAATAGCTGCAAGTGTGTTCGCATTGGCAAGACCGAAGTCATTGTGGCAATGAACCGCAATTGGTACCTTGTATTTGGTTTCTGTCCAAAGCCTTGATTTTATCTCTCGCATGATATGGGTCATTACTCTTGGTCGTACGAAGCCTACTGTATCTGCGATACAGATTTTATCAGCTCCCGCATCAATTGCAGTCCTATAGGCTGTACACAGGAAATCCATATCGCTCCTTGTGGAGTCCTCTGCTATGTAATCGATTGTAAGACCGTGCTCCTTTCCATACTCGATGCATTCGACAAGCCGCTCCAGCATCTCTTCTCGTGTCATTCTAAGCTGATATTTCAGTCTGAAATCTGAGGTTGCTATGAATAATGGAACTTCAGATACACCTGCATCAATACAAGCATCAATATCCTCTATTACAGCCCGCGCAGGAGCTGCAACGGTTGCATTGACAAAGCCTTCTTTTGCTACTGCAGATACTGCCTTTTTTTCTGCACTAGAAACAGCTGGAAATCCTGCTGCAAAAATCGCAACTCCTATCTCATCTAGCTTCTTAGCAATCTGTATCTTTTCGTCTATTGTGAGAGCTACTCCTGGAGTTTGCTCACCATCTCTAAGAGTTTCGTCCCAAATGAACACTCGTTTGGGAAGACTCTCTGGTTTTGTTGTTGGCTCCTTATTGTAGTTGACAGCAAGACCCGCCTTCTCTAAAGACTCCATCTGTTTTGTCTCCAGCATTGAAGATAGGAAGCAATTAGCTACCCTATTCAAATCTGTATTGTCCGAAGTTAGGTATTTTGATTGCTTCGTTCTCTAAAGATTTCATCGCTTTGTCGAATTCGTCCTGTGAGATCTCACCTTTATCTAAGGCCTTCTTCGTCTTTCCTATCTTGTAATCTATCTTTGACTTCGCAATATGATTTAATCTGAGAGACGTAACGACCTTCGGTTTCGCCCCTGTCAGTTCAGATATGCCATCTAACAGAGGTTTCCAACATATCTCCTCGACATGAAATGCGAACTCCAGACCTTTCTCCAGTATTCTATTCCATAAGGGACATTCCTTGACAAGAACCTCTTGATCATTCACCTCAACCTTCATGCCCATGGCGTCCATTATCTGAGCCGCAATCTTAGCTGCATTCTTCGGACCTGTTCCACCAATTGACTCAGCAGCTTCACTTCCAAGCTGCCGAAATCCATTCTCATATCCTTCATACATGGAAAGTGGTCCTGTATTGTCTCGGAGACCCCACCATAATCCATCAAGAAATGATACGAAACCCTTTCTAAGAAGTTCAAGATTGTCCATCATTTTCCCTCCTTGACAAATGGCTCTCCCCATTTATTGAGGAATGCTATTTCTTCTGGGCCTTGTCTTGGAGGTCCTAGTGTTCTTTCAGATATAGGATATCCAAGTGTCAGGCATAATATGGGAACCCAATGTGGGAATGGAATACCAAGCTTCTCTGCGATGGCTCCCACATCATCGAAGTGATCTAATTGCACTGATGAAACGCAGCTACCAACTCCATATGCTGTAGCCGCCAATGCCATGTTCTGCATCATCATTGAACCAGCAATTACTGCGTGTCGAGGCCCCGACCATCCGTATACTCCCCCTGTTCCTCGAAGTGTTGGCTGAGAGTTACCTACATGCGTTTGATCGATAGCTAGAACGAGTAGTACAGGTGCTCCATTTGTTTCTGGTTTTCCCTTTATGTATTCAAACCGTGCACCTGAAATTAGAATGTCTATGGTTCTTTCCAAGCTAGCTTTTGATTCTATATAGCTTAATCGGCGTTCAAGCTCTTCTCGAGGCGTTGCTCTGCCAAATAGCTGAACTGTTCTATCCACGGCAATCTGTCCAATGAATTCCTGCAATGCTTTATCACGAATGACAATAATTCGCCAAGGTTGCTGATTTTCTGCACTAGGGGCAAAGCCACCAGCTTTGATGATCTTGTACACAATCTCGTCAGGGACATCTTTTGATGTGACATAGTCTCTGATTGCCCGACGGTTCTTAATCGTATGAATAGTTTCGTTGTCTTCCAACGATGACACTTCTCCGGTCAGTGATGGGGTGTCGAAGAATTTCCCTCTTAAGTACGTACCCCTTTTAGTGATTGATTGATTCAACCCGTCTAATCATAGATAGCGCCTTTTCAGAGCAGGTCGAAACACATAGTCCACAGCCAGCACATCTTGAGCTATCTACCTGTACACCCTCCTTGGTAGCGACATGTGCTCCAAAGTGGCATCGTGTGATACAGACACCACAGTTTTTGCACTTCTCCTCTTCCTTTCTAATGATGAAGTTGGAGCTTATTGCTGTATTCTTGATGCCATATCTGATTGAGCTATTTAGCATCACGCAGCAACATGGACAGCAGTTGCAGATAACGTAGAAATACTCCGAATTTGGGGCTGTTATCAGTTGATGCACTAGACCTGCATCATTTGCCTTTTTGATAATCCTCTCTACATCCTCAAGTGTAGCACTTCGAGTTGGCTTTCGAGTGGCTAGTTCATTGATGCTCTCAGCAGTTCCTACATGTATACATGTCCATACCTCATTCTCGCAATTCCTATACTTGCTCCGACAATAGCAGTAGCCTAGGCTAAGGCCTTCGACTCTCCTAACAAGTCCTAGTATCTCTTCTGTCGGAGATACGAGGTTTTTCGCATCAATACTAACATCCAGTGGAATGACTCTGCTTCCATATACCCTAGACATACTACGCATCAGATCGTCATAGAAATCAAGACCTGTGTGCTTGTGAAGCCAAGCAAAGAGATCTAGTAGCGGGACCTCGAGGAATCCAAAAACTGCAGAAATACCCTTACCAATACTCGGATATCTCAAAAGGTGTTGATACGCTTGCCGAATTTTACTAGGCACTATCATCCAAGAACCCTCGATTTCTCTAAAAAGAGCATATGGCTGCAAGAGCGCTCCTGCAGCCAGAAGACCATAGACTAGATGATTGGAGCATCTCGTCCGTCATATTTCACATGGAATCCCGTATCCAAGTTCACTGATTCTTTGAGAATTGAGCTACCAGCTACTAGTCTCTGTACTTCGTTTGTACCTTCATAGATTTGCAGAAGCTTGGCATCTCTCATTAGTTTCTCAGCAGGATACTCTCTGATGTATCCATATCCACCCATGATTTGAATTGCTTCTATTGCATTCTGCATCGCTGCATCACTTGCGAAGAACTTGGCAAAGGACGAGTCTTTGGAGTTGGGAATATCCCTGTCAGCCATCCATGCGGCATATCTGGTGAGTAGCCTAGCTGCAGCAGTTCTTGATCCCATATCTGCAAGCTTGAAGCTGATTCCTTGAAAACTTCCTATTGGTTGTCCGAACTGGTGACGTACGTTGGCGAATTTGGCAGCTTCATCAACTGCTCTTTGTGCGACACCTGTTGCGATTGCCGCAATGCCAGCTCTAGTCTTATCAAGGGTCTTCATAGCTATCCTGAACCCTTCTCCTTCCTTGCCGACTAGGCACTCTTTCGGAATTCGTGCGTCCTCGAAAATGACCTCGCTTTGGATTGAGTTCAGCTGACCTACTTTGTTTTCAATTATTCCAATTTTGGTAGCTTTACTCTTTGGGACCATAAAAACGGATAAGCCCTTGTGCTTAAGCTCAGGTTGTGTTGAAGCAAACACTGTGAAGAGTGATGCTACTGGTGCATTTGTAATCCAGCATTTAACACCATTAATGATGTATTCATCTCCATCCCTTTCTGCTCTCGTAGCAACTGCTGCTGCGTCAGATCCAGCTTTTCGCTCAGTCAAACAGAACGCACCAAACTTCACTTCCTTGCCCGTGATAAGCGGTTCGACATACTCTTGCAGTTGCTCAATGGTCGCTCCAATTACAAGAGGCGCAAAGGCAAGATTGTTGCACATGATACTTGTGGCCATCCCAGCACAGCCATATCCTGTTTGCTCAGAAACGAGAGTTTCGGAAAACAACGAAAGCCCAGGTCCTCCTGCTTCCTTCGGTATGTGAAGATTCATGAGGCCTGCTTCATACGCTCTTTGAACTACCTCCTTTGGGAATTCATTTCTTCTTTCGAGCTCGCTTGCTTTCGGAGTGATATACTCACGTGCAAACTCCTTTGCTCGTTCCTCGAGCTTCTGGTCCTTTTCAGATAGTGAGAAGTCCATGGTTTATCAACTCAACAACTCTTCCCTAAAACACTCCCCTATAACAGCTTCGGAGACAGTTCTTTGCCTACTGGTATGTTTTTATATCGCCATTTGCCGATGCCGCATCATCATTTACACAATGGAGACAGGCAATTTGCCCTTGAATAATACAAACATAGTAAGCGGTGCTCAGACTAAGTTCGGAGTTTTAGAAGGAGTTAGCTTGAGAGAGATGTTTGCTGAAGCAGTGGATAAAGCTACTATTGGATCTGGGATTCCAAAAGAAGATATCCAAGCTGCTTTCATTGGCACTTTCATCCCGGAGATGCTGGTTCATCAGGGACACACGGCTCCCCTCCTGTTGGACTTCGCTGGAATGAAAGGTCTACCTGCAACTAGACATGAAGCAGCATGTGCCTCCGGTGCTACTGCTCTACGAGCAGGCATCATGGCAATTGAATCCGGTATTTATGATACAGTTCTTGTTGCTGGAGCAGAGAAGATGACCTCTGTTTCGACCAATCGTGCTACGGAAGCTCTTGCTGCAGCAGCTGATGATGACTTTGAATCATCTATGGGATTGACATTCCCTGGCGTCTTTGGAATTGCCGCAGTTGCACACATGAATACCTATGGTACAACCGAGGAAGACATGGCTCGAGTAGCTGTAAAGGCCCATAAGAATGCAGCAACAAATCCCCTTGCCCAATTTCAGAAAGAGATTTCACTTGAGAAAGCGATGACCCCGAGATATATCGCTTGGCCTTTGAAGCTCTTTGATTGTTCTCCGATTTCAGATGGTGCAGCTGCTCTTGTCCTGACTTCAAGTGAGAAAGCAAAGAAATACACAGACCTTCCCGTGAAGATTATCGGAAGTGGTCAAGCATCAGCCTCAATGAATCTATGTGGTCGAGAACAACTCACTTCTTTTGAAGCAACTGTAAAAGCAAGTCGAGCTGCATACAAGATGGCGGGAATGACTGCCAAAGATATGGACTTTGCAGTTGTACATGACTGTTTCACGATTGCTGAAATTATTGCATCTGAAGATATAGGCTTCTTCAAGCCAGGCGAAGGTGCAAAAGCAGTCCAGGATGGAGTCACTGAAATTGATGGAGATAAGCCAATCAATCCTATGGGAGGTCTCAAAGCTGTTGGACATCCGGTAGGTGCAACTGGAGTGAAGCAGGCATATGTAGTATACAAGGAGCTCATTGGCGAAGCTGGACCAAACCAGATTCCTAATCATAATGTAGGACTAGTGCATAATTTCGGAGGTACTGGTGCCACTTGCGTGGTAAATATCCTGAGGAGGGCTGATGCATGAGTGAGAAGCCAACTATAGAAGCGTACAAGCAATATATCAAGAATGAAGACTTTCATGCATACAAATGCGTTGACTGTGGAGTCATTATCACACCACCATCAGGATCATGTTATGCATGTGGAAGTAGTCGCATGGAGTGGACCACTGTGAAAGGTACTGGTAAATTAGTATCCTTTACAGTCATTCATATTGCGCCTGAGGAATTTCAATCTGAAGCTCCCTACTACATCGGGATTGTAGAGTTGGATGAAGGTACCCGAGTAACTTGTAGATTGAAAGGTTTTGATCCCCTACTTCCTGAAAGCGTTCAACTGGGTATTCCTGTTGTAATGGACTACGAACATGGGGAATCTGGAAACATCTTCCTTGCTTTCAGACCTGCATAGAATAAAGAAAAAAGGATAGGAACAGTCAGGAAAGCTATTCTAGACTGTTCCCTACATTATTTAATTTGCCACAGAACTATATGGATTTTGATCAAAATGGTCGAGAAGAAGCATCTGCATCATATTCGAGTTTCGCCTAAGACTAACTCTTTCAAACATGTCGAATCTAATCTTATTGCCTGGTATGATGAAGATCTCTTGTATAAGCATCTCCCTCCTACATCAGGAGTGGTTTCTGCTGATGGCATATTAGCAAAAACTCTGGCAAAGTATCTTCCAGAAGACACAAAGGAAGCACTAGAATCTACAGAGTTCGTTAGCGTTTTTGGTCGAGTTGTTCAACGAAAAGACCGGAAAGGACCTCTGTGTTTGCAATACCTCTATGTGTGGGATTATCAAGCTGTACCATTACATGAAGCAGACTATGAGCCTATCAATGTATACATCGAGAATGGCATTCGATATGCGATATACGATCTGGTTCATTATTGCACTCGCAGAATCGAATTGGGACGAATTGGCGAGGAGGGTCCGGGATTGCATATT
>JAEORN010000168.1 GCA_016840825.1 Candidatus Thorarchaeota archaeon | reverse complement strand
GAATATTATGCTATATTGTTACTCTTATTATCAACCTGTCTGTGTATTATATGGCGAAAATAATTGGTATTACCTATAGGTCCGCTGATGATTGAACATAGACTCATCGAGCGTATGATTGCACGGATGGGACTAGAAGCTGACAGGATTACTGCAGGTGGCGAAGTGGATTCGCAATTCATCGAAGTAGGGACCGACTTCATCAAGAACTATGCAGATGCCTGTCATCACGGAAAAGAGGAGAGGATTCTCTTCAGGGATCTTGAGAAGAAGGGGCTCTCTCCAGAACACAGGAAGATCATGGACGAGCTAATCCAAGAGCATGTCTGGGGACGGAAAACCACAGGAAAGCTTGTTGCGGCAAAGGATGCTTATGTTGGTGGAAACAAGGAAGCAGTCGATACGATTATCGAGTGCATGAGCGATTTAGCAGATTTCTATCCGAAGCACATCATTAAGGAGGACAAGCACTTCTTCAAGCCAGTCATGAAGTACTTCACTCGAGATGAGCTAGATGCTATGCTCGAGGAGGAGTACGAATTCGATAGGAACTTCATCCGCCATCTGTATACCAGTGTCGTAGAGAAGTGGGAAAAGAAGAGTGGTTGATTAGAGGAAAAGTGGTAGCGGGTAGTGGATTCGAACCACTGATCTCGGGGTGTCCCCGTGCGAAGCTCTCAGGCATCGCCTTATGAGCCCCGCGGGATAGACCTATGAAGCGCTATCAGAATGAATCTAACAGCGAGGCTTCCCCAACCCGCTATTGCTATATCGAATTTCGCGAATCCGAGTTTTAAGGCTTTTCATGAGTCGTATTCCCAACTGTGCAAATCTTTGATTCATTTTGTATTATGATATGGACTGACCTATGTGATTTCTGAAGACCATCATTAGATTAGGTGAGTAAACCATCACCATCTTGCCATCTGTTGAGCAAAGTGAAGTGCTCTCCTTCTCAATGGCCTTGAGATTTCTCGTATACATGAATGCATATCGATATCTCCATTGTCAGAGATTGTGAGGATTCCGCACATGCTTCCTTCAACCCATGCACCAGGATTCCAAGTATTATCATCTCCTTCAACAAGATGATGAGTGTGACCAACGATTCGAATCGGTGTCGTAGGATGGGGTGCTATCACAATTTCATCCAATCTTGGCAGATTTTCTGCAATATGTTGGTATTCTTGAGGAATTTGTTCAATCATCTTCCTCCTAGAGGGGTTTCGAGCTGCCAATCTTCGTAATTTTTCTCTTCTCTTCTTGCTTGGGGACTTTCTCATAGTGTGATACAATTTCTTCTCGGTGCTCTCGGTTTGTCTTCGTATTAGAGCAGAAAGAAAAGATAGTATCATTCCTATCACAAGGATAAGTGCTATGAATGAATGTTGGAAAATATATGCAATTAAGGCTCCAAGACCTAAGAAAAGACCAATTGTTTCAGGAAGATACTTGTAGAGTATACTCGTGAAGTCTCCTGCAGCTCTGCCCTGTGCACATAGTCCGATACAGATGCTATCGTAGATATCACCAAGTGATGCTGCTTCTTCTTGATGTCCGTGCTCAAATCTATATTCCTGAGATGCTTGTCCGTTGTTTTGAGATAGTATTAATGGATCAGGAGGAACTGTTGTTGCCTTATTGATTTGAAATTCCTTGAGCAATTTAGAATATTTTTCATTTTGAGAATAATGAGGTATCAAGTAGTCATGATTTCCTACAACATAATGTAGGTTCTTTATTTTACCATCCTTTGTCTTCAATAGACTAAGTCGCTCAAAAAAGTCTTGATATTTATCAAATAGAACAGCATCATCATCTCTCCAGAAATCAAGAAAGTCGCCAAGAATGATGAAGTGCTCTATTTCAAGTGACTGTCCATTTTCAAGTCGAGTTAGAAGCTTTTCAAATTGAACTGCTGAATCATCACCGAAGATAAGATGTCCTAGATGAACATCTGAAATTACAAAGGCAAAGTGTTTCTCTTCAAAGATTGATATTATATTCACTCTCCACCCTAGCAAGCACCCATCAAGAATGGCATATTTTTGAACATCTATGATTTAAACTCTCTCAATATTCGATCATTGTAATTATTCAGAGATTTTTACAAGAATCAGTTGAAGAAGAGAATCAAGCAAGATACTAGTTGTCATTCTCCATGAGCAGCATTGGTCTTTGGACCCCAGTGGCGTTCCATCTCCTTGTTATCATGTATTTTCAATGGAACATAAATTACAGAGAGTAAAAGCGGAATAAATGAAAGGAAAACAAACCAGAGGGAAAAGAAGACTATCTGAAACAGAAGACTTAGTGTGACAAGAAACATGAAGGCAAATGAAGGAAGAACCATGATTGATGATATCATTGCAGCTATTCGCCTCAAGTCACGTGCGTCTTTCTCTTTTTCTCTCAGATAGTTAAATGTCTTAGGCAATTCTTCATCGGGTATCGGTCTACCTAGAGAAAGTTCCATCTTAGAAATTTCAGAATGCATCTTGTATTCTTTCAATACCAATTCAGTGCCGATACTACGTGACCAAGAGGCTTTCTTTAGCAAGATAATCAATGCTAGATTACCGAATATAGTCCACATCATTGGCTGTAAAAGCGATGCAATGTATAATGGACGCTCGGTTGTTCTTATTGCAATAACAAGTGGTGCATAATAGGTACTTGCTGCCCACCAGAAGAATAGGAAAACAACTGTAGTCAATATCAAATGTTTGAAGCGATTTAGATTCTGATAGTGGTAGAGATTTTCTGCCACGACAGCTTCTCCTTGTTTTTCCATTGAGCTGATTGACTCTAGAAACGACGGTGACACAATAATGCAACTAGAAACTGGATTGCATATTGGAAGAATCAGGTGCTCTTCTGTTTTTAAAGTCCAGAATTCCACAGATCTGGTAATTTTAGTTCGTTCTAAGGCACGTTTTACTGAAAGTGGGTAATCTGATAGAGGAATTCTCTTTCGAAAGACTAACCAAACCAGTAATAGATATCCAAGCTGGATTGCAATATGGAGAGCAAGTCCAAGAACAATGTACTCGGGTGAGGGATATTTGGGGATTGTATCTTCTCCTGTGAAGTCAGCCAGTCCGATTCCAAGTATAAGTGCAAGAATATAACCAATGGAATTGGACATGAGGACGATCCTTATCTTGAGCCAAATAGATTTGATAGGCATATTCCCCAATTTCCAAACCACAGTCAAAGTTACTATCGATTGGATATTACTCTAGTCTTAGTACAGTAATTCTCATACATTCTCTAGTCAAATCCAAAAGGTGTTTATCTTGGACAAGAAGGTATTGATAATAGGAGTGAGAGATATCGATGCTCTTTGAGATTGGAATTCTGATTGCTATCTATGCTATCTGGATTCTCACTCTGGTTAATTCTGTGGTTTCAAGTGAAGAAGTATCACTCACAGTAGCTACTCTTCCCTTCATCGTTACATTCCCAATTGCATTGCTCGTTGCTGCTTCTGCAGAAATCTTCTTTCCAGGAATCTTCATGATAGATGTGCTACTGACAGCAATAGTTGGCGTACTTATCTTCGTAAGATGGGTCATGGCAATAGTTGGTGAATAATCTCATTCTATCAAAAATGCATTGAGGTCTAAGAGATTGGATCTTATTTATTCGAGTCCTTCCGTTTGAACTCAGTGTAGCCACATCTACCACATGCAAAACGGTTGAAATGTTCAGCCATGAAGGTGCCTTTCTCGCATCGGGGGCATGCTCTCTTGTTGGTAGTGATTTTACCTGTCTTTGAATCTACTTTGTATATTTTGTGGGACATTATTCACCCTCACCTTCAGTCTTTTTGGAACTGTGTCGCTTTAAGATATGACTTAGTTCCATTCTCTCCATCTGTGCAGCATCATTGTAAATTCGAGCGATTCCCTCAGAAATACCCACACCGAAATTGGTGTTGAGAAACCTTACTACAACAGTATCTGCACTGGCATCAAACTGTGCAACAAGCTTGTCCCGTACATCAGCTCTACTCGGAGTGGTGCCTCCTTGATGATCTATTCTGAACTCAACCTCTTTCCTAGATAGGGTCTTGTTCTCTGTTTCTTTTATGATTTCAAGTTTCATTGGCATCACCCATTGATGTCCGATTTCAGGCAGTCGACTTGAGGTTCTCTAATAAAGTTTTCAGATAAGGATACGTTTGAAGAGTTATCTTACCTTCAAAGCATACTTTCCAGGTTTATCGATGTTCAGTCGTTCTGCTATGTATGATGACTTTCTAGGGTCATCGGTTGCATCCCGTCCTGGAAGAATCACGACTACACCTGTATAAGACGTGGACAGGTTTGTACTCTTACAGTTAGGACATTGCGCTTCTGTAGTAAGAAAATGGCAATCACGACATGCTTTTGCTCGAGCCATGGGAAGTCACCTATTCTTTCTTCTTCTCCTTCTTCTTGGCGTCTCCGCGAGCAGCTTTGACATCATCTTCAACCCATGATACATCAGGTCCAACCTTGCCAAGGAATGGTTGCCTCATTGTCAGACCAAGCTTTCCTGACCGATTACCAGATTCAAAACTAATTGAAGTGATTCGAGCTCGGACTTGATCGCCTTCGGAAAGAGTTCTACCAGTTTCCTTTCCAAGAAGTGAATTACCCTTGGTGTCCTGAGTAATGAAGTCATCGCAAATCTGGCTGACATGGCATAATCCATCCAAAGGTCCCATTCGAATGAATGCTCCAAAGTCCATGAGTTCTACAACATTGCCTTCAACTAGTTCTCCACGCACAGGTTTGAATACTAGGACTTGATATTGCACTGTATGGTAAGTTGCACCATCACCTGGCATGAGTCTGCCTTGACCAATCTCATCAATATCAATTACAGCAATCATCAGACCAATGTCGCGATCTAATACATTCTCGCTAGTCTTTCGAAGATGAGCTATTGCAGCCTTCTCAAGAGGCGCTCCAAATTCCTTTGGAGGAATCCTAACGACATCCCGTACTGTTACTACTGAGTAGAACTTAATCATCTCCTTAATTGATGAGTTGTAGAACAATCAGATCTCAGAATAGCCCTGATGGTCTGAATCCGCCGGCTCAGCGGTTTCTCGCTTTGCTAACCATAAAAACGTTTGGAAAGAACTCAATTCACGTGGCCTTCAAGAACAAGGTACTTCATCCCTCGAAGAATAAGGACAGGAATACCCTTTGTCCTCGCGCGATTCTTGAGTTCCTTATCATTTGTAGCTAGAACACCGCCTACTGATTGAGTATATAGTAAAATTTGATCGTCGACAGGTAAGTCTAACGTATTTTCTAGAGGCTCAATGTTCTTACAACGCTTCGCAAGCTCTTTTGCCACCCTGAAGTGTCGTAGCTCTGTCTTGTTTGTGGTTTCCTTCAATTTTTGTTGGAGTTCATCTAGAGATGATGATAGAATGACAAAATCCAATTTACGTTCGAGAACTCGTTCAGCCTCAGAGAAGATATCAACTCCGAACTGGGCTGGTACAGTAATGAAGTTTGTATCAATTACAACAGTCAAAGGCACTTGTTTCACGCGCCTCACAATGTACTAAATCTCTGCGTATCCAATCAGACGCCACTTGTTCTCGACTCTACGGCCAATAGCCATTCTTTGGCCTGATTCTCCTACGACAGGTCGTTTCAATGCCAGCTCAATTTCATCTCCGTGAAGCCTTGTAATTACACCCACCGTGGCAGCTGTACCAACTACTAACATGAGGGGCTCATTCAGTCTGAGATTCTCTACAGCTTTCTTAGATTCTGACCCTACAACACGCTCCATGAGCTGAGGGGTTATCATCATCTTCTCAATGATTTTGGGAAGTTTTCCAGCTCGACCTACTACATTACCTACAAGACGATCAGCGCGTGTTGATGCAGGGTCGAGTTCTGTCCCCACTCCAATAAGACCACCAGGAAATGCTTCATCAAGGCTGTTTCCACTGCCTGAGAGAAGACTGAATACTTTGGCTTTTATTGGTTCGAATCCTTTCTCAGTCTTCTGACCAGGAGAAATCTCAATTTCATCACCAACCTTTAGTTTTCCTTGGACAATAGAACCACCAACTACTCCGCCCTTTAGATTCTGAGGTAGGCTACCTGGTTTGTTAATGTCAAATGAGCGGGCTACATACATTTTCGGGAGCGCTTCGGAATCCCTCTCGGGAGTGGGAATTATCTCCTCGATTGCCTGAATTAACAGATCCGCATTAGCTCCAAATACTGCTGAAAAAGGAATAATCGGTGCATCTTCAGCAACTGTGCCCTTTACAAACTCCTTAATCTGTTTGTAATGTTCAATAGCATCTTCTTTAGTCACTAACTCAATCTTGTTCTGGATGATAATCAGGTTCTTTACTCTAACAATTTGAAGAGCATGAAGGTGTTCAGAAGTCTGAGGCATGGGACAGGGTTCATTGGCTGCAATAACAAGAATCGCACCATCCATTAAACTTGCGCCGCTGAGGCAGGTTGCCATGAGAGATTCGTGACCGGGACTATCTACAAAGGAGATTTCTCTCAGGGTTTCGAGTTTTCCACCACACTTTGGACACTTACCATCCTTTGCAAGATGAGAGGTCGTATATCCATCTGGATCGGGACAACTTGAGCACTTCATTATAGTTGTAGCGGCGTATCCCAACCGAATTGAAATTCCTCTGCGTACTTCATCTGAGTGACGGTCTGTCCACTCTCCTGTAAGATAACTTACCATGGTTGTCTTGCCATGATCGACGTGGCCCAGTGCGCCAATACTTACTTCAGACTGTCCCTTATACTTGGTCACCTGATTATCACTTCCAACTGTACGCTGTCAGTTAGGTCTGTGGAACCAGATTGAGCGCATAAGAACTCTGTGGTATGAGGGCAGAAAATTACCTGAATAGGCATATTCCTAGCTGTTAATAGATGTTTGAATGCAATGCTCCAATTGGAAAAACTAAGCAACCTTTGTAATTAGATCTTCAAGAGGGGTTGAGCCCTTCTCTTCGATCCTCATATTGACCTGTGAGATATCGGTACCAAGCTCTCTGCCACGTACCATCTTACGTTTGGCAATTCCTTTCCTCTTTGGTTTGAAACCTGGAGACCCACGAATCAAAATACGCTTTTTGCCGCTACCATGAACATCTGGACGAATCGGGAAGCCAGATGTATCGCTTCCGCCGGTAATCTTGAGTTTGTATCCGGGTAGACCGAGAACATCTCCTTCTACAATCTCTCCGACCGATTTCCCGACAAGAGCATTGGTCTTAGCATCGTCTAGCTCGTATTGGATGGCCGTTGCAGTTTCAGGATCGCTGATTACTAATTTGAAAGGCACTATGTCTCGCCTACCTAAGATTGTTGATGTGGTCCGTGACTTGGACAGCAGCGGTAGCGACTTGACTTCACTTTATGAACATTGTGTTCTAGCGTCATTTAGATAGTCAATTTGTACAATTGTTGGACCTTGGCCTGCTACATAAGCATTATAACATCCTCAGAAATCTCCCTACCACTCCCTGTTTTGAAGTGATACAACATGGATATTGGAACAGCTCTTCTCATTATTGTCATAATTTACCTAGTCATATACTTCATAGCTCAGGCTGTAGGTATAGACAAATTATCTGAGAAAGGGTTGGATGTTGGGACGCCGTTCTTTGTTATGTGGAAGACTGAGCGTCTCAATGCATTTCTCACCAGAATGGGCAAGAAGTTTCCAGAGGCTTTCTTCAATCTGGGAATAGTTGTGTCATTTGTAGGAATGTTTGTAGGATTCTGGATGTTTGGGGAGAACCTGTTGAGATTCTTCTTTGCACCAGCCACTGCAGGCGGAATTGTACCAATTATTCCTGGAGTGACCATTACAGGATTACCTCTTGTATACATGCTCATTGGGCTTGCAATCACGCTGATTGTACATGAATTCGCACATGGTCTTGCATCAGCAAAGGATGGAATCCCAATAAAGGGTTCAGGACTAGTATTCTTTCTAGTTCTCTTTGGTGGTTTTGTCGAGCCGGATGAAGATATCTTCGAACAGGAAGCGTCACCAATGGCAAGAATGCGCCTACTGGCTGCTGGCTCATATTCAAACCTGATTTGGGCATTCTTCTTCCTGCTGATCATCTTCAATATGGGTCCTCTCCTATCAATTGGATTCAACTCTCCGAGTGGAGCATATATCTATGATATTCAGGCGGGTTCCCCGGCATCCGGAGTCTTGGAAGTGGGAGATGTCATAGTTGGATTGAATGATACTGAAATTCAAACTTGGAATAGTGTATCAGTCTTCATGGCTGATTCTATATCCAACAATAGTTTAACCATACATACATTACGAGGCAATTTCATAATCGAACTTGCGCCTAGTGTGGCGAATTCTACGCGAGGATATATCGGAGTATATGGTGCTGACTTCTGGGAGCCAAAGCCAGGTTTTGAGATCCTGACTCCCATGTTTGCTTTTCATTTCATACAAATAGTGACTTGGACATTCATCATTCTATTTTCTGTGGCACTGTTCAATCTATTACCAATTCCAATGCTTGATGGAGATAAGTTGTTATCCAATGCGTTGAGCTTGAGAATCAAGGATGAAAGAAAAATCAAGTACATTATGTGGCCTGCACGTATACTGTCCTTAACTATCATCATTCTAAGTATTGGCCTTACCTTTCTAACAGGAAAAGCAATCTTTTAGACTCTGAACCGCTTCATACACAGTTTTGGGCGGTTCTCAAGTTTCTATCGGACTAAATAAGGGTGTATTCTGATTATTCGATGATGAATCATGATATCCTCACAGGTTATTTCGACAGGTGACGCCCGAGAGAAAGCAAGAAAGGCGTTCACAGATTACCTGTCAATGTTCCTACCGGGCTCATGGCAAGAACCATTAGCCAGAATTAAATTGCTTCTCCAGTCAAATGGTGACACTGATTGGGAAGCCCTGAAAGGTCATGCATTACAAGTATATGACGAAAGACGACATTCGAACGATAGAGTTGAGTCATTAGCCCGAGTTGAACGACTTGCTGAAGCATGCAAGCTCCTTCATTCCACCCTTCCTCCTACTGAATGGCATAGAGCACTTGATGATGTGATATATGCAGCACAATTTCGGACCGCTAAGATTGCAGTACAAACAGTTGCATCGGTCGATCCAATTGCTGAAAAGATTGACAAGATGAAAGAGAGTGCTGAAGAATCAATAAGCCAAGTCATTGCAAAGAAAAAGTCCAAAGTCAATGCTGAATAAGTAGCCTTAACAGCAATAGGTCTGATTCCAGCAACTGAGCCTTGACTGGAGTCAGTAGTATGTCTGTAAAATGTTCGAAATGTGGGCAAGAAGCTGTATATCTACGTAGGTATACAGCTGAACGTCTTTGCAAGACGTGCCTAGTACAGACTACAATTGATAGAGTTCGAAGGACAATTAATCGACAGAGAATGCTAAAGGACGATGACAGAATTGTAGTTGCAGTTTCGGGTGGAAAGGACAGCGCAGTTCTACTTGAGGTTCTTAGTCGAATCGAACAAAATTATCCACGATCAGAACTAATTCCTCTAACTATAGATGAAGGAATCAAAGGCTATCGTGACCAAGCATTACCTGCAGCACATAGCCTCGCAGAATCATTGAATCTTAAACTTGAGGTTCGATCATTCAGAGATTTATTTGATATGACACTAGATAAGATGGTTTCAGGACGGGCAGATGAGGAATCGCTCGGAGCTTGTTCATATTGTGGGGTATTTAGACGAAGAGCACTAAACGAAACAGCATTGGAACTCAATGCAGATATCGTTGCAACGGGGCATAATATGGACGATGAAGCCCAGACAATAATGATGAACATGATGCGTGGAGATGGTAGAAGGATTGGTAGAACAAATAGACCAAGAGATAACGCTATTCCTGGTCTTGTTCCTCGAATTAAACCAATAACAGAACTAAGCGAACGAGATGTTGTTGCATATGCTCATCATCTTGACTTACCATATCACGATGCTCCATGCCCATATGCAGTAGAGGCATATCGAAATGACCTTCGAAATTTTCTGAATGATATGGAATACAAGAGACCAGGGACCTTAACTGCTATACTTCGATCTGGTCAGGCCATAGCAGATTCTTTGATTCAATCTTCAGAAAAACTAGTCTTCGAAACTTGTTCAAAATGTGGTTCACCGACACCTTCAGGGATTTGTAAGACCTGTAGGCTCTTAGATGAGCTGAGAGAAAGGAAGTTATAGATTGGCGCGAAAACCAGAGGTCCTTCATGGAGAAAGGATAGTACACTATGATGATGCGCATTGGTCATTATTAGAAGAACTCAGGGAAAAAGCGTTAGATATAATGAAGAAACTAGAAAAATCGGGTATCATATCATATGTTTATGGTTCTCTTGCACGAGGAGATATATCAAAGACATCTGATATTGACATTATCATTTTAGATACTATACCCAGCTATAGGATAGAGATTGCGGTTGGTCACGGCGTCATGAGAGAGTTAGTTCAAGCAACACCATCTTCAGTACTAAAGGGACATCTTCACCTTAATCAAGCAACTGTGGTTAGTTTTCCGATTTTTAAGATGATGTCACGTGAAAGAGAATTCTATCAATGGGGAGGAATGGTGTCTACCGATGATATATCCAAAGACACACGAGTTCCTGGAGTTGATAAAAGACTGGTGATGATAGACCCTACTGATAGTGGACACATTGAGTATGGGGTAATTGGGTATGAATCATCTGTTGCAAAGAAGATTGGAGTAAGTGTATCCATCGCAAATGAACGAGTGAGGGTTGTGAAACGACGCGATGAAGTTGGACGTACAGGTGTATATCGAACATATCATTTACAAGACGATGAAACCTTTGAAACCGCAGCTAAGAAATTAGCTGATAGTGATCCAGCTCTGCGACGCACACTCAAAAGAAGAAACTAGTGAGAATCTATGAAGCGTAAAATTACAGAATTGAATGGTGGTTCAGCCATCGTAGGAAACCTTCCTTCTGGCTGTCAGTTTTGCGCAAAAGGATCTAAGATGGTGCTTTTTGTAACTGGACTGTGTGATAGTTCCTGCTATTACTGTCCATTATCTAGGGAAAAGGCAGGAAAGGACGTAATATTTGCTAATGAAACTCCCATTACAGATGATGAGGGTGTGATTGAAGAGGCGGATGCTATAGGTGCGGAAGGCGCTGGTCTTAGTGGCGGTGACCCATTATGCACTCTTGAAAGAACTTTGCATTTTATTGACCAATTAAAGGCAAGATACGGTTCGAAGTTCCACCTACATCTCTATACCTCAAAGACTAATGCGAGTCTAGAAGATTTGAATAGGCTCAAGAATGCAGGGTTAGATGAGATTAGATTTCATCCACAAATTGGAGATTGGTCTGGAATTGAACGTGCAATCAAGACTGGTATGGAAGTGGGAATTGAAGTTCCGGTTATTCCAGGACAGGTTGAGAAATTGATTGATTTGGCACAAAAAGCAGAGAAAATTGGTGTAAGTTTCATTAATTTGAATGAATTAGAAGCCAGTGAAACGAATTTCGACCAACTTGTATCGATGGGATTCCGATTAACAAGCTTAGAAAAAGCAAGTATAGAAGGGAGTGCTAAGACAGCAAATGAGGTGTTGGAGTGGACTGCATCCAACCTTCATAAGATAACGGTCCATTTTTGTTCAGCTAGATACAAGGATGCAATTCAGCTTCGAAATCGACTTGAGAGAAGACTTGAGAGAGTGATTAGACCATTCGAGATTAGAGATGATGAAGATCCTCTTCTCATTCTTGGAGTCATTAGAGCACCTACTGGGAAACTTCTCAATACTGAAAATCTTACCACAATCTACGAACACCTTACAAATGAGTACGATGTACCTCATGACCTCCTGAACTTCGACTCTTTTCGAAATAGGATTGAAATTGCACCTTGGATTATAGAAGAAATAGCTGATGACCTGAAAAATGATTTTGCTGATATATTTGAATTGGAGATAGGCATAGCATATGAATATCCTACTTGGGATAGACTTCAGACTTTATTCGAACCTCTATAATCATTGGCTGATTTTAAATCTGAGAACAGCTGCAATACCTCCAATACTCTGGAGTTGATCTCCTGCAGGATGCTCTGTTGACACGATATGGAAGTTACCTCGTGCCTTTTCTGTTTCCCGAATAAGCTGGTCCATCCTTCGACGATAATCATCATCGCCTTCTCTCAGACGCTTGTCTGTTATTAACAAATCTTCAACTGCACCGTATTGAACTGCTTTTTGAACCTCATCTGGTCCATATGCTCCAAGACCATCATCCTTTGCAATATGCTCGATTACACTTTCCACAAGTTGGGTTTCCTTCTCAAGTTTGATGCCTTCGACTGCTTGAGATATCACACCTCGAAAGAGAATCTCTTTTGCACCAGGAATACCGATAGAATTCGTACTTTCTGATACAACAGAAGGTAGGTTTTTGATACCTGCACTTAGAAGATGTTCTTTGTAATGGTCCTTTACAAAACCAGGTCCTGCAATGATGATTAAACCAATCTCATGTTGTTCTAACTGTGACTTCAAGGCGATAGTAACATTATCGAAGAAATCGCGCATTGTTGCATCATGTGACTTTTGGTCACCTCTCTTTCTTGAGATACCCACCCTGACATGAACTGCTTCTCTTATACCAAAATCCGCCGCAAGAAAGAGTTCTGCAACTCCATCCTCAATCGTGACAAGCAATGCAATAGGACTTTTCCCTGCCTTTTCTGCCTCACTGAGTCTATCTAGAAGATACTTGGGCCATCTCTCTTTGATTATTGTCAGGGTATCACCAGTTTCAATGTTGATAGTGTGATAAGATCCTATGCTTATGTAATCAGAGGGGCCTTCCAATATAGTACCCTTTAGTCGCACTCGATTTGAGAATGCATGAAATGATACATCTTCTACCTTGATTTTGAGTGTCATTGGCTTCCGAACACTCTCTTGTTTTCGAGCCTCGTCATCGCCTAAACGTACTCGACGAGTTGTCCTAGATATGACTATGTCATTGGGTACAACTACATTATAACAAGTCCACAAATCATCAAGAAATTCAATCTTGATTGTGACCTTGCCCTCTTTGAGGATACGCTTTACGACTTTCACTATATATTCATCTGCCTTAAACAGGCGCTAAAAGAAATAGTCTCCGTAAGGCTTGGAGATCTCCTGGGTTCTATTGGGGTAGGAACTCAAATCGTCACCATTTCCTATGCCACGGCTTAGGGATTCTGCATTTGTTACATGCTTAGGCAGGACAAATTCCTCAGAATCTTGAACAGCAATATCTCCCGCAATTCTCACTAGTCCACCAAGTTCTCTAAGACGGAGCGTGAATGAGTCTCTTTGGCCATCTATTCGTAAAGCCATTTCTTCTGCAACTTGAAGAACAGATTCAATTGCGTCTCTTGTAAGGTGGGGAATACGTCCGTCCTCATCAACTGTCTGTGCAATAAAACGAACCAAATCATTGCCATTTTGACTGGTTTTTTGCATTGTAGAATGGAGCATTATCTCATACCCATATCCACGAATTCTTGACCGTAGTGGAGGAATAATTCGAGATAGATCTTCAACATTGCATGCTGCAAAGAGCAGAAAGTCACAGGGAATATCATCTACCCGGACAGCAGCACCTGAACTACTAGGATTTCGTCCCGAGATGGGATACTTTCGGTCTTGCATTGCTGTGAGAAGGTGTTTTTGATATTCCCCGAGAGCTGCGATTTCATCCACATAGAGAATTCCTTCATGTGCCTCATGTATTGCGCCTGGGACTACACGAAGATGGGCAGCCATTCCCAATGATTCTGCACTTCCATATGGATCATGCTTTACATCACCTAATAGTTCTACAGGACTTGAACCACTAACATGAATAAATCTGGAAGAGCTACGTGACACTAAAATTCGGTTGTTTTCATCCTCGATTATTGGCTGGTTTTCATCAATTTCTCGTTCGTGTAGAACCATAATTGTATCATCGAAAGATCTGCGGTAAGTTAGCTTGTAAGTTCCTTCCGTACGAGTGACAGAAGTCTGAGCAGGTTCGGATATTACAGACAATTCTCTCAGGAGTCCATTGTATGATTCTGTTTCACTCCAATCGGATCGTTTTGGACCATGACAATCCATGCATATACTCTGACTTGGTAATGAAAATGCACCGCAAGCAGGACATCTATAACCCATCTTTGCTGCAATTTCAAAGGGTAGATTTTCAGGTCGGATATAAGTGAGATCGAGCTTTTCATCAGCAGTGTCGTATGTACGAGGCTCTTTCTCTATTGGTACAATCTTCACACGAGGTCTGTCAGGTTGGGATGCGTTTCTCTGGAGCCAAATTTCGTCCTTTGGTGGAGGAAGTAATGAATAAGCAGCCCTGGCAATCATTGATTTTCCGATACCCGGTGCTCCACAGAGGAGGATATGCCTTCGCTGAGCAACAGCTGATTGTACGAGTGCGACTGCATGTTGTTGGCCTATTACCCTCTCAAGCGGTATGTTACTGAGTGTAACGTCTGCACTTGTGTGGATTTGATCAGGAATCGATACCAATTCACGAGACCTCATACGCTTGCCGTATATTGAATAATTGCAAGGGTGAATTGAATGTGAGTATTATCAACCTTATACTACCAGTGAATGGATATCCTAAGTGTTCGTCTGAAGTATATCGAAGTAAAACAAAGAGTGTGAAAGCGATAGGCAAATACCCATCGCATTTCACCATTTAATACCCTAAATTATGCAGCATTTGGAAGGTCGTCGAAAGTAACGATTTGCATGCCATGAGGTCTTTTGTCAAGATCTGCTATTGCAGCACCGACCAGTAGAGTAGTCTTCTTGGTACTAGCAGTATCTACGAGTCGTTGAGTTACAACACCATCAAATACGATTGCTTCTACAGATTTTTGTTCTTCTAGTATCTTAGCTAACTCTGCAACACCGCACTCGACTATTACATTCTTCTCGCTATCAAATAACATGGCTTTGAATGACTCTCTGATTTCTTTGACCTTCCCACGATAGGCCTCATCAATCTCCACTGCTCTGCGAGATCGTCCTCTTGGAGAAGGAGAAGGACCTCGCCGAGGAGCGTCTTTCATCTCATCTCTCGGTTCCCTTTCTACCCTGCGTGGATCCTTCTTACGACCCTTCGTGAATTTTTTATCACTTACAAGAGCCAGAGCCTGTTCTGCAGGTATTCTCGTCTGTAATGCCTTGATTATTTCACGCCGTGTAAGATTTTCCACTTCTTGGCCACTGGGAGCTCTAGCAATAAAGTCGATTTTTGCAACCTGCATCAATTCCCGAAGAATTAGGTCTCCTCCTCTGTCACCATCAAGAAAAGCAATGATGGTTTTACCTCTCTTTTTGGTAAGTTCTGAGATGGATTTTGAAATATTTGTCCCTTCAACAGCCACAGTATTATTGATGCCGCTCTTCATCAAATTGATGATATCTGCTCGCCCTTCTACAATGATTATTTCATTGCTGCTGTTGAGCTCTGGCCCAGCAGGAAGCTTGTCCGGACCATATTTTCCAACACCTTTCTTGCTATGATGCTTGGAAACTGCTTCAGTAATCTCTTCTGTACCAGGTGAGATGTCTTCTTCCCAGCCCTTGAGAATACTGATGGCTCTACTCACTACTTTTCGACGCTTTGCTCCGCGGATATCTTCGAGCTTTTGTAAAGTCACTCTCGCAGCACATGGACCTACACGGTCTACGGTTTCCAGTGATGCTGCAAGGATAGCAGTTGCTGTCTTGTTGAGAGAAACTGGAATCACAATCTCTCCCTTGCTGTTGCCTCCCTCAGATTTGATGGCAATTTGGATTCTCCCAATTCTGCCTGTTCTCTGAAGTTCGCGAAGATCCAAGTCCTCCCCTAAGAGACCTTCAGTCTGACCAAATACGGCTCCTACAACGTCAGGTTTGTCAACAACGCCCTCAATCTCGATTTTGGCGCGAATGACGTACTTAGCGGTGCTTGAATCAAAGTCACCTGTTCCTATATCGATACACGTCTCCTATGATTACCGCTTGCACTCGTATCATATACCGAGTCGTTTTCGCTCAGTTCTTCCCTTTGTATCCGAGTATATTCATAGGTACTCGGTCTCTACACCGTTCTCTGCAGTAAGTTTAGGGTACTGCCCTAATACGTATGAGTGAAGTTTGTGACAGGATGAATATGTGAGTGATAATTGCCTATGATGATACAGCGCGGCGAATTCCATCCGACTACTTCT
>JAEORN010000167.1 GCA_016840825.1 Candidatus Thorarchaeota archaeon | reverse complement strand
TTCAAACCAAGATACCATCGTATCAAGTCTAGGATTTCAAGTTCGTCAGGAGGGATTTATCCTTGTCAACTATGAAATGGTATCCGCATACCTTCGGATATATGAAACTGATCTATTTTTGATGGACATCGTTCTTGATTCGGATTTTCCAGATTTATATGATGAGATCTTGAGTCAATATAGATTTGACCTTAAGACTCCACACTGGGAACTTCTACCTGAAAGAGAGCGACTCATTGTTGTTGATGATAGTGTCTTCTATTCAACTCAATCTCCCATCTATTACGAAATTGAGAGGTTTACCAGAGGACTGCAAGGGATATCTTTTGTTTGCATGATGATAAGTATAGTCTTAGCGTTATCATCAATCGTACTATTCTTTGGTTCTGCTATTAATGAAAGAAGATCAGAGTATGCTATACTAAGAGCAGTCGGAGCTAGAAGGAACCACATCTATAGTATTGTATTAACTGAGTTTGCGGGGTTAGTAGTTACGACATTGTTGGTAAGTATCGGTTTGGGATTCATATTTGGATATACTGCAACATTTCTGATACTGAACATATCACCCTTTAGTCCAATACTAAGTGAAAGTGTAGCCATTTATCTCCCAGATGCAATCATTGTCTTTGGAGCTGAGTTAGTATCTCTAATGTTGGCATGTTATTACCCTGCAAGGAAAGCAGCTGGACTTGATGTACTCCTAGATCTTCGAAATCTATAGAGGATAGCAGTTCATTAGGAACAAAACAAACAATACCTTGTCAATACCATTATGAGGAAGGATTGAGGGAGTAATAGACATGAGGGATTTGAAGCCTAAAATTGATGCTGACAAGATCACTGATAAGAGTGAAGCTAGACAAGCGATAGAAAGATTGAGCCAAGCTATACGATTTCACAACTATCGATATTACATTCTAGATGATCCAATGATAACTGATTCTGAATATGATAAATTGCTTCTAACACTCATATCCATAGAAGCCAAGTTCCCTGATCTTGTTAGCTCAATCTCACCTTCGCAAAGAATTGGGAGTGAACCTAAATCTATCCTGAAAAAAGTTAAGCATCCAACGCCAATGGTATCGCTGAAAACTGTCTACAATGAAGAGGACATTGAATCCTTTGACAAAACCTGTAGAGAGGAACTCGGAAAGAAAACCGTTGAGTATACAGCTGAACCCAAGTTCGATGGTTTAGCAGTTGAACTCATCTATGAAGATGGAAATCTAGTTCTTGCCGCCACTCGAGGTGACGGTGTCACTGGAGAAGATGTTACTGCAAACATTCGAACCATCAAAGATGTACCTCTTTTATTAGAGGACTTCGCTGGAAATCCTCCACCAAAGAAGTTGATAATCAGAGGAGAAGTATACATGGAATTAGCTCAATTCAATGAGCTGAATAAGCAGAGGTCCGAGGAAGACGAATCCATCTTTGCCAATCCAAGAAATGCTGCAGCGGGGTCTCTGAGGCAATTGGACCCAAGTATAACTGCTTCACGTCCTTTGCGCATCTATCTCTATGGAATCGCAGAAGCAGAAGGTTATAGATTCAAAACTCAATACGAAGTATTGAATACTATTCAAATGTGGGGACTGAGGGTCAATCTTCAGAGATCGAAGGTTTGTAAAGGAATACAGGAGCTTCTGGACTATCATAGAATGATGGATGAAATGAGAGATTCTCTTGAGTATGAAATTGATGGAGTCGTATACAAAGTAAATTCGTTACCCGACCAAGAAAGGTTAGGAATGAGAACAAGAGACCCTAGATGGGCTGTAGCATACAAATTCAAACCTCGCCAAGCAACAACCAAACTTCTGGATATCACAGTACAGGTAGGACGCACAGGTCGATTGACTCCTGTCGCTGAACTTGAACCTGTGAATATAGGAGGAGTTACTGTTTCTCGCGCCTCACTTCACAATCAAAGCGAGATTGACCGGAAAGACATTCGCAAGGGGGATACGGTGATTGTGGAACGAGCAGGAGATGTCATTCCTCAAGTCGTAAAACCAATCGAGGATTTCAGAAAAGGTTCTGAGAGACGGTTCAAGATGCCTAGCAAGTGCCCAGTTTGTAAGTCAGAAGTCATCATGAGCGAAGACAAGAAGTCAGCCCAATGCCCTAACATCTCGTGCCCTGCACAGCTTAGAAGGGGAATCGAACACTTTGTCTCTAGGGATGGATTAAACATTGAAGGACTGGGAAAGAAGAGGGTGAAACAGCTCATGGATGAAGGCTTGCTAACAAGCATCCAATCTCTCTATGATATTGAGGTCTCCGATTTACTAGCCATTGAACGATTTGGAGAGACCTCAGCGGAAAAGTTGGTGGCTCAGATTGAGTCAAGTAAATCACAATCATTAGATCGAGTAATATTCGCTCTTGGAATACCAACTGTAGGTCTTTCCACTGCGCGACTACTGGCGAGAGAATTCACGACTCTGGACAATCTTATGAAAGCATCACAGAAAAAACTTGAGCAGATCGATTCAGTTGGTCCGGAGGTAGCTAAGAACATTATCTCCTATTTCTCAAATCCCTCTGTTAAGAAGATGATTCAAGAGCTGAAGAAACGAGGACTAAATATGAGAACCGATTCAAAGGTTTCATCAAGTGCTCTCTCAGGCATGACATTTGTATTCACTGGATCTCTAGAGAGAATGACTAGGAGTGATGCTGAAAAGATGGTTGAAGATCTAGGGGGAAATGCATCCTCAAGCGTTAGTGCGAAAACCACCTATGTAGTGGCTGGTCCTGGAGCTGGATCTAAGCTAGAGAAAGCAATGAAACTCGGAATCAAGGTGCTATCTGAATCTGAGTTCGAATCACTCATTGATTCTTTCACTGATTAAGAGGAACCTCCCCAAATCATGAGTACATCCACGAACTAATTCTTGATTTAAAAGAGTCAGGAAGGAGAATGACTTCTCCTTCACTTCGCATTCTACTTTCGCATCTTTACAAAGACTATCATGACAACTGCAAGAGATACGCTGATGAGTATCAGTATCGGGATGATGTCAATATCTGCAGGAGGTGTATTATCAGTCAGAGTAGTATCAGTCCCTGAGCTAGTTTGAATGTCAAAGATATTGTGACATACAAATATATCGCGTCCTCCAGCGTAAACCTCCTGATACGCACCATCAGTAGTAGGAAAGTTAGTTGATGAAGCTCTTCCAGAAATCACAATAGATCCATCTGTATCGATTGCTATTCCTTCACCGATGTCTTCATTGGTACCTCCAACAAGTCCAGAACGAAGAATCTCAGAACCATCTTCAGAAATCTCAGTTGCGAATGCATCAAAATCTCCTGCACGCGTTAATTGACGTGCATTGCTAGTTGGGTAATCATCGCTATTAGTTCGTCCAACCAAGACTAAGGTGTCATCTGGCGTCACTCGAACATCCCAAGTCCTATCAGTTCTATTACCTCCCAAATAGCTAATGAACTCGATATCTCCAGTAGGGGCAAACTTTGCGATAAAGCTATCATACAAACCTCCAGCATACTCATCCTGCAAGGCGTTCACCATGACGAGGTCCTCAGACTTCGTTGGTCCTGCTAGAATGTAATTCCCATTTGAATCAACATCAACAAGCCCCATGTCTTCATCAGAACCACCTACATACGTTAGATGAAGCATTGTACTCCCATTGTATGCAATTACAGCCAGATATGTGTCAACGGCGCCTCCATAATCTGCTTGATACGCATTCTCACTTACAGGTAAATCAGAAGACTCTGTTACACCAGATAGTACGTAGTTATATTCAGTGTCTACTGTCATAGCCCATCCACGATCAGAGCCAGAACCTCCGATATAGGAAAACATCTCAAGGTCACTACCATCGGAACTCAACCTCCCAATAAAGGCGTCAATTCCGGAATTCGTTTCTTTATATGCACCAGTAGTAGCCAATCCAGTGGAGCTAGTCCACCCACCGAACAGATAGTTGCCTTCTTCATCCTGCTCCATTCCGTATATCCAATCCTCACCAGTTCCACCTATGAACGAGCTGTACAGCAAGGTTCCATTTGGTGCGAGCTTGGTAATGAACCCATCAAAAGACCCCGCAATAGTAGATTGATAGGCATCCTCTGTGATGTGGAAGTTGTAGCTACCAGTCGTGCCTGAGAGAAGTATATTATTGTCAGCATCAATATTTACACTGGTCACGTGTTCATAACCACTACCACCAAGGTATGTCGCCCACAGGAGATTCCCCGATTCAGAGAATTTCGCAACGATCGCATCCCAATCACCTCCCATGAATAGCTCTTGGAGTGCACCACTGGTTGCTGGAAAATCTATGCTCTGAGTCTGGCCAATTAGAATGACGTTTCCCTCATTGTCAAAAATAATCTTTGTCGCATCCTCTTGTGCGCTCCCACCAAGCAGAGTACAATAGTCTGAATCAGCCGCTATTACAAAATTGGCTCTTTCAGCAATAGGTGTCAGATTGGTTGCACAGCAAGAAGTTCCAAGTAATAATACGAAAACGAGAATTCCAGTAATTGCTGGTGTTTTCTTATTGTTCATCTCCATCTCCAACTTCGATAATGAAGTAATGTATGAGATATTCTATTCATTAAAAAGAATCAATATCAACGCAGTGGATAATGGGATTCTTTACAACGGGGTAAGAGAATTTCATATCTTGTACTTTTTATGTAATCACCAATAATTCAGTCTGCAAGTTGGTTAAGCTAAATCTACGCAGATGGCAGGAGAATTACAATTCTTGTCCCTTTATGATAATCCCCGACGACCCTATCGCCAATAGAGATTCTTCCTCCATAAGCCTCAACTAAAGCCTTAACAACAGCTAATCCAAGACCCGTCCCAAAGGCTCCCTCCATATATCTCATGAAGAGCTTTTGTTTCTGGTGAGGAGGAATTCCTTGTCCATAATCAATGAACTCAATCTTACAATGATGTTTGCCACTAACATTGACTTTTGACACTTCAATCTCGATTTGTTTAGTAGTAGATGAATACTTTACAGCATTGATTAGGATATTATTGAATACATCAAGTAAGAGCATATTTGCTAATGTGTAGCATGGATTGCTACTAACCTGAATTTTGAAATCAAACGACTCAGAAAGTGGATTCTTTGATATAATCTCAATGGCTTGCTGAAGATAATCAACAACATCAACCTTCTCAAGAGCTTCTCTCCTAACCTTTTCGGCGAGACCCAAACGACGCACATTGCGAATCAACCCATCAGCACGTTCCAACTCCAATGCAGCATCCTTCAGCAAGGTACGAGAGTTTTCGGATATATCTTCAGATTCTAAAAGGCCAAGACAAACCATTATTGCCTGATGGTAGTTGGATATATCATGAACCAAAAGATCTGCGAATAGTGTTGCATGCCTTTGTGCTCGCTCAGCTCGAGAAAGTTCACGAACGTATAGTATTCCTAAAATCGTCGGTCCACCAAGAAGACCTCCAACAAGAAACATCTCACTAGCCCACCATCCAATGGTAAATGCTGAATAGTTGCCCTTAAGCATCACAGGGACTATCCATAATAGAAGAGCCCCAATAGCCACCATGTCAACTCCAATGCGGCCTTGAACCTTATTGACGAGAAGAATCGCAAGATAGGTGTAAGCGAACAGTACCAAAAGATTAGTGCCCATCAATATTGCTCGTGCAATCGGTAATGAGCTAACAGATTCGAAGTGAGTCAGGACTAGATCCTCGAAGAATCCAGCGATGGTCAGAAGAATCAATGTCGTGAATGGTCCAGTAAATAGCAAGAAATCCATTGTGGATTTATCAAGTCTCTTGGGTGCTTGTAGGGTCCATCTGATAGCTAATGGCAATGAGGCAAGAGTTAGTAAACTTCCGAGAACATAAGGGACTAGACTGATAGATCTTGTTGAAGATACAAGGACATATAGCTCAATGACAGACCATGCTGAATACAGGAAAATGATTGGATAGCGATTCCATGAAGGTTTTTCTCTCGAGTATGCAATAACAAGAAATGCAATAACTATTAGCAAGACAGCTGCACCTAGATGAGATAGCTGGTATGCAGGAAGATTCTCAATAATCAGTCCAGGTGAAATGGCCTCTGAAGCTGTTGTGATGATTACTGGAGCAAAACCTAGCATTGCAATAGAGATAATCAATTGATGTGCTCTAGTCGAGTTCATACCAATCTGTTTTAGAAATGGTATCGTGACAGCGAGGAGCAGAAAGAAAAGTCCTATTGCTCGCAAAGGAAATGCAAAGGTCCATACCTCGCCACCAAGGAAGAGACCTGCAACCATAGGCATCCAAGATATTCCAAAGATTGTGAATCCAATGATCATCTGAGGTTTGCTAAAATCAATCCTTTCACCAGGTAGCTTTGTCCAGAGGATACCTGCAAGTGTTAATGACACTCCAGTCAATATGCCAAAGAATACCCCAAATCCAATCATTAGAGGGGACTCTGGTTGAGCGACGAACACGAAGAAGAATAGGACATGCAATGTAAATGCACCTAAGAGAGAAAGAATAACGAAGAGGCTGACTCGTCGAGAAGTCCAATTTGATCTTCTAACAAGCACTCCTAGTAGAACAAGAATAGAAAATGAGGCAAGGTAGTATAGATCATCTAGATGCCATGAGATCGAGCGTGTATAAATAACACCCGCAGGATAGAACAGAATGTAGATTGCGTTTGATAGAGAAACTATGGCAGTATAGATCATTGCATTATGCAGCACATTATGATTCTCATCACTTGACAGCTTTCTTTGCACTGCGACAGCTGCGGAGCACATTATCGCCAGAAATGATAGCAGGATGTACATGGCGACATGTGTTTGATAGGTGGACCATGTAGTTAGTGACAAGATATACCACAAGAAAGCGATGACTAATGCGAACATTATCTGCAAAACGACGTGCTTGTGGTTCATAGGTTAGCCTCGACTGTATTTAGTATCCTGAACACTGACTTAGAAACGTATCTGTGGTGGTTTTCATTTGACAGAGGATGCTACATTTCTTAGTTGGCTTATGCCATGAAAAGAAGGATTCCACAATGCTAGTAATTGGTTATCACTACTTGTTATTCACCAATGAATACTAGAAAGAATTGAGGAAATCCTTGGAAATGAACCATGTATGTTATGCAACCAATGATCAATCATTCAAATAGGACTTTGAAAATATCATTTCCAATAATAATATGCAATGCTGATGTATTCTATTAGAATAATGGTAATCCAGAGAATTATCAGGATTTCAGGTGCACCAAATGTAAGTATTCCAAGAAGACTGAAAGTTGCTAAGACTGGTAGAAAGAGCAAAAGAACGAAAAACGCATTTCTTGCTCCAAGAGTAGCTAAATGAATCAAACGCTCATCCTTTCTTTCATCAAGCTTCATTCCTTTACTGGCAAGCACGGATATTAATGCCGCAAAATATCCCGGTATCAGAATGTACGCTTTATCTGGTGCATACCAAATAATAATGATCGAAAATACTAGAACGAACGATATGACAAAAATCCATGCCACATGATTAGTTTTCATGCTCACCACTCCTAGATTCAAATAATTCCTCCAACTTCACAGATAGTGCACGAGCGCGCTTGAGAGCAAGTTCCAAAGAAGGATTGTAGGTTCCCTTTTCAATAGAGATCATAGTTTGACGAGTTACACCCACCAAGCGACCCAATGCTTCCTGAGTCCATTGAGATGAATCTTTGGCTTCTCTCATTCTCAGCTCACGATATTCTCGAACCTTGTTTATGATCAACGTAGGCACCATGATGTAAAGTATACTTAACGTATAGTACACTTTACATATATGCATTTCGCTCCTAGTGGTTTATCACAAATTGATAATACAAATTTTGACAAACCTGAAATAGTGCCTCTCCTGAGGAGAAGTGGGTTCATACATGGCAAATGAGAAACCATTACTTGAGATGCTAATGAATTGCCATACTAACGTGAAAAAGTTAGACCAAGCATTCAAGTTTCTCCAAACCATTCTCTTCAGATTACGATACATCAAGTCATTCTCGATGATATGGGTATTCAATCGACTTAATTGGCCGACATCTGCACACAAAGTTCGGAAGGTATTGACAAAGGAAATCAAGGTGCCATTTCTTTCCGGATTTACGCATCTATTCATGATCATCGCAGAGTGTATGCGCACGGGTGATTATACTTCATCAGAGTATCTAGTAAAAAAGGCAATAGTCGCTGCGAAACAGCAAGGAAACACCTACGCTGAAGCAACATCGTATTCATTTCTTGCATCACTCATTTACAAGCAAGGCAATCCCTCACGAGCTGAAACTATTGCTCTACATGCTTTGACCCTAATGTGTAGAACTCAAGATCTTCTTGGTATAGCTAGGGTAACTTTCATCCTTGCGCAAATTGCCTATAGCAAGAGTGATTTTCAAGAAGCAATTGCTCTCTTTAAGAAATGCATCCATTTGTACGAGAAAGCAAGGGATACATCGAATGTCCTTCAAGGATTCTCTGAGCTAAGCGCAGTTTACATAGCTCTGGGACTCTATCCTAGAGCTCGAAAGCTTCTCGAATTTCTCTTGACTCAAAGTCGACGACTTCAAGGAAAAGAGATGACTTTCATCACCTATGACTATGCTGACCTGAGCATAATGACTGGAGAACTAGAAACTGCAAGAAGTATGCTTGAGAAGTGCAGAAGATTATCAAGGAATCAAGGATTTCGGCCTATGGAAGCCGCAGCATTGGCACTTCAAGGTAAAGTCGAAGAGTTCTCTGGGACTCCAAAGAAGGCAATTGCTTTGATGGTCGAAAGCATAGAAATTCAGGATAGCATCCACAACAAAGAGATACTGATGGATGTTTTGTGTCATCTAAGCCATTTATACACGGTTGTTAGAGATTTTGAGAATGCCAATGGGGCGCTCGTACGTTCAAGAAAAGTAGCCGAAGAGGATGGTCATGATAGACTCATTGCGCAATGCGATCTTTACGAGATAGAATATCGATTACAGAAAAGAGAACTAGCTGATCTTGGTATAACAATTGACGATGTTTTCTCGAGAATAACAGATCTCGAAGATCCCACGATGATGAACCTCATCAGGTTGAATAGAATCGAATACTTGGTTCTCTGTGAGGATTATCAAAATGCAGAGGAGGAAATCGAAACCCTACTGCAGAACGCAAGAGATGAGGATGCAAAGCTAACAGAGTTCCAGGGATTAGTTGTTAAGGCGGCATTGAAAACTAAACGAGCTGAGTTTGATGAAGCAGATAGCATACTGGAGGAATGTTTGCAGGAATCAAAAGCACGGGGTCTCACTCCCTTCTTGAAGGATGCCAGCAATCTCAAAGAAAGAATCGCTATTCTCAAAGCAACTGTATCATTGTATGATCATGCAGATACAATAAGTGAAAATGATTCAGAAAAACAACAGATTACTTCAGAAGAAGTTGCCGCATACATTTCTCGCGCGAAGAGTGTGATTGCATCAATGGAATCTTAGTGATGTTTATCAGGCAATCTATCGATTCTTATTTGGTGGCAACAAGATGACTCAATGCGAGAGGTGTGGATCAGATATCGGTCATAACGCCAATATTTGTCCCTTTTGTGGTACTAGCTTGAGAAAGCAAGAAGCAATCCCAATTACTCAGGTAGATCATGAAACATACAGAACCATTCAAAATCCAGATGGCAGTACAAGTATAAAGTTTAGTGATGGAAAAGCAGGTAGAAGATTACCAAGTGGAAATAGAACTGCTACTGCAACATATAAGAAAGGAAAGGGAGAGCGTACATGCCCTCATTGCAAGACAGTTCAAAAAGCGACTAACAAAACATGTGAAAATTGTGGCGAGCTAATGTTTAAACAAAGATTGCATTGAGGAAGGTTAAGGAAGTTAACCATTCTAACCTTACAAAAACATCTATAGATAGAGGTTGCAGGAATTAATTCATGTTCTTGGCACAGTCATTGCTAAAACGTTACCTAGCAGCTGAGATAGCTGGGGGACCTTCATGGCATCCTAATAATTCGAAGATTGCTTTCGTATATGATGCCCCAGGATACTATCAGGTTTACACAACTGAGGTAGATGAAGGAAGAGTAATCTGGCCCGACAGAATCACATACGAAGATGATCGATGCACTGAGGTTAGGTATCTATCAGATGGTACAGTCATCTTCTCAAAGGATCAAGGTGGCAATGAGAATTTTCAAATTGGGCATGTTGATAGAAAAGGAAATCTTTCATGGATAACTTCAGATCTTAGGGCAAAGCACAGAATAACGCATGTTGATAAAAATGGGCTTTACTATATTGCAAACATCGAGGATAAATCAAGACTTGATATCTATAGACATAGAATTCCTATTGAAAATAATGAGCCTGATCTGATAATCAAATCTACCAAAGGAATCATGTCAATACAAGCAACTTCTGATGATGGAAGATATGCGTTGGTTCAAAAGATGGAAGGAAATTCGAAACAGAATCTTCTCTTATTGGACTTGCACGATTCAAGTATTAGGGCATTGACAGAGCCAATCAATGAACGCGACACACGATGGCAACCAATACGATTCTTTGATCATTCCTCCTTCCTTGTCAACACAGATCACCGATCAAACTTCAAAAGATTAGCCGTTCTTTCAGTTGATGGCGAATTCAATACATATAATGAAATTGAAAGTCATTTCAAGGTAATGTGTGAAGCAACCTCTTATTCAAAAGGTTCAGAATATCTTTTCTTTGCAATTAATGAAGAGGGTTATAATCGAGTTTTCAGAGGATACTTCGACAAAGAATCTGCTCAAGACATATCGGAAATACGGCTGCCAATGCGAGGAGTTATTCGCTCTGGTGATCAACGTTCTTTTTCGAAAGGGATGTCTCTCTCCCCCGATGGACAAAAGCTTGCAGTTTCAATTAGTACGTCAATCGAGTCATCTAATATTTGGATAGTCGATACAAGAACGATAAATACTTGGAAAGCAACAAACTCACAGATATCAGGTTTGAATCCAAGTCACTTCTCACCAGAAACTCTGCATACATTTGTGAGCTTTGATGAACTAACTATTCCGTACTTTAGATATCTTCCAAAAGGAGAGAAACCTGAGAACGGTTGGCCCGCTATTTTTATTATTCACGGAGGACCCGAATCGCAAATTCGTCCGGAATTCAATCCGGTCATTCAATTCTACATTGGAGCAGGATATGCTATCATTACTCCAAATATCAGAGGAAGCACAGGATACGGCAAACGGTATATGGATTTGGATAATGTTGAGAAAAGACTGGATTCCATCAAGGACATTGAAGGGTTATACCAGCACATTAAGCTTAATGATTCCAATATTGATGCCAATCGAATAGTTATCTATGGTGCCAGCTATGGAGGTTTTGCAGTCCTATCTGCGATAACAGAATATCCTGATCTATGGGCAGCTGCAGTTGATATTGTAGGAATATCTAATTTCGTTACTTTCCTTGAAAACACAGCAAAGTGGAGAAGAGAGCATCGCGAATCGGAATATGGAAGTCTGGAGAAGGACAGGGATCTATTAGAAGAAATTAGTCCGATTCGCAAGGTAGATAGAATCCTATGCCCCCTAATGATTATCCAAGGCGACAATGATGAGAGAGTTCCCCTCTCTGAATCTCTTCAGATATTTGAAAAAGTTAGAGAAAAAGGACTGAAAGCTGAACTACTAAGATTTCCAGATGAAGGACATGGATTGGCAAAGCTTTCTAATAAGATTCAAGCATATTCAAAAGTAATAGAATGGCTTAAAGAAATCGTATAGAACTACATAGAACTACAAAGTTAAGAAGCAGAATTACATGAAGACGATAGGAAGGAGAAAGATGAAACGACCAATTGTTGCCTTGGTGCTCATGTTACTACTACCATCACCTGTTCTAGCAGTTGCATATGAGCCTGCCACATTTTCTGATGATGGTGTTGTAGTAACTGTAAATATTGAAGCAGGGACACCTTGGTCAGCTCCATTCACTGAATCTGTAAACATATCAATCGGAGTCGCTCCTACTATTGCTGGACTTCAACAAGTAAATATCACAAGTCTCTATCTGATTGTGAATCTTGAGGACGCAGATGGCTCAGACTATAGAATTATCGCTGCAGAACAGGTCACAAACTCACCTCTTGCAACAGGTACATCATTTGCCAATTATTCGGCTGAGCTATTACTGAGCGGAACTACTAATGGCCTGAATTGTTATTTTGCCATTGAGGTCTCAGGTAATTATAGGAACGCAACATTCGAGGATTTCTACCAAGCCCTATCACCTGAGAATTTCGTTGGTCCTTTTGTGATTTCAGCAAGCATTGAATCACCTATAGTATGGGTAGGCCTCATAGTTCTTGGAATCTCAACAGTCGTTTGTATTGGTGGAGTGTTCGGTGTAAAGAAAAGTAGGAAGAGAAGTAGAAGACGTAGCCTATCTGACTAATGAATCCTATTCAACTTTAATTATACCCAATACGTTGAACTCATAAGGAGATTAATCGCGGTTCACAATAGTTGATTTACAATGACCGTTGATGAAATGAAGTGGGATCTAGCGCAATTGGTGGAGTTCGATGATCCTGGATGGATTGAAGAGCGAATGAGCGCTGCTGTCAAGGAATCAGAGGAACTTCGAGAGAAATATCGCGGTAGAATCAAGGATTTTGATGCTAATGATGTCAAAGAACTTCTTGAAACAATCGATGCTTTGAGGCTTCGATATGAAGGGGCATTCAAATATGCAAACCTTGCCTATTCGGCTGACAACACCATTGATGTCAATAAGAAGCTCTATGACAGGTCACAACACTCGTACATGCTTCTTGGTCAAAACCTTGCGTTTGTTGATCTTGAGCTTGGAAAACTCCTCTCCGAAAAACCAGAGATTGTTAGTCATGAGGATGTTTCTGAGTATAAGCACTATCTTGAGGGAATTGTAAGAAGGATCCCCCACTTCTTGAGTGAAGAAGTCGAACAAGCAATTATCACCAAGGATAGGAATGGTATTCAAGCTTGGTGGGATCTCTTCAATGATTGGCTGTCTTCTCGAACCTTCAAAATTGAGATCGAGGGAGAGATGAAAGAAATGTCCTATGGAGAGATTACTGGATTATATCAGAGTCCTGACAGGGATATTAGAAGGCGATCAATGGAAGTCGTTTTTGGCAAACTAGGCGAAGACCATCAGCTATGGTCATCCGCAATCAAAGCTGTCTGTTCTGATCACGTGCAGATGACAAAGCTCAGAAAATGGCCGAGTGCTATGACTCAGAGTCTAATAGACAATGATGTCGACGAAGAAACTATTCAAGCGTTGATGAGTGCCATTCAGAAGAACGTTGGTACAGTTCAGGACTATCTGAAGCTTAAGGCAAAAGTCATGGGATTGGATATCCTTGGAAATTGGGACCTTCCAGCTCCATTACCAAATATCCCCGATAAAAAGTGGTCTTGGGCAAATGCTAGGAAACTTGTAGTTGATTCGTATATGGACTTCGATGATGAAGTTGGCATCTGGATGGACGAGATGTATGCGAAGCGACACTTCGATGCAGAGGTTCGTACCGGTAAGAGATCAGGAGCTTTCTGTTCAACATGGTTCAACGGTAAGAGTGCGTACATCCTTCAAAGCTACAACGAAAGAATGGGAGACATTTATACCTCTGCTCATGAGTTGGGCCATGCGATGCATGCATACCTAGGTACAAGAGCACAGAAGCCGTCAAACTACGAGATTGGCAGCTGCGTTGCCGAAACAGGTTCAATCTTTGGTGAACTACTGCTGACTGAGAAACTTTTGTCAACCATTGAAACCAACGAAGGAAGGCAGGAAGTACTAGCGATCGTTCTCGATGAGTTCGTAGCCGCAGCCTACCAAGTTTCCGCTCGAGTCTTCTTTGAAACCTCTATCTATGAAGCAATTGAAAAGAATAAGTTGTTGGATGGAGAGGCTATCTCAAAGCTATGGCTTGAATCAAGAGATAGGATATTTGGTGATGCAGTAGAGTGGATTCCAGAGGATAAGTGGTGGTGGACGATGAAACTTCACTTCTATATTCCAAACTACCGTTACTACAACTATCCATACGTGTACGCACAGCTATTTGTGTTCGCGATGTACAGACTCTACAAGGAACAGGGCAAGGAGTTCGTTCCAAAACTAAAGAACCTGCTCGCAGCAGGATCTAGCAAGAGTCCACGAGAGCTAGCTGCAGAGATTGGCTTCGATATCACAAAGGAAGATTTCTGGCAGAAGGGTATCGACCAATTCACAGAATTCGTAGAGATGTTCAAGGAAACTCTCTAAACTGAGATGTGATAGGTTGCTACCTATCACTCTCCATCTTGTTTCTAGAAATGAAGTATAATTCTTTATTTAGGAACGACCTGAATAGCTAACAAGTTGGTGCCAAAAGATGAAGGTTCTAGTGGGGTATGAGTTTGACACAATCAAGCTTGACTCTTTTGCATCTAGAAATGCTAGAAAACGAGGTGTCATAAAGAGAGAACCCGTAGAAGGCTACAACATATCAAAACTATTCTTGCATCCATATCGAAGGGTCCATTTCATTGATTCTGAAGCTCAGGTAATTGCACAAAGTATGATCGACGAGATCCTATATCCCTATGTCGAAGATAGAAATGAACAATTACTCCTTTGGAGGCCACGATATCCACATGTTGAAACGATAGACACTCCAGAGATTTTTAATGAGAATCCAGAAATGAGCGGGTTGCATGAGTTTCTCATTAATCTTTTAGAATCAAGGGAGCATCTGCAAGAAGAATCTATCAAACTGGCAAATGATTTGTATAATGTTGATTCCCCGTATCGCTCAACAGCATCTCTATTGGTTCCCAGGTCTCCTTCTGGCATTCGTCGACATGAGAAATTATCTGATGAGAAAAGAATAACCGATGGATGGCTAAGAGCGATATCTCTTGTTCAGAATATGACCGAATCTGATAGTCCAGTTTCAATCGAGATAGGAGAAAGAGTATTCGTAAGAACCTGTGTAATTCTATTTACTAATGAAGAATCGAATAATGAGAGAATGTTAATTCTTGAAAATCCACTCTCTCATAGGATTGAGGATACAGAGCTTTCTGGAAGAGCACTAACTCGCTTGGTTTCACTTAACAGCAAGTGCTTCCAGATGTTAAAGGAAAGAGGATTTTAGTTTCTAAGACTACTCTGATGCGAATGCTTAAAGTAGTAGATTGTATAACAAATTACGCTTAAGGAGAAGTATTTCTTCTTAAAAAGTTAGGACGCACAATAAGGGTCAGGTTCAATTCGTTGTTCTGTGATCCATATTGGAGGACAGAGATTTTATGAAACGGACAAAAAAGGCGGCATATATCATCATAGCAGTACTTTTGTTCATGCCAATAATGGGCGCTCCTGTTGTCTATGCTCAGGAACCAGCTGTCATGGAATTTGTCATGGCATATCCTTCTGACGTTGGAGAACAGAATCCGATTTTCGCTCGGAGTGCTCGTTCAACTTGGTATGACATGCTGATATATGACACACTTATCTCGTATGACGACAACCTCGAGAAGATTCCGTGGCTAGCCGAGGACTGGAGTGTATCAGCTGATGGTGAAACACTCACCTTCACAATTAGAGAAGGCGTTACTTGGCATGACGGAACTCCTCTGACACCAGCAGACATTGTCTTTACCTTCAATCACCACAAGAATGCTCCCGCTGATGCGAACTACTGGTCGCTTCTCCAGCATACTACTTCCATTACATCAAGTGGACAGGTAGTCACTGTAGAATTTGATGAGCCGTTTGCCTTTGCTGTAGATAACTTGGGTTCAATGTATATTTTACCAAAGCATATCAGAGAAGGTATTGCAGCTGATGATTCACGATGGGATGATCCTGATAATATGACTGCTCATGTTGGCTCAGGACCATTCAAATTTGTCGAGAGAGTCGCTGAAGAGTATATCGAGATGGAAAGAAATGATGATTGGTGGGGACCAGATAATCCCTATATCGGACAACTACCAAACATTGAGAAAGTAAGAATCGATATAGTTCTAGGACAGGATGCTCGTATTCTTGCAATGAGGCAAGGCACTGCTGACACTGAGCGTTACGAAGTGTTTGGTTCATATGTGAATACGATTCTGAATGCTCCAGAACTGCAACTAGTTACTGGTGTTGTATCACAGTGGGACTATGTCCTAGGATTCAATATGACTGTTGCACCATTCGATGACCCAGATGTTAGAGACGCAGTTGCTCTAGCTATCGACCGTCAAGAACTGGTGAATATCGGACGATTGGGCTTTGGTACTCCAACAAACAGCTCTATTGCTGCTGAGTTCCATCCTGGATATTACGATCCAGATGGTGCATTCCCAGCTCAAGACATCCAAGCAGCTATTGATTTACTTAATGCAACCTATGATGATGCAGACGATGATGGTTTCTTCGATGGATTAGAATTCGATCTTTGGGTGCTATCATGGGATGATATCAGTGTCGCTACAGGTACTGGAATCAAATTGCAGCTGGCTGATATTGGAATCGATTGTTCAGTTGTCGTGATGGACGACGGTCCTATGTATGATGGAATATACCAAGAGCCTCGTGCCTTCATTGCATATGAGATGAGCCATGGCTTAACGCCTGTACCAGATCATGTATGGTGGAGATGCCACTCTGACAACATAGTTGATTGGGGTGACAACTGCTATGGTCTAAACGTAGCTAGTGTTGACGATGATCTTGATGCCCTAATGGGTGCTACTCCATCAGAAGTGGTAGATGCTGCTGCTGCAGTTCAGGCAGATATTCTAGAATACAAGCCTTACATACCACTCTACTTGTCTGATGACACACATGCTATGAGAGCAGAATGGGTGAACTTCACGACCCCACCTGGTGGTCCATTCACTTCATTCAATCCACGCACCATGATATTCATGTATGATTCTGAATTCGGCGGAGAAACTACTCCTGGCGGTGGCGTAGATCTCCTTCTTGTTGTCGGAATTAGTGCAGGTGCCCTCATTGTAGGTGTGGTAATAACATTCCTCTACATGAAGAGAAAGCCATAAACCAGATTCGGGACCTATAATGGTCCCTCTTCCCTTTTTTTTCTATTACTTTATACAGTGCCCTTTTAAGGAACCAAATTTACCTATCAACTTCATAGTGTGAGTGATTCTATTGGCGGTAAGGACCTCAATTGGTACTCGAAGATATATTTTGCAAAGGCTTGGTCAAACCTTAATTGTGTGGTTCTTGATTATCACCTTGAATTTCATCATCTTCAGGGTCATGCCCGGAGATCCAAGACAAGCTCTCCTTCATCAAGGGCTTCCACCAGAACTAAGACAAGCGATAGTCGAACGATTTGGACTTGACCGTTCACTAGCTGAGCAATATGTCTACTACCTTGTGGCATTATTCCAAGGTGACCTAGGATATTCATTCGTGCAATTTGGACAACCTGTTTGGGAAACGATTTTTGGATTTAGATTTTGGAACACATTCATCCTTATGGGAGCATCAATGTTTGCATCGATCATCATCGGAATGATTTTTGGAGTGATTGCAGCCGCTCGTAGAGATACAAAGATAGATACAGGTTCTACAGTTGTATTCCTTATTGCGTACGCGATGCCTGTCTTCTGGATAGGTCTGTTAATGCTAATGGTCTTCGGTTTCCAATTGAACTTGATTCCTCTTGCAGGAACAATCACCAGAGGTTACAATCACATCAATTTCTTAGACTATACTATAGACTACTTGCACCATATGGTTGGTCCGTGGATTGTTCTAACCCTATCATTTATTGGCGGATTCTATCTCATCATGAGAGATTCTGTACTTGATGTCTTTACCCAAGACTATATTCTCGCAGCAAGAGCAAAGGGATTGAAAGAACGAACCATTCTATATGGCCATGCCATGCGAAATGCCATGTTACCAATGGTGAGCGTCATCGCTGTCAATCTTCCTTACCTTATCAGTGGTGCGATGATTACTGAATTTGTATTCAGTTGGGCAGGTCTTGGTCTATTGACATATCAATCAGTCTTATCAGTTGACTATCCTGTTCTTCAAGGAATATTTCTTTTCCTAGCAACGATTACTATTTTCTCAAATCTGCTCGCGGATATTCTCTATCTATACCTTGATCCAAGGATTCGGTACTGAAGGAGGTGAAATGATGACAATAGAGGACTCACAGGTATCCAATTATCCGGATGCTATCGATGTAGCTAAACCGAAGCAGAAGTGGCATGTTCGAATCGTTTCAATAGGTGCTTTTCTCATACTATCAGCACTGGTAATCATTGCTATAGATATGCTCACTAATTCGATTACATATTGGCAAGCCAGCACCATTTCACGCTTTGATGAAGATCTTAGTATACTTGTCACGGATTCAGTTAGAATCGGAGGTATTGCTGTCTTTCTTGTCGCATTACTCGTTTCACTAAAGAACAAATGGTATTTCACAAAGAGGGTAGGTAATGTTCTCAACTTCCTCATAGAGATAGGTGTCATCATCTTTGCTACATTTGCATTTGGGGTAGGTATGGGAATCATATTCTTCTTCGTACTATTCCTATGGGATCCAAAGCAAATGCAACATCTTTCAGACAGAACTATGATAATCTATCGTTCAGGTATAGTTGGTGTACTCCTTCTCTGGATGATTCTTGAGATCTTTCTCTCTAGTGCGGTTATAGGTGTGACAATAGTACCACCACTAATCACAATTCCTTTGAATAATGTCCTTAGGGGATATTCACTGGTATCCATATTCGTTGTATTTCCAGTATATCTTATGCTACCTAGGATTATCAAATCACTATGGGGTTTTAGAAAAAATATTGAATCCTTCTGGATCGAGTTTCTTAATGAACCAATGGGATTAGTTGGCTTAGGAATCATTTCAGCAATGGTAATTCTAGCTCTCATTGCACCAATACTAGATTGGGCAGGTCTAATATATCACTGGAGTGAGCTCTCAGGAGGTATTGGTGAAGACTTACTGCTGCCCCCCTCACCACAACATCCGCTGGGTACAAATCAGAATGGTCAAGATATCTTGAGCCGCTTGATTTATGGAACTCAGGTTTCATTATTGGTAGGATTTACTGCAAGTGTTGTCGCAGTTTTTATTGGAACAACGGTGGGTCTTATTTCAGGCTATTTTGGAGGATTCATTGATACGCTTCTGATGAGAATTACAGATGTATTCCTATCACTTCCTACTCTGCCCTTGATGCTAATCTTTCTCGTTCTCTTCGGACAGGGATTGCAAAATGTTATCATCGTGATTGCAATACTCGGATGGACTGGAACAGCGAGGATGGTCAGAAGTGAGGCGCTATCTCTTAGAGAGAGGCCCCTTACTGAAGCAGCACATGCCTTAGGTGCAACGGATCGATATATTCTCATCAAACATATCCTCCCCAACACATTACCCTTGATTCTAGCGAATGTCATTCTTGGAGTGGTGAATGCCATATTAGGTGAAGCGGGAATCGCTTTCCTAGGATTTGTAGACATTCACGGACAACCGAGCTGGGGAATAATGCTACACTGGGCGAATAAGAATGCGGCATTACTGAATAATGCTTGGTGGTGGATTATTCCACCTGGACTGCTAATCCTATTGACATCACTAGGATTTGTTTTTGTCAGTCATGCAGCAGATAAGGTTGTGAATCCAAGATTACGAGGGAGGAGAGGATAGAATGGCAACATTAGAAGTGAACGGACTCTCCACTCATTATTACCTTGGAAATAAAGTAGTGAAGGCAGTGGATGACGTTTCATTCACAGTAGACAAACGTGAAACATTAGGTATTGCTGGCGAATCAGGTTGTGGAAAGACAACTACCGCCTATAGCATTCTTCGGATTCTACCTGAGAATGGCGAAATCGTAAATGGGGAGGTCTTTCTTGATGGAGAGGACCTTGTAAAGAAATCAAATGAGGAAATGAGAAAGCTCAGATGGAAAGAGGCATCCATAGTATTTCAATATGCTATGAACGCCTTCAATCCTGTGTTGCGTATTGGGAATCAGATTATCGAAGTAATGATGGAGAAGTATGAGATTTCCAAAATGGAAGCAAAATTGAAAGTCGGGGATCTCTTTGATGAGGTAGGACTTGAACCTAAGCGAATGATGAACTATCCACATGAGTTTAGTGGAGGCATGCTTCAAAGAGCTATCATCGCTCAAGCACTATCTTGCGATCCTAAGATAATCATAGCAGATGAGCCAGTAACTGCCTTGGACGTGATAGTACAGAATAAAATCCTGGATCTATTAAGGAAACTCCAGGCAAAATATGACCTTGGTGTTCTTTTCATTACCCATGATCTATCTGTCGTTGCAGAGAATTGCACTAAGACAGCTATCATGTACGCAGGCAATATGGTGGAGCTTGGTTCGACATCTGAGGTTTTCAATCACAGTCTTCATCCGTATGGTTCAAAATTGATAGGAGCTTTTCCAAGCGTTCTGGGTCCCAAGAGGAGATTGGAGTTCATTCCCGGAACACCTCCAAATCTGCTGAATCCACCTCCAGGATGCAGGTTTCATCCGAGATGTCCATTTGCACAAGCCATATGCAAAAATGAGATTCCTGAATTTCGTGAGATACAGTCGGGGCACTTCTCAAGGTGCCATTTTGCAGGGGAACTAGATTTGGAGGGAGCACAATGACTCAATCAGAGAATATACTTGAAGTTCACAACCTGAAGAAGTGGTTTCGTGTACGAGGAGGTCTTTTCTCATTCCTAAGTGAGGACAAATATGTTAGAGCTGTAGATGATGTTTCTTTCTCGATCAAGGAGGGAGACTCTCTTTGCATCGTTGGCGAGTCTGGTTGCGGAAAAACAACACTTGCCCGTACTATCCTTCGACTGACAGAGCCAACTGAAGGTGATGTCTACTTCAGAGGGGACAATATCTATGAGAAGACAAGAGCAGAACTCAGTCTCTTGAGATTGCAGATGCAACTGATCTTTCAAAATCCCTTTGAGGTATTAGATCCAAGACTTCCAGTTAGACAACTAATCGGTGAAGGACCTACCATTCACAACATCATTGAAGATCCTGATGAGCTATATGCAAAGATACTATCTGCTCTTGAAGATGTTAGATTAATCCCTGCAGAAGATTTTGCTGAACGTTATACTCACGAGTTAAGCGGTGGACAATTGCAACGCGTATGCATTGCGAGATCGCTAATCTTGAATCCCTCACTCATCATCGCGGATGAACCTGTTTCGATGCTTGACGCGAGCATTCGTACGGAAGTCATGAATCTGATGGAGGACTTGAAAGAGAAGCACAATCTGACATACATTTTCATAACACATGATCTCGCACAAGCTCGGTATATTGGCGATCATATCATCGTGATGTACCTAGGTCGTATCGCTGAAATGGGCCCGATGGAAGAGATCATTCAAAATCCAGTTCATCCTTATACAAAAGCACTCGTTTCGAATGTGCCGAATCCAAATCCGGATGCTGAAAGGAAAAGAATCATGCTTCCGGGAGAAACACCAACACCAATCGACTTACCACCTGGATGCAGATTCAGGCCTAGATGTCAGGAAGTTGGTAATTCATGTGTAGATGACGAAGAGCCCATTCTGCATGAGGTTTCGCCAGAACATTGGGTTGCATGTTGGAAATAGCGTAATCTAATATATCAGAAGTCATATGTGGGTGTTCATAGTTCGGTATTGTACATTTACTGAGCTTAGAGTATAACTATGCTTCATTACGAGGAATTCAGATTGTATCGTTTTGGAACAAAGATGAATAGAGAGGATGTGATTGCCCTTCGGTGGCCAAAAGCATGCCTATCCTGCGGTGTAGATATGAGGTCCGATGATGATGCACAATATGCTATACTTGGAATCTTCCATGATACAAAAGATACTCAAATACTCCTCAAACTTGCTGGTTATTTCTATATGTGCTCAGAGTGTTCTGACTCAATTGATAGAGCATTATCAATTTCATCTAAGAAGATTCAAGAATTCGCTACGAAACTTAAGAAACATCCTTGGAATGTGTTCATTGTCCTGGAAAAGGATGGCTTCATCAAAATGCCTGATGGTGTATATCAAGAGAAGCTAAAGGAAGCAAATCCTGAAGCTGTGATAAAGTCAATAGATTCGCCCATGAAGCAACTGATGGATATGCTTGAAAAATACCAGTGAGGAATTCTTTGTGAACTCTATAGATGATTCAATAAGACAACCTGCGATTTCGAATTTCCAAGTAGCCATTAAGTGCCTTATTCCCAACGAATCAATACTCTCTGCACTAGAGATTCTCAATGGCTTTCTCATTCTGACTAATCGCAGACTTGTTCAGACTACTGCCTCTGGAATTCAAAGCTACACGATTCATAGAGTGCTCCCTCATGAATGCATACAGTCCATTGAAACGAAGAAACCTGATGAAATCGAAATATTGGGAAAACCGCTAGATTCCTATGGACGATATACAATTGATGAAAGAGATAGAATCTCCATAAAAGCCCCGAAACAAGAAAAAGGCGAATCAAAGGAACAAGTGCAAAATCAATTCATGAAAGGTACAAAAGCTCTCTCTCAAGTCATTAGAGATATACATCAGAAATCTGCATTATATTCAGTTCCTGTGAGAAGCAAGGAAGAGACCCTCTACTTGATGGATCTCCCGTTGAGTCTCACTAGGAATGCTATTCTGGACCTGAATACGATTCTACAAGACAAACCATATCCCAATGAACTTCATCATGAAGCGTTAAAGTATCTAGGAACAGAAGCTTTTCTTCTAGAAGAATCATTGAGAGACTATAATGATACTGAGAATGGAGTTCTTTTTGCAGCGGGAAACAAAGGAATCATTTGGATAAGGGGGATTAAGAAAGGACGCTTTATGAAGAATGTACTTGTTGAAACAGTAGATTGGGAGAACATCAAGTGCATCACTCATCAATGGCAAAATCTGGACAATCCAATGCAAGTTATTTACCTCCTCACAAAGAATGGTGAGGACAATCAGATATGCGTCACATGGAATCCCTCAATCAATGATGATGTTATGGACTATCCTTGGTTAATACAATCTGCGAATGGTCCTTGGATTATCGCTGACCTCATGTATAGGTACACAGGAAAAACATTACGATCATCTTATCCCTTTGAAGACCATGAAGAGGAGAATTATGGATATTATACTTAGAATAGTATGGGCACTTGTTAAAGGCTGAGAAGAAAAAGAGAGCTGGAGAAATCCTTTTTCTTCAGCTCACCATTTGAATCAATGGATGGATTCACTTCCATGCTTGCTGGGAAGATTGGTATACTTCTAGTATTAGATATCATGATGTACACTATGTTTCCTTTTTCTTTGGAGCTTGCGTTTTCGAGATTTCCTATCCTGCGATCTATTGAATCCCATCACAAGTGACCTCCTAGTCAATTGGATGCTGAGAACCAAAACGCATTCTCTGAGGTATCAAAGCAGTTATTCATCTATCTGCATAGATTGGATTGCTTTGGCTCCTCAAGTCCACATTAGACAAAAGTTAAGGTATATCTAGTTGTTGGAATGTAGCATCACCAAATTGATGACCAAACGAATTTTGCTAATACGATGGAATGTTTCTTGAGATAATTAATCCGCTTGATTCTCAAGAGAAAATCTCCAGAGAGACCTCTCTTCTTCCTGATATACCTGAGTTTGCAAATCAATTCCCATAAACCTCATTCCCAGCCAAAAATGTGCTGCAGCGGTACCGACATCAATATCATAGAATGCCCATTTGAAGTGTTTATATCCCACTGGCTTTGCTATCTCTACAACATAACCTGCATCTGTTGGACTAATGCAATATTTCCATTTCTGGGAGTTCATAGCAGAAGGAGCTTTGTTTGCCTTCTGTAAAGCATGATAGATCGATTCTGGAAACTTACGTAATGAATCTGGATGAAGAAGGTCCTCAACTGTTTTCGTTTTCTTAGACAAACGCTTCTCTGATATTCGATCCATAATACCTGTTTTTTCAGGGATGTATCCGAGTGTGATAATACAGTATAGCTTATTCTGTTCAATATCTAATCCATCATTCTTGACTATTTCATTGACAGTTCTTTTCTTGTAATGCCCCATCCAGCATGTCCTGATTCCTTGACTTTCTGCATATAGAACGATAAGTTCTCCTAGGAATCCTAGCTTTGCCTGAGATAGTATTGACTCATCAGTAGTAAGAGCAACAAAATGTTTCGGTCCTCGAAAATATACAATCTCTTGGCTCTCATCAGCTTGGTGCAGACTGAGCCTAACATCACTCTCGAAAGGGACATCTTCTAGGGTATCGATGATTGTCTGGATTTTGACTTTGTCCTGATCCTTCAAAGGTAGGGGATGATAATGCCTATGAGACCGACGTATGTCAATCGCCTGATTTAATTCTTGTAGATATTGAAGCATATTCATCTCGAAAATCAAATGGTTATCTGGCTTTCTCTAGTACCGATTTGATTTTCTCATCTCTGGGTTTAAATTCAGCATCATTGTGATCAGGTCGTAGAAGACTTCTTCGATGTTTTCTCCAGTCAATGCTGATGTTTCCTGAAAGATGACAGGGATTTCGAGTTTCTCAGCAAACTTCTCTGCGAACTCAAGTCCATCCTCTCTGCTTACTTGATTTTCAGATGAACTCGAATCACGAAGATCCATCTTATTTCCAATGATTGCTACCGGTGGCAATGGTTTACAATACTTATTTACCTCAGTAAACCAATTAGTTGAATTCTTGAAAGATTGTCTATCTACAATTGAATAAACGAAGATAATACTGTGCGTTCCCTGATAATAGAGCTTACGAACATTCTCATACGAATATTCTCCGGCCAAATCCCAAATCGTAATCCTCACGAAAGCACTCTCATGCTCTACATTCTTTTGAGCGAAATCAACTCCCAATGTTGCTATGTGTGAGGATACAAAGCTCTTACCCATGTAGCTGCGTCTGATACTGGTCTTTCCTACTGCAGTATCACCAATGAGGGCAGTCTTGAATTGTCTTGAACGATTTGGGCTTAGGGCCATCTAATTCTCTCCAACGGACTAGTGATATGACGCTTCCGCTCAAATACGGCTATGTGGAAAGGAGGGGGTGCATATCTATGAAGGAGAGTAGATACACAGGATAATAAATCAATGTAGGATGAAACCTTCACTCACCGAGGATTTAATTTAATCATTAGCTCGACCAAATCATGAAAGACCTCAGTGATATTCTCTCCTGTGAGAGCAGAGGTCTCTCGAAATACTACAGGAACATCTAATCGTTCGCAAAATATCTGTGCAAATCTTTCACCTTCTTCAGTACTGACAACATCATCCTTTGGTCTTGATGGCCGGAGGTCAATTTTATTTCCTAATATCGCTGTGGGAGGAAGTTTTCCCATGTACTTGTGTGCCTCTACTAGCCATTTGGAAGCATTATCAAAGGATTCGCGTCTTATTACAGAGTAGACTAAGATTATACTGTGACATCCCATGTAATAGTGCCTTCGAACGCTCTCATATGATGGTTGACCAGCTAAGTCCCAAATGATGAGCCATACATCAGATCCATCTCGATTTATTACTTTCTTTGCGAAATCAACTCCAATTGTTGCAAGATGTGATGTAACAAATCCCTCGCCCATGTACCTCTTTCTGATCGATGTCTTACCAACCGCACCATCCCCAATAAGGACTGATTTGAATTGCCACCCGCGATTGGTACCTCTCCTCAAGAAATTCTCCTCAAACAAGTATTACTGTCTTTTAGGAAGCCAGATATATTTGTTCTTTGATTTGGTACGAATTCTTTGAAAACTATTTCAGGTACATTCATGTACCAACAAAGGAATTGGAAAATTTATTATCTAAGCAAGTTGCATGACCACTTATGACACAATATGAGAAGTTTGCTGAGTGGTATGATATCATGTATGATTTCTATGACCATTCCGCAGACTGCGACTATCTTGAGAGTATTCTCTCTAAGTATTCGGATTCCAAGATCAAAACGATACTGGATATTGGGTGTGGTACTGGTAGCCATGCAATGGAATTATCAGTGCGAGGGTTCAAGGTCACAGGAATTGACCTCTCAGAGAGCCAAATTAGGAGGGCTATGGAAAAGAATACCAAGAGAGAATACGTGGAATATCATGTCGCAGATATGAGGGATTTTGACCTTGGCAGGAAGTATGATTTAGCTGTCAGTTTCTTCGGATCGATGGGCTATGTGACAGAAGAGGATGGTATCGAGAAGGCATTGCAATGCATTCACCAGCATCTAGCCAAAGGAGGACTCTTTGTATTCGAATTTTGGAATACACGCGGTGTCATACCAAATCATCAATCATGGTTGAAGGCAGAGCAAGGAGATATCAAAATCATTCGTCTCAGTAAAAATAGATTCGACCCAAACACGAATATTATTGAGATCGATTTTGATGGGTATGTCCTCTCGGGGAAAGAACTCATTGATTCATTCTTTGAAACGCATAGCTTGCGTGTGTATTCGCCCAGAGAAATGCAATCAATTCTGATGAGAAATAGCTTTGAACCATTAGGTATCTTCGAGAACCACACCTTTGAGGAATCGAAAGAGAACTCATTCAGACTGACTGCAATTGCTAGAACTGTCTAGTATACAGAGAGAATAACTCTATCTAGCATCATGTTTTATATTGCAATTCGAGATTATAATTTGAGGACAATCTGAATATGTCTATGAAAGAATATCGCACTGGCAGATATGAACATAGCAGTCCTGAGTCAGGTGTACCAGAATTCTGGCAAGCTGAAAGAGTGTATGGGACAGTCACGATTATTTTTGGTAAACTTGGATCAAAAGGTATTAGGGCATCGAGAGAGTTTTCTTCCTCAGCAGAAGCTCAGCAATTCATTGAGAGTAGATTGCAGGAGAAAATCGATGAGGGATTCACGAAAGCTGAGTGAATCTCCATAAACGAAGGAACAACCTAGCATTCCTCTTCTATTGTGTATATTTGACACACTATCTCTTCTTTGATAGAAGTATTACTACCATTAGGAACGATAGAACTCCAGCTAGGCCTCCTGCAAGAGTTAGTAGTGGTATCCCCAAGATTTGCTGATGATACCATACATCTGAACCTGTTGTCTGAGAGGGTGGAAGAAATGGACTTATTGGTGTGAAATCGGTATCTGTATAACCAGTAGGTATTGTAATTGTGGTTGTTGGTGTTGAGGGCTCAAACTCCTCAAGAAGAATGGGAAACCTATCTACACTCCCTGCAGGACCACTGATCTGATACACCCCACTCCCCTCATAATCATGCCAGAAATTACCAAGGCCATATCCATCATCCCACGTATTATTGCTACCATAATCACGTGCATTATACCCGTTCCAGCCAATCTTATTCCCGAATACCTGGCAAAACTCGACTCCGTACGAGAGGTATATTCCGTAGTAGTAATTATAGAGAAAGATTGAATCTTCGATGGTACAATTAACGCTATATGCTAGATATAGACCAAATTGATTAGAAGCGAGAATGCAAGAATCAATCGTTGTATTATCGGAGTAATAGATATACAAGCCATAATCCATGCTATTATTGAAGGATGACCTAGTTATCGTGCAATTTTCACATCCGTATATTTGTAGTTCCGCTTTGCAAACATATTCAATTTCACTAATGAGGCTGTTAGGAGATTGATAGATATAGGATCCCAGAAACGCATCATCACTAACTTGGATATTGTCAACAATAAACGAAGGACATTGGAACATAGAGAGGGAGTGGATACTAGCATCCAAATCTTCACATGTGATGATTGGTCTACTCATGTTTACGAGGACTAATTGATAATACTCATCAATCTCAATCAATGCATCCTGAGAGTCCCTGAAGTATCCGAATTCCTTTCCAGAAATCAGATTATTACTGAATGTATGTATCCATGATGAGTAATCGTTTCCTTGGATAGAAATTCCTGTAATCATGTCATTATCAGTAACAATACAGTCGTATGCTTCTTCCATTGTTAGATCCGCATAATTCTCACATTGCAAGTCATTCGAAGATATAATTGCGTTTGAATACCGTATATTGATACCGATACGTTCCCCATCATGAATGTAGTTTTCTTCGATATTCACATAATCGGAAGATAACACATTAATAGCACCAGAGGATGCATGATATTCAGATATATCATTACCAGAAATATTCACATTGTTTGAATAGTAATTGAGTACTCCGTTCCCAGTGAAATTAGCTAATGTACTCGAAATGATACTGCAATTATCAGAATAATAGAGCTCACAAGCTGCATTCCAGCAATCAGAGATGTCTGCACTGAGTATGGAACAATTAAAACAATACTGGAGAGAGATGGGAAATGTTATGCCAGATGATGAATAATCTATAATAGAGAGATTCTGACAATTGATAGCAAGAATCTGATTATAGTCCTCTGCATTGATTGCTACGCTATTAGCACTCTCAAAGTATCCAACCATTCCATTACGGATTCGATTATCTATAACATTCAGATTGAGAGATTGGTAGTAATAGCCTCCGTATATCCTGAGACCTCGGCCTAGATAATTATGACTTATGGTTCCTTCATAGCTATATGAAACATAAGCACCTCCAATGAACGAATCATCAACTGTATTATTCGATAGCACAAATTCATAACCGTCATCTATGGTAATACCGTAGTAATCATATTCAGAGAGAGTGTCAAGCGTATTATTCAGTATCACAAGGTAATCGCATAACTCACATCTAATCCCGTAGCCATATGTGAGATGAATATCGTTGAAAGATAATGTGACATTGTTTGACCTCTCAATGAAAATCGCGTACCTTGCATCAGTAAATCGATTGTGGGAGATTATATTCCCATGTGAATAGTAGGTCATGGAAATGGATCTGTAACAATCAAGAAAGCTGTTGTTTGTAATCGTGCAATTTCTAGTGATTTCTGTGTAGATTCCATAGTACTTATCGTCAATAGTGCAGTTATCCACTAGTGCATTAGTCACATTATAGAAGCGAATGCCAGAGTATTGATAGGAATACCCTCTTAGCAAGCAATTTCTTATTTCAAAGTATAGAGTGGTATCAGTAATACTGATTGAGTTCCCTACAGTGTTATCGATTTCGAGATTCTCAATAATATAGGGATCACTCTCTGTACCACTCCCGGACCAACCTGCTATGCTTAGATTATAATCACCAAAAATGGAGATTGGATCATGCGCTACCAAATCAGATACCGATACATTAGGCATAGAATTCAACTTCACCGGCGATGCCAAGGACTGTTCTGAAAATAAAACCAAGTAGGAAAATAGGAAAAGCAACATCAATGACAATGCGGTCTTTCGTCTTTTACAATTCATCATCCTTCAACCTCCATTGAATCAGGAGTATGCCTCTTCATAGAAACACGGAACCCCTTTAATTTCCCAGACAAGTTTCTCTCAATACCAAGAATGATGATTATGCAAAGTCCAGTTGTTGAGATACTTACGATAAGTACAGAAAATGTGGTGCTGTTCAATTGTAACCTCTGAGCATCAAGATCTTCAAATCCAATAATTGCGGAAACATATCTTCCAGTAGTAGAATTCCGATATGTACCTAAAATATAGAAGATACCATCGCCTAGCTCAAATGCATGAGAATAGGGATATGAGGCATCTGTTTTGAACGACCATACATTTACAATGGAACCATTCAACCCCCGTTTTATTACATAAGGAAGTGTGGATCTTCCGAATACATAAGATATACCATCAGCGGTGGTGTCTATCTCTATTGGCTCTGTATAGTAGACAGTTTGGTATCTCTCCAAGGTACCCCAAGTAGAATTCCAAATTTGAGTCTGATTATGATAATATTTTGAGACCAAGTCTCCTCCAAGATAGGGAAGAACTGTAAAGAGATTATCATCGCTATCCAAACTCATCGATGATGAGAATAATACTGTTCCATTCCACATTTGAAAGCCGGTGGAATTCCAAGCGGTAAGATAGCCATAATTTGACAACAGATACGCAGTACCATCTCGAGCGGCAACTACTTTTGCACCATAGAAGTAAGAACCATACACTTGATACCAAATTGGGACACCAGAAAGATCACTTTTCAAAAGAAAGGCACTCTCTCTATGGGTTGTAGCATTATAGTGTCGGCCAGCGATATATAGTGAACCTTCTTCTGAATAAGCAATATCGGTAGGAATAAGGAGACCAGGGAGAGAGTATGTATAATTCAGCACTAGGTTCCCAAGTGAATCCCATCCAGCTAAGAACATTTCACGACCTTGTGATGAGCTAGGTGGAGAATAATCTTCAGAATACCCCGCAACATAGACTATACCTTGAGGAGATATTGTTAATGCAAATCCTATTGTTTCAATCGAATAACCTAGGCCACGTTCCCACACAAGATTCAGATTTCTATCAAACTTCATGAGTGTTAGGCCCGAAAGATATGAATCCATTCCACCAACCGCATAGAGAGAGTCTGTATTATCAACTTCAATATCCATCAAGACTGGACTGTAATATCCCAAATCAAGTTTGTATTCGTAATCTGGTTCAGTCAGGTAATCATAGAGACCGTCTTGGGATAGAATTAGGGTAAGTTCAGTGAACGTTACTGTTACCTGACCCTCTAGACTATCTGTATAATTCTCAAATGCCAAAGTGGGAGCCAAACCTACTGCGAATCTAAGTATATCTTGGGGGTCTTCCTGATGACCAGTAGAATCCTCAATCATTCCGCCCCAAGCTGAATATATCTGGCTTGAAGCTAAATTGGAAGATCTGTGGAGCAGATATGAGCTATAGGTTGGGATGGAATGATATAGCTCAACAAAGTTGTTGGAAGAATCGATAAGCCAAATATACCATCTAAAGAAAGTACTGCTGCTTGTAAAATCACCACTGACATTAACGCGAAAAGTAGCTCCGTACTCTACAATAGTAGGAATATTCTCAGAAGACCATTCAAAGCTCTGTTCGAAATAGATGAAATCATTGCACTCAGGATAATTGTAATCAAGATCGTCAGAATCCTTGAAATCAAGATTTGATCCGGCTGTATGGTTCCATGACAATTGCATCTGATTCTCCGTGACTCCGTCAGGTGATGGGATATATTCTGAGCTAAAAGATAGGCTATTTCCCATAGGGGTAACCTCCTGACTCGTATTCAGGAGAGGATCATTTAGTAGCTCAATCTCATCAATACCGATATCGATACTTTGAACCCCAATCTTCTGAAATACATTTGATGTACTACTTGCTGATTGCGTTGAGAGCAATACTACAATGAAGACTATTGAGAAGATGTGAATCCTGTTCACTCTTCCACCCCCATAACAAGAAGCATTCCTGCTTCCTTATACCTAAGTTGAGATATTACGGTCTGCAAGATAATCAAACTCAACAGGACATAGATTTGAAGTAAAGAGATCCCAGAGATGATAACTATTCCATTCAATGTCCATTCAAATGCAATCCAACTAGCTACTGCGAAGATAAGGAACTTGCCAGATCGAGAAAGTGTCTTCAATGCTAGATCTGCGTTTCGCCCACCCATAACTAATCGAACTAGAGCTGACAATCGCATCATAAGTGCAACAAGAAGGACAACCATCCAAACTTGCCATAAGGTGGCTAAGATTAACACCTCTAATGATGATAAAAAGTAAGGTTGTGCATAAGAATAGAAGTAACTTGAAATGAAGTCAGACCAAGCAAATGGTCCAATATCAGTCACAAAGAGGATGAAGAATGTCACTAACAGAATAGATGTCAGTATCATATCAGCGGCTGATTCTAACTTATTCCTTCTTCCTGTCGCAGAAAGTTGATATCCAAAATGAATTAACGAGTAACGAACTAGTGTATATACCGTAGTTAAACCAGCGACTAGAACCAAAGCAATGGTCATTTCTGTCCACACTGTTTGAATAGGAAGTACATAGACCAATATTGAATTACGGAAACCAATTGCAGAAATCAATATTACTGTAAAAACAAGCCATCGGTGAGACCTCTTCACAGATAACTCGCACCATTCTATGAGGCGTTCCTGGGGCGAATCTGGCTTTGCATTACGTTCCTCTTGAATTGATTCGAGATAGTCCTTGGAGAGATATTGCTGAGCAAGCACTAAAGGCAAGAGAATTAGTAGGAAATAGATTGGATAGGGAGAAGAATGAATGTCTTCGGTTGCAGTAATTAGAAATCCTAGGAATATTGCAGTTGCCAAGCCATAGTATTTTCCTGATAGAAACAGGTATGTAGAAGAGAATGCATTCGTCCCGTCTAATAAAGCAACTAATCTCGAAATGAATCGAAAGAAGGCTGACATATAGAAGAATACGAAACTGGCGATGACGAAAATTTGTGCAACATTGTCTCTGACGATGAGGAACAATGCTTGCCAGATATCTGTGATCCAAAAGATATTCGTTTGCATTGAAATGGACAAACTAGAAGCCCAATCAAGCGTTATCGGAAATAAGGTTAGTGAAACCGCAGTGACAACAGAGGTTAAGATAAAATCGAGATAGAAAGCAATCTTAGATACACGTCGAAAGGACGTCAAGTGAGATAGCCTGTTCTCCAGAAGTAATAAACATGTTACGATACCTATTCCTATAACGACCATGATAAGCACAAGAGGAATGGTTGCAGAGAAGTATGATAATGTATAGGGAATAAAATTCAATGTGAATATCCTTTGCAATGCTAGAATTAGGAAAATTACGAAACCTATCACTAGAATACGTAAAGTAGATCTGAAGATATCCAGCAAAAAGAGAAGCTTGCTACCCTTATCAGGTATCGATTCATCCTTGCCTTCTTCTTCTAGCGTTTCATCAATGTCCAATTCATCCGGATAGTTGCTTGCCAATTGTCACGACTCCCTATTTGAATTATTTATGTACCTCAACTCCTTCTATAGACGCTTTCTTGGTATACTTCTTCTCTAGGTTCAATTTCGTTTGTTTGTAGATTATTTCAACGAAGATGATTAGTCCAAAAAACCAGAATAAGATTAGAGTTGATTCTAGCTGAGAGAACAGTAGGTAAGAAGAAGAAGAGGCAATAATCGATATGAATTCCATGTAATTTGGTAAAGACATTGATAAGAAAAGGACTAAGACAATGAATCCTGCAATATAGCCAGCCCTCTTCACCAGCCAGTACCCCATACCTTCTGAAGATTGGTGCCTAAATAATATTGTGGAACTACTCCGTGAAGCATAGTTTAAATAGGTATGTAAGAAAAATCAATTGAATAAAAGAAGTTCTAATTTTTTAAACATACATTCGTTTTATATCAAGTCATTCCCCACATTTACCTTTAATCAGTTTTAGAATGGGGATGATTGAAATTTCAAAGAAAGGTAAATCGTCGAAATCTAGCAGACCAACGATTTGGATAGCTCTTGTGCTTATCTTAATTGTCACAAATGCTGCAACAGTCTATTACTTCATGTATATGGATGATACAATTCCTGCTTCCGATGCCCCATTGGGGATAGCGGATATCGCAGGTAGTGATGCATATATTGGGCAGGTAGTCACGCTCATTGGGTACTATATCTATGCCGCGGATAATCATCTGCTTGTATCGAATCCGATGTTCTATTTCAATAACTCTCTAGACGTTGATAATTATGTGGTCATTACAGGGGCGGTTCCTGACACGTTGACTCAGAGTATTGGGAGGCTTATCGCAGTCAAAGGGACACTGGCTGTCCATGATAGCTCGGATGGCACGCGAGGGATGAGCTGCGATTCATTCTTCGATATTACAACCGAGATCACGGAACAGGGACCTTATGTCGATGAGCAAATCAATCCTTACGTAGAGTTTGATCAAATACCACATCTATTTGATCCAACAGCAGAGAAATATGCTGTACTTTACAGTGGTGGAATCAAACCAGGAAAGGACTACTATCGATATTGGAATGATATCATCTACATGTATTTCATTCTGCAAATGCACGGATACTCAGCAGAGAACATCTATGTTATCTATAAGGATGGAGTAGGAGAGGACACCTACACCCCAGTAGATTATCCAGCGACTCATGCATCTCTTGATACAGTCTTTGGAATCCTTAGTGACGAGATGGGAGCGAGAGATACATTGTTCTTCTACACTACAAATCATGGTGGTAGCGGAGGTATAAGTGTCTGGGGACCTATGGACTCTAGTGGAGCTCTAACCCACGGACAGGTGTCAGACTGGCTAGACTCAATAACCTGTCATCACATGATCATCGTGATGGAACAATGTGTCTCAGGCAAATTCATCCAATACATCAGTGCAGAGAATAGAGTCATACTCACAGCATGCAAGGATGATGAGTCATCCTATGGTTGTGATACTGAAGGAAATTGGGACGAGTTCGTCTTCCACTTCATGTGTGCTCTTGTTAGTTTCCACTGGGCAGACCCTGGTATCACCGTCGATGCTGATTTCAACAACGATGAGAAGATCTCTATGCGTGAGGCATTCATCTGGGCATCAGTGAAGGATAGCCGCTCCGAGACTCCCTGGTACAATGATAATGGAAATGGTGTTGGTTACAACGTCATAGAAGTGGTCTTTGGATCGGGCCCATGGTATGGAGACTCCATCTTCCTCTGATTGGCGCAATCCGAAAAGGACTTGTATATATCCAAACGTGCCTCGCCTATGATAGACGTACGTGAGGCACGTGAGGAAGACCGAGAGTCAGCAGTGCGTATACTATGGAAAGCTTTTGAATCATCTGAACGCTATGAGGATGTACTCAAACAAAGTTGGATCAAGAATTGGCATCAGCCAGACAAAAAGGACTGGGCGTACGTCGCAGTAGATGATGGAAGAGTTGTTGCCAATCTATGTGTCTTTGTATCAGAGGATAATGTCATCAGAGGCAAACCAGTAAGATTCGGAGGCATCTGGGCTGTAGCTACAGAACCACACTATCGGAGGAAGGGACTCGTCAGGAAATTAATGAATGCTTCATTTCTGAAAATGAGAGAAGAAGGATGCGTACTTTCTATTCTGGACCCATTCTTCAGGCCTTTCTATGAGCAGTTTGGATATGCACTTGCTGAGAAACGTGCAAAATATGAATTCAAGAAAGAGCACATTAGAGTCGGTAAGACAGACCCAACGATAACATGTAGAGAAGCAAGACCAGAGGACATTGAGAAGATCATTCATGTTGAGAAATCAATGACCCGTTTTGGATCTCGCTTCTTTCATTTCAGAAGAGTTCTAGAAGATATGATTGAACACGGGCATTTCCTCCTCTTCGAAAGAGATGGTAAGCCAGTAGGAACGACTTGGTTTGACTTTATGAAAGTTAAGACAGGACCTGGAAACGACCTGATCGTTGCAGCTACAAGGTATACAAGTGACGATGTATTTCCTTCAATAGTTGAGCAAGTTAGAAACTATGCTGTGAATGTCAATGATATCTTCTGGTATGCGGACCTCGATACACCAATCGGGCATTATTTTGAGAGTATTCATAGGAGTAAATCCTTCATACTTGGATCTATGATGATGAGGATAATTGATTTTGAGGGATATTGTCGAAGTATTGCTATTCCTGCGGAATCATCAAATCCTGTAATTATCAAGCTAGAGGATGATGAATGTCCTTGGAATCAGGGAACATACAAGGTGGTTCCTATGGAAGGAACAATAGAAGTTGAGAGAGTTGACATGCAGCCAGATGTTGTTCTCAATCCTTTCCAGCTATCGTCTGTGATCTCAGGTATCTCACCAGCCACTCTACTAAGGGACCTTGGAGAGATTGATTGCAGTAAGGAAACAGCTGAGAATCTAGTTGCAGTCTTTCCTGAAGATATCTTCGTATCGTATATGAGGTTCTAGTTATTCAAGAGGATACCTTCACGATATTGCAGGCGTTGAAGGCAACTGAATCCGAAGGATTAACCATAACTGGGTTGAGGCACCGATGATGCTCTCTGCTGTAATTGATCCACGAAACAGCCTAATCAAGCGGTAGGCAAATGCAAGCTCAGGGACCACTGTCCATTCCCCTCGAGTGTAACGATCAAAGAGGAATTTCATCTTTGAAGCATCTTGAGAGATTACCTCAAGTGTCAGTGTGCTATGCCAAGAAGGTGTCACATCCTCTGCTTCTTGATCGATTGTAAGATCGATGCCTCTGATACTACCTATGCGTTGAATCACACCTTCGAATAACTGATGAAAGAGGTCAATTAGTAATGAATTACCAACTACATAGCAAGAACCTCTATTCTTACTACTTTTAATATCAGGAAGTATTTTGTCCTTCTCCCCTAAGCGATGGACTGCAGCCATAATGATATCAACCAAATCCATGGGTTCCATTACACTAGACGAGAAACGATCTTCTTGGAGCACTGAACACATTGTTTGTGTGAGCTCTTCAGCTACCGACACCTCTTGAAGTGCCTTCGAAATCTGTTCAAGACGTTTGTCTTCTAGTGTAGGTTCTTTTGTCATTCCATCAAGTACATCAATTGCCTTAGAATGGTGAGTAGCTATGCGATCAGTCAGAAAGGATGAATAGATTGTCGCACTAGTTTCAAGTAGTGTATTTCGATTATATTGTTCAAGAAAGTAGTAGATGAGAAGCAATGGGAAGATGGCTACTGAGATTCCCAGAACTCCTTCTGCAGCCCAATACCCCATTGTCCACACAGAGAAGTTGGCTTTCATAATAATTATTACAAGCCAAATCGAGGCCGCTCCAACAGCTAAAGAATCAAATGTTATTTTACCCCCAGACAATCCAGACAATAAGAGGAAGAAATCAAGTAATACGAACAATGAGATGTAGCTGAGGCCTAGCATCAGTGCGGTGCCAAATTTTCCTGTAAAGAGAAGTGGATACATTTCAAAGAGGTATGCTTGGATTATTTCGCCCAGACTGATCATCGCAACGAAAAGCACACCTAATAACACAAACATCCTGTTTGTAAACAATGCAATTCGATTCGCTGAGGGATTAAGAATCTGTGAAACTGCTAATAGAAGAAATACAATTGAGATTATACTACCACTGATATATGGAATGCGACTTTCAGATGGAGTAACCAAGTGAGAAACAAAGAGACCAAATTCAGCTATAGTCCAGAAGAGAAATAATGCCATTATCGGGTAGATATAGAGATTCTTCATATCCTGCGAGGTCTTGTAAAGGATTATTGTCAGTGAAGCAGCAAATATGGCTCCACCAATATGAATCAGCATAGGTGCTCCATGTTCAGTTATGGTACCTATAGAAAGGGATGCTTCAATGATTTGAGTGGAAAGAAATGGTAGGACAACAAGTACACTAATAGATGATGCGATTGCATAGGCGATGTTTCTATTAACATTTAGATCAATTAGAAAGGAATAGCCAGTTGATACAATGGCATAGATGAAAGCAATTACCATTAACGAAATAGATCCAAGCCACAGGATATTTGGAGATGGAAGAATCCACATGTGGATTAGACAAGCAAAGCCTAGAAGGGCAAATGAAATGGATAGTCGAATCGGGTCATGTGTATTCTTCATAATTCGCCTATCTCTAAAGAGTATAATTGAAGCTAGAGAATAGGAGATGAATGCAACTGATCCAACTGCATATCCATAGCCAATGAAAAGAGCATCAGTAAGCAATGAGCGAGTGACGAAAATAAGTGAAATGAAGATCACAATTCCAACAACGACAAAGACCATTGGGAATTTGCGATTATTCCATCTCGAACTCTCTGATGGAGGATTCTTTTGAAGATACGAGTATACTAGCATTGATAATCCCGTCGTGGCAAAAGCCACGAGGTTGAGAAAAACGCCAGAAGAATACAAATGAGTGACTTCTGACGTATCATTGTAAACATAGAAGATGGCAGCTCCTCCAAAGACAAGCGATGCATATAGAGTCCCAGCTGTAAAGAAGGAGTGTGCAGGTGAAGGATCAGTACGATTTCTATTTCTTGAACCCACTGTTATGGTTATGCAAAGAAACGCCAGAATAGAATAGTATGCAGTAGCTGATGTCGGAGTATCCCATGGAGGAGTGCTCAAGAGAAATACAGCTGCGCCTAACATTAGGGCAGTGAAACTAATAGCTATTCTGCGAACCTCATTTTCCGCCAAATTCAACGCTCCTTCCAGTTGGTAGAAAAGATAACTTCCGCTCTACAGGATTTACTTTTATCTCATTATTATAAAGTATCTCGTGTATTCATCCGTTCTATTTACGAAAACAAACGACGAAAAAAGGGTATTGCTTCTAGTTTTAAAGCTACAATATTTGCAACTTCTATTAAGATGAAAATAATTGATACGCAATGTTTTCTACCTTTCAGACAACATGGCATCTTTCAGAAAAACCCTTATCAGACCTCATATCAAGACCCACGTGGAGCAAGTGCTGAGAGCATGAAGACAAAATTGTTCCTAGAACCCAAGGGAAAGGTACGAGAAGAGATCATCCTTGAATCTGTTGTTCCTGATAAATGGAATCTCTTCAAGAAATGGAAACAGGCATGGATTTCTAAGAAGTCTTTCAAGGAATGGTTGAAACAAGATTGGCCAACCAGTTCACTAGGTGAACTAAGACCAGGGAAGATTCTCAAGATTGCGGCAATCGATGAATCATTAGCTAAGCCCAAAGGAAAGCTATATGCATTCAGATCTTTCTACTTGGAAAGCACTGGTGAGAAAAAGAAGATGCCTGTTGTGCTCTTTGGACAAGTTAAATCAAATTACAAAATTGATGATTTCGTCGCACTTCTAGAATTATCTGAAGAACAGAAAGAGGAACTGAAACAGGATCTGAAACATGACCCATGGGCACCAATCTCAATTTGGCATTCGAAACCAATCAACAGGAATGAGGAGATACCTCAAACTGAATTGGTATCCAGCTCAGTGGACTACACACGAGCACTATTCGCCTTCGATTTTAAATCTCTGAATGGATCAAGCTTTACAGAAACTGAGCTATTCACGGCTTAGACTTTCCTGAACGAGATGCAACCATTCTCACAGGCCTTGATACATTCACCGCATTCTTTGCAATATTGGACATTTACGACTTGGGGCTTTTCATCGAGCTTTTCGTAAACCCCATATCTACACTCCTTTACACAGTTGCCACAGCCAGTGCAACAATTCTCGTTCAGAATAGTAGGAATGATGAATCACCCGATCTTTTTTGGTATGATTGTGATTTTGATATATGAACTCGACTTTTGCGGCGTATTATGCACCAACTCACCTGTGAGTCATTGCTTTCCAAAGGAGCATTTAATATGTTATTTTTTCGGAACCAAGTGGTCTGGTAGATGTATTGCGTACTTGCACAATTTTCCACCATCAATAACTGTTTCCGCAATTTCGATTTTCAATTTCTCGCCAAATACAGTTTCATACAGCTGTCGTGACCAACCAGCTCCACAATAACAGAAGGATCTTGGCATCTTGTCTAAGGTCGCTTTGACTATTGGACAGAAACACGCTGCCTTGATCAATTCTTCTTGAGTTGTTGCTTTCTTGTATGCTTCGGGATCCGCAGGAGGTTTTGTCTGATAGATAATATTCCCTTCTCGATATGGCTTCACAACGAATGGAAGGCTATTCCCCCATTCCTCTAGGAACTCATCTACATCTTTATTCCTATCATATACTGCCTTCAATTTCTGTATCTCTTCTGTAGGTCGAACATGTGCACAGCTTGAAATTATCTCATACTTCTGTTCTTCAGTTGCAAGTGCATCAAGCTTGGTGATAGCGTCAATTGCCCATTGTCCTCGAATACTTGCCTCAGTGTGAGGAGTAAGTTCATCAAATCCTTCCATTATATGTGCTCGTTGTTCTGCGCCTAGAACTGAAACGAGACTATCAGAGAATCTTCTATCCCAATCATGAAATGTTGCTAAGATCTCAACATGCAGTTCATCAAACATTGGGTCTTCAAGATACACTTCTCTGGGGCTAAGACCATGGGGCATTCCCCTGGAATGGGCATAATCACGTAATCCTCGCAGCGCACGAGACAGCTCTGTTTTTGGACCTCGCCATGTGTAGCTCATCGCAGAAACA